>DRQW01000132.1 GCA_011371305.1 Anaerolineae bacterium | reverse complement strand
TGAGGATTTTCAACCCTGGGTGAATATCGATGACGCCCGGCGCAAAGGCATGTCCATCGAGGAATACGCGGCCAAGATGGCGGAGGTGTGGCGCAAGGGCCTGGCCGAATGGGGCGAAGGCCCCGAACGCATCCGCATGCTCAAAGAAAACGCAGAATTCCTCATCTACACCCCCGGCTCCGACGCGGGCCTGCCCATCTCTATCCTGGCTTCGCTGAAGGCTCCCAAACTGGATTGGGAGGCGAATAAGGAGATTTTGCGGGAGCAGATCCAAGGGACGGTCAGCGCGCTGCTGGGCCTGGTCAAAATCGACGCGGACCCCCTGCGCAGCCGGGAACACATCCTCCTCTCCAACATCTTCGAATACTACTGGCAACGGGGCGAGGACCTGGACATGGCCCGACTGATCATGGCCATCCAGAATCCCCCCATCACGAAGCTAGGGGTCTTCGACGTCGAAACCTTCTTCCCCCAGAAAGACCGTTTTGAACTGGCCATGGACCTGAACGCGATCATGGCCGCGCCCAGCTTCCAATCCTGGCTGGAAGGCGATCCCCTGGACATCGATACCCTGCTCTATAATCGCGAAGGCAAGCCCCGTCACAGCATCTTCTATATCGCCCACCTCAGCGATTCCGAGCGCATGTTCTTTGTCACCCTCCTGCTGGAGCAGTTGGTGACCTGGATGCGCCAGCAGAAGGGTACCACGAGCCTGCGCGCGCTCATGTACATGGATGAGGTGTTCGGATTCTTCCCGCCCATCGGGGAGCCCCCATCCAAAAAGCCCCTCCTCACCCTGATGAAACAGGCCCGGGCCTACGGCCTCGGCGTCATCCTCACCACCCAGAACCCGGCCGATCTGGACTACAAGGGCCTGACCAACGCGGGGACCTGGTTCATCGGCAAGTTGCAGGCCGAACGGGACAAGGAACGCATGCTCGCGGGCCTGGAATCCGCATCCGAAGGGAGCGGCGCGCTGGATAAACGCCAGCTCAGCAAGATCATCTCCTCGCTGGATTCCCGGGTCTTCCTGCTGCACAACGTGCACGAAGATGAGCCCATCATCTTCCAGACCCGCTGGGCCATGAGTTATCTGCGCGGGCCGTTGAGTCGGGAGCAAGTGGCCCAATTGATGGCTCCGGTGAAAGCGACGATGTCGGACGCGGCGAGCCCTGCCGCGGCGCCACCCGCGGGCCCGGCGGTGATCCGCCAGGAAGCGCCCCCTCCCGAAGTCGTCCTGCCGCCCGGCTACAGCGATCATCCCCCCACGCTCCCGCCCGAGGTGCCCCAGGTCTTCTTCCCCATCACGTTGCGTGCGAAAAAAGCCCTGGCCCTGTTGGAAGAGGAGGAAGGCCGGCGCATCGAGCCCCAAACCACGCGGGTTGTTTATGAACCGGGCCTCTTCTTGGCTGGCAAGGTGGCGTTTGTGGACCGTCGCCGGGGAGTGAACCAAGTCGAAGCCGTCCGCAAATTGCTCTATGCCAACGATATCGATAGCATTATCAATTGGGAGTTCGCGGAGGATGTGGACATCGACCTGGAGGACCTGGAAGACGCGCCCGAGGAAGAAGGCGCACTCTTCGGCGAAGTCCCGCGAGAAATCAACACCGCGCGCAAGCTCAAACGCATCACCAAGGATTTCTCGGATTATCTGTATCATGAGAAGCGCCTGACGCTTCTCTATAACCCCACGCTGAAGCTCTACAGCCGCCCGGGGGAATCGGAGCGGGAATTTCGCATTCGTCTGGCCCAGGCGGCCCGGGAGGAGCGGGACGCGGAGGTGGACAAGGTGCGCAAGCGCTATCAGACCAAGCTGGAGCGGTTGCGCAAACGCCTGCGCCGGGAGCAGGCGGAGCTGGCCGAGGATCGGGCGGAGTATGCCGCGCGGAAGCAGGAGGAGATGGTCTCGGGCGCGGAGACGCTGCTGGGCGTGTTCGGCATCTTCGGTCGGAAGAAGTCCATCTCCTCGGCCCTGACCAAGCGCCGCATGACCGAAAAAGCCCGGCTCGAAGTCGAGGAATCGGAGGAGGAGATCGCCCGGCTGGAGGAAGAGATTCGCGCGATGGAAGAGGAAGTGCGGATGGAGGCCGAGGCCATCGCGGCCAAGTGGGAGGCCACCCTGGACGACATCGAGCCTTATGAGGTCAAGCCCCGCCGCGCGGATGTGAGTGTGGACCTGGTCGCGGTGGCGTGGCTGCCCTATTGGGAGGTCCTCTACGACGCGGGCGGCCGCCAGGTCAGCGATCGTATCCCCGCATGGAAGCGGACAATATGAGTAACGGCTCGCCGATACCACGAAATATGTTTCGCGGCCACGTGGGCGCGGGAAGCCGAGTTCGTGATACGTAATGCGTAATGCGTAAGTCCTCACGTTTCACGCATTACGTTTCACGCCCGCCGGCGCCTCGCTCACCGTTGTCCTGACGACCTCGATCTTCATCGATCCGAATCCTATTTTCAAAGCAACCATGAACGTTATCGGCGCTATCCTTTTCTTCATCTGCCTCTCTTTCCTCATCGTTATCTTTGGCGTCATCGTGTTGGCCCTTTATCTGAAGCGAAAGATGAGGGTGTTTCAGGATATCCGTGTGGAAAGTGAGGCGTATCACCAGGAGGCTTACAAATACGCGGATTTTCATTCCATCGGCCAGGCGGATAGGACCTCCGCGGATGTGGTCGATGGTGAATTTCGTGTGTTGCCCACACAGGGCGAGGAGGATGGCTCATGAAACGCGCGGTCAGCGTTAGCCTGGGGAGCAGCAAGCGCAACAAGCAGGTCATCATCGAATTCGAGGGGGTGCCCATCCAGGTGGAGCGTATCGGTACGGATGGGGATGCTGATAAAGCGAGGCGTTTGTTTGCGGAGCTGGATGGCCAGGTGGATGCGTTGGGCGTGGGCGGGGTTGAGCTTTACCTGCGGGTGGATGGCAGGGAATATCCTCTGCGGTCGGGCTTGGGGCTCGTGCGGGATGTGAAACAAACGCCCGTGGTGGATGGCCGCGGCCTGAAGCACACCCTCGAGCGCCGCGTCTTCCAGCTCGCCGCGGAGCAACTCGGCGGTGTGCCTCACTATGGGCGCGCCTTCTTCACCCTGGGCGTGGATCGCTTTGGCATGGCCCAGGCCGTGTCCGAGGTGGCGGACGAGGTGATCTTCGGCGATCTCATGTTCGCGTTGGGCATTCCCATCCCCGTCAAAGGGCTCACCAACCTACGCCGCCTGGCCCGCATCCTGCTCCCCTTTGTCGCCAACCTCCCCATCTCCATGGTTTATCCCACGGGCGAAAAGCAGGAGACCATCGAACCCAAATTTGAGACGTATTGGGCCCAGGCAGACCTCATCGCCGGCGATTTCTTATACATCCGCAAGCACATGCCCGAGGACCTGACGGGCAAGGATATCCTCACCAATACGACCACGGAAGCGGATGTGGCTTTGCTGAAGGAACGGGGGGTGCGTTGGCTTATCACCACGACCCCGCGCTATGAAGGCCGCTCCTTCGGCACGAATATGATGGAGGCCGCGCTCACCGCGTTCGCGGGCAAGGGCCGCGCCTTGACCGAAGACGAGCTCAACGAGCTCATCGATCGCCTGGGGATCCGTCCTCACGTCCAGCGATTGAACCCCTGAGCATCGCGCGGACGATGTTCGTTCCCACTTGCTCCATTCGGTTGTATCCGGCACGGCTTTGAGAATAACGTTGGTAAACCGGGAAACCGGTAGACCGATACACCTGTAGACCGGGAGGATGATCAAGATGTCGCGGCTTTCCGGTCTACTGGTTTCCTGGTTTCCTGGTTTCCCGGTTTTCTGGGTTACTGGTATACCGGACTACTGGCCGTCGGGTTTTTTCCCATTCCCATTCTGCATCCGTTTTCTCAGGCCCTTGCGGAAGGAATAGAGGGGGAGCATGATGGCCATGGAAGCTTCGGAGGCCTTTGTGCGGGCCTGAACCTTCATCTTCCAGGCCGCGACCCGCATCTCCTGCAGCTTGCGCTGGAACGCACTGTTCACGGGCCAGTTGGTGACCAGGATGGCTTCTTCTTCGTCCGCTGGCCCGGTTTCGAAAGGCTGGAATTCCCAGACCACGGCTGCGTAGGTCAGGCCCGCGCCGAACGCGATCATAACCACCTTGTCGTTTTCCTTCAGCCGCCCGTCTTCGATGGCTTCGATCATGGCCAGGGGCACGGACGCGGCCGAGGTGTTGCCATAGCGGTCGAGATTGACCACGGTTTTTTCCGCGGGGAACTTCAGGCGCCGCAGCGCGAGGTCGATGATGCGTTGGTTGGCCTGATGGGGGATGAGCAGGTCGATGTCGTCCATGGTCAGCCCGGCCTCGCTCACCACCTCCATGGTTGCGTCACTGAGGATGCGGGAGGCGAATTTGAACACCGCGCGGCCATTCATCTTCAGTTTGTGTTCTTTGCGCGCGATGTTTTCAAGGCTGGGGTAGTTCTTCGCGCCCAGCGCGGGCACGATCAACGCATCCCAGCCCGAACCATCTGACCCGAGCTTCAAGCTGAGCAGCCCGCCCGGCTGGGTGGTGCGGCTGACCACCACCGCGCCCGCGCCGTCGCCGAACAGCACCGCGGTGTTGCGGTCCTCCCAGTCGATGCCCGCGCTGATGACCTCCGCGCCGATGACCAGCACGTGCTTGTACACGCCCGTCTGCACAAACTGGGCCGCGGTAGCCAGGCCATACACAAACCCCGAGCAACCCGCAACCAGGGTGAACGCGCCGCATTTGGCGCCCAACTCGTCTTGAACCAGGCTGGAGGCCGGGGGGACGAGATAATCGGGTGTGGAAGTCGCCAGGATGATCAGGTCCAAATCCTCGGGTTGAATGCCCGCCTTTTCCAGCGCCTTGCGGGACGCGGCCACCGACATGCTCACCGTAGTCTCCCCTTCCGAGACGATACGCCGTTCCCGTATGCCCGTGCGCGTTACGATCCACTCGTCGCTGGTGTCCAGGAACTTCTCCAGATCGTGATTCGTTACCACATTGCTCGGGACATACATGCCCCAACCGGTGATCTTGCTGAAATAAGTAGCCATAAGTCCTGTTACCTCATTGAGATGGTCGACGCGACTAAAGCGCCGGGAAAAGGGCATTCCAAAACGATATTTTATCGCGTTTGGACCACATCCCAAAACTGCTGAAGCCTCGCCGCGGTGTTTCCCGTTGTGTGCATGTGACCATTTACGCAGCCTGACGGCCAACATTCCAGCGCCAGACGGCATACGCGCCGGCCAGGGTCGCGGTCGCGCCCAACACCGCGGCCGAAGCCGCGAGCCAGGGCAGGCGTGTGGACCGGGAGGGGGTGGGTTGCCGGAGCTGGCGGAGGTTGCGCTCTCGCTGGGCTGCCTCGATGAGTTGTTCGCGCAGCCGGGCTTTGAACGCGGGGTCAGGCGTTTGGGGCTGGAATGTGGCCTGGAGGTCTTGGATCAGGGCAAAGAACGCCTCCTCTTCGGGCAAAACCGGGTTCATGACCAGGCGGGCTTTGGCCTCGCCGTGGTTTTGGAGGACGTGTGTATAGCGTTCCAGACGGTCGGGAGAAGGTTCGTTGGACATGAGATTACTCCGTGCGATAGCCGACGATACCAATGGTGCCTGGCCCGAGATGGGAGGCAATGGAAATCGATAGGGATGTGGTCCAGAACACCTGGGGCTGGAAGGCGTTCAAGACCAGTTCCTGGAAATATGCCAGATCGTCAGGTGCCTGGGCGTGGACCATCGCGATGTTGGCCGGGCCTTCGCCCAACTGTGCCTGCATCATCGCGACCATCTGTTTCAGCGCCTTTTTTCGGCTGCGGGCCCGTTCCCTGGCAATGAGCTCGCCGTCGACCAGCACGATGATGGGGACGATGTGAAGCATCGAGGCGATGAACGCCCCCAGCGCGCTGACCCGCCCACTCATCCGGGCAAAGGTCAGATCCTTGGGGGTGAGGAAGATCTGAAGCCGCTGACGGATGGTTGCCAGCCGGTCCAGGATCGCCCGGGCCGATGCGCCCGCATCGATCATGCGCAGGGCTTCATCTGCCATGAAGCCCATGCCCGCGGAGCCACCACCTGAATCGAACACGTGGACCTGGATCACATCCTTGACCGCGGCCGCGGCCGCCTGCGCAGACCGATAGGTGCCGCTGAGCCGGGCGGTGACGTGGATGGAGATCAGGGTGTCGTACTGATGGGCCAGGGAACGATAGAATTGGGCAAATTCTTCCGGATTGGGCTGGGATGTCTTGGGTATCTGGCCTTCTCGCAACACCCGGGCATAGAATGCATCCTCGGTGATGTCCACCCCCTCGCGCAGGGTCTCGTCCTGAAAATGGATGTGGACCGGGATCACGTGGAGGCGGTCGCGATAAGGCCAATCGGGGGGGACATCGCAGGTGGAATCGACGACAATGCCGATGCGAGGTTCGGGCATAGACACACCGGGATCTAGGTGGGATAACGTTTCTGGAGCTCGGCCCGCAGGCTTTTGAGGGTGCGATGATAGAGGGATTTGATGGAGGATTCCGAACGGCCCATGATGCGCCCGATCTGGGCATTGGGAAGGCGTTCCACGAATTTGAGCACCAAGAGCTGCTGGCGGTCTTCGGGCAGTTCGCGGATCACCTCCAGCAATGTGGCGTGGATTTCCTCACGTTCCACAATCGCGCTGGGGTTTGCTGCGCTGGAGGCCGCGGTGATCAGCTCGTCCAGCTGGACTGATTTCTTGCGGGCATTGCTTCGGTGCCAGTTGGCAACCAGGTTGTGGGCGATGCGATAGAGCCAGGCGGAGAAGGGCAACCCGCGCTCCTCATAGCTGTCGATCTTCCGCAGCGCCCGAAAGAAGGTACGGGCGGTCAGGTCCTCGGCCTCGGCCTGATCGCTCACCCGATAGTAGATATAGTTGTAGATTTTATCTACATAACGCTCGTAGAGCTCGCCAAAAGCCTCGGGATCCTCTTTGGCAAGCTGCACAAGCGCGGCGTCGCTCAGAGAAGCATAGTTGGGGGTCACAGGCTGAATGGTAGGGCGCACGGGCCCGCCTGGTGTCAAAGAAAACACCACAGCGGTGGGATGGTCGCGAAATGGCAGCTAGGGCTATTCTAGCACCTTCCATAACCCATGCCCAAAGCATTGTCAATGGCGCAGGCTTATGCTATCCTTTCCCTCGACTTTCGTTGTTTACATCATGGAGGAGACAATATCACCATGGCAAACACCCAACGACGCGTGGTCATCACCGGTATGGGCGCGGTCAGCGGCCTGGGGTTGGACGCGACGTCCACCTGGGAGGGCTTGTTGGCAGGGCGCACAGGCGCCCGGTTCATCCCCGAATATGCCGAAATGAACCTCCCGACCCATGTCGCGGTCACCATCCCCGATTTCGATGCCCAGGCCGTGGTGGGCCGCCGCGACGCTCGACGCCTGGGCCGGCTCACCCATCTGGCCGTGGCTGCTACCGAAGAGGCCCTGGCTCAGGCCCAACTGGACCTGGCACAAGAGGATCCCACCCGGGTGGGGATTGAAATCGGCAGTGCCTTTGGCGCGTTGAATTTCGTGGAGGAGAACGCGGTGGCCATCCACGAACGAGGCCCCCGGGCTCTCAACCCCGCCAAGGCTCCCTCGGTCCTCATCACCACGACCCCCTGCTATCTGGGCATCCGCTACGGCATCAAAGGCCCGGTCAATGCTCCGGTCGTGGCCTGCGCCACCGGGGTGGTCAGCATCGGTGAGGCCGCGCGGCGCATCCAGCGTGGGGAAGCCGATGTCGTGTTGGCCGGGGGGACCGATTCCTACCTTACCCCCCTCATCATCACCTCCTTCAGCCGCCTGGGCGCGATGACCACCCGCAACAACGAGCCCGAGACCGCGTGCCGTCCCTTCGATCTCACCCGGGACGGCATGATCATCGGCGAGGGGGCGGTGGTCATGGTGATGGAATCGCTGGAACATGCCCTGGCCCGCGGGGCCACCATCCTGGCCGAATACGGCGGCATGGGGTTCACTCTGGACGCCTACAACATGGCCGCGCCCCATCCCGAGGGCGACGGCGCGGCCCGGGCCATGAAGCTGGCCATGCGTGAGGCCGGGCTGCCCCCCGAAGCCATCGATTACATCTCTGCCCACGGCACGGGCACGAAGCTCAACGATGTGGCCGAGACCAAAGCCATGAAGACCGCGCTGGGCGAACACGCCTACCACGTCCCCGCGCCTTCCATCAAACCCATGATCGGCCATGCCATGGGCGCATCGGGCGCGTTCGGCGTGTTCACCATCGTCAAGGCCATCGAGACCGGCTGGATTCCCCCCACCATCAACTACACCACGCCCGATCCCGAATGCGACCTGGACTACGTGCCCAATCAGGCCCGAGAGCATCATGTGGATGTGGGCATGGCCAACGCGTTCGGGTTCGGCGGCCAGAACGCCTCCATCATCATCAAGCGCTATCGCGAATGATGCATGAGGAGGCATGACCCGCGCGGATGAACATGCCTTACAACCAGGTTGGCGCGGGAAGCCGAGTTTGTATTCCGTATTGCGTGACAACTGGACAGAATACGGAATACGCAATACGCACCGTATCATACACGGTCAACGTGGACCTTACGATCCTTCTGCAAGCAATGACATCCTATTTTCAAACCAGCAAATGCGCATCCAACTCTTCGTCACCTGCATCATCGACAACCTCTTCCCGGAGATCGGGGAGGATGTGGTGACGGTGCTTACGCGCGCGGGGGTGGAGGTGAATGTGCCCCCGGGGCAGACCTGTTGTGGCCAACCTGCGTTCAACGGCGGGTTCCTGCAAGAAGCCCGGGCGATGGCCCTGCATTTTCTCGACATCTTCGCGGATACCGAAGGCCCCATCGTGACCCCTTCCGGTTCCTGTGCGGCTATGGTCATCCATCACTATCCTGAGTTGTTTGCCGATGACCCCGCCAACCTGGCCCGGGCCCAGGCCGTGGCAGCCCGGATACGGGAATTCAGCCAGTTCCTGGTGGATGATCTGGGGTTGACGTATGCGGGCGGGCAGCCGGGCACCTACACCTATCACCCCTCCTGCCATCTCACCCGCGATCTGGGGGTGCGTGCCCAGCCCGAAGCCCTGTTAGACCATATCCCGGGCGCGGAGCGGGTGCCATTGCCCGATGCTGAGGCGTGTTGCGGTTTTGGGGGCTTGTTCTCGGTGAAAATGCCCGAGGTCTCCGCGGCCATGATGGAACACAAACTGGCCACCATCGAGGCCAGCGGCGCGGAAGTGTGCGTCACCTGCGACGCTTCGTGCATGATGCACTTGAACGGCGGTCGCATCCACCAGGGAAAGCCCCCCGTAGCCAAGCACATCGCCCAGGTGTTGGCCCGCGGGGAACAACCCCAGGCGGGCGAGCCCCGGTCATGAGACCACCACTCGGATGCGTTCGCCCTGGGTGACGCGGCCAATGGGCCACAGGGGAATCCCCGCCCGTTGGGCCGCGGCCAGCGCCTGGGCCGCATCCTCGGGCGCCAGGGCCATCAGCAACCCGCCCGAGGTCTCGGGCCCGAAACAAAGCATCTGTTCCCACTCCGCCAGGCTGGGGTCAAAATCCACGTGGGGGCCATAGAAGAGCTTGTTGTCGAACGCACCTCCGGGATAGGTCCAGTCCTCGCCCAAACGCTGCGCGTCCGGATACCAGGGGAGCGCGTGGAAATCGATTTCCAGGCCCACGCCCGACTGCGCCGCGATCTCCCATGCGTGCCCCAGCAGCCCGAACCCGGTGACGTCGGTCATGGCATGGACGTGGTGGGCCAGGGCCAGCTCACTGGCCGCCCGGTTCAGCCGCTCCATCCCTTCGGTCACCGCCGCGATGGCTTCGGCCGAGGCTTTATCCCGCATCAATCCCGTGGTGACCACGCCCGCGCCCAGGGGTTTGCTCAGCAGCAACACATCGCCCGGCTTTGCACCCTGCGTGTGCACGATGTGTTGGGGATGGACCACGCCCACGGCCACCAGCCCGTACTTGGGCTCCTCATCCTGGATGGTGTGTCCCCCCGCGATGGGGATGCCCGCCTCGCGCGCCTTCATCGCCCCCCCGCGCAGGATGGCCGCGCCGATCTCGGTGGGCAGCTTCTTGGGCAGCGCGGCCACGTTCAGGGCGAGCAGGGGACGCGCGCCCATGGCGTAGAGATCGCTCAAGCTGTTGGCGGCCGCGATCGCGCCGTAGTGGAAGGGATCATCCACGATGGGTGTGAAGAAATCCAGGGTGATGACGATGGCCAGGTCCTCCGTGAGCTGGTAGATGGCCGCGTCGTCCGCGGTGTCCAGGCCCACCAACAGGCCCTCATACGTCTCCCCGGCATAGATTTCCTGGATTGGACGCAGCACCTGCGTCAGGGCCTCGGCGGCCAGCTTGCTGGCTCACCCCGCGCAGGTGGCGAGGCTGGTCAGGCGGATCTTCTCGAGGTCAGTCATGGCCACCATGATACCAGAATCCCAGGTTGGGTTGGCAAATTGCAAAGCCAACAATGCATCACAGCCCGACGGCGGGGAAGCCTGCTAAGCAGGTTTGCAAGTATGCAAGTGGCAGGTGGTAGGTGGCCTGCGCATTGTGGGCGGTAGCCCGGGATACCTGGAAACCAGGGGCCGATTCGCTCCCCCTCCCGGTCTACGGGTCTACCGGTCTCCCGGTTTACCAACGCTATTTTCATAGCAGGCGCCACGAGCCATGGCTCGCCGATACCGATGAAAGACGAGGACACGGATTGACACGGCCATCGGTCACAGATTTTTTGAATTATCCGTGTTTTTCTGTGTTCATCCGTGTTCTATTTTCA
>DRQW01000131.1 GCA_011371305.1 Anaerolineae bacterium | reverse complement strand
TACGGCCCGAACGGTAACCCAAAGGAAAACATTTTCATGTTTTCGCTTCAGTTGGACCAAAAGGAAGAGGTCCGTCACAATTCCCGATAAGGCTAGCACGAGCCCAGGCCATCCCCAAAAACCGAACACGCGAAACATCAGTAATACCGTCAGAAACCCCCATAAACTGCTCAATAAAAGGCTGACCAACAACGTCAACACTAGCAGCCGCACCTGCCATATGTGATCGTAAGAGGGCGAGGTATTTTGCGCGAACATCATTTTTCGAACTCCTTGTTCACTCTGGTGTGGTCACGAAAATCAAATCTCCAGCGTACGCACCAGCTCGAGATACTCCATAAACCACGCATCTTTCGGGCGCTCCAGGGGCCAGGCCATCTCTGTTAACGCCGATTCGAGGCTCTCACTGCGGATTTGGTTCCCCCGTAATCCCACCACCCTCACCGGGGAAGCATCCCAATCCGCAGAAGCCAGGGTTTCGACCGCGCTGGAAGCCAGTCGCGCGGCCAGGATGCGGTCGAAGGGTGTGGGCGCGCCACCGCGCTGAATGTGCCCTAAAATGATGGAACGCACATCGAACAGATCGCCGCCTTCTCGTTCCATGATACGTTGGATCATGTGAATGTCATAGGTCTTTGAAACTTCCTCGTTGAGAATGATGATGGACAGTCTGCGCCCTCGCGCGAAGGATACCCGCAGTTTCTTCACCTGTTCCACAATCTGATCCAGGCTGATGCCCTCCTCGGGGATAAAGACATCCTCCGCTCCACTGGCCAGCCCCGCCATGACTGCCAGAAAACCGGAGTGATAGCCCATGACCTGGACGATAAAGAGCCGTTTGTTGGCTGCAGCCGTATCTTTGAGCTTGTCCACGGCCTGAACGATGTTGTTGAGCGCGGTGTCCGCGCCGATGGCGAAATCTGTGCCTGGTACGTTATTGTTGATGGTCGCGGGCACGAGCACGGTGGGCATCCGCAGCCGGGGGTGGGCATGGAGGCGCGAGAGGATGAGGTTGGCGTTTCGATACACGCTGGTGCCGCCGATGATCAGCATATGCGAAATCTCGTGGGAAGTCAGGACCTTCTCCAAGGTGACCAGATCCTGCTCCTGCAAAGTGTAGAAGCTGGTGCCCAGTTCGGAACCCCCGCGCGAAGCCCAACCGGTAACATCCATCCATCGGAGTTCTCGAATTCGTCCCTCTAGCAATCCTTCGAAACCATACTCCCCGCCCAGGACACGGAATCCACGGTCCATGGCCATGCGTGTGGCCACGCGCACGGCCGCGTTCATGCCCGGTGCATCGTGTCCGGCCGTGAGGATGAGCAAGTTGCCCTGGTTGAGTTCCTGCATCGGGCCCGGCGCGGTCAGGGTCTTGAGCACCTGCAATTGAGACCGAAAGCTCACACCCCGAAGCTGTAGCGCGGTCGTGTAATCGCCCGCATCCACCATTGCCACGATTTTCCGGCTGTTTTCGATTACATCATGCAATGGGGTGGCCACGACTTGGTTTTCCCGCAAACCCATCATCACAGGTTGAGGGTCCTTTGTGTCGAGCAGGTAGTCCACAGCCGCCGCGCCCAGGATCATCGACAAAATCCGATCGAAGGCGCTGGGAGAACCCCCTCGTTGCACATGCCCCAACACCGTGATCCGTGTCTCACCAAGCTGTTTCTCGAGGAGCCCTTTCACGATATCCGCTTCCAGGGGCAACCCATCGGGATGCCGCGCCCCTTCGGCCATGATCACCAGGGCATGTTGACGACCCGCCTGCCGGCCTCGCAGCAATGACTTGACCATCCGCTGATGCCAGCGCGCATCCAATCCTTCTTCGGGGATGATCACCCAATGCGCGCCTGAGGCCAGCCCACCCGCCAGGGCCAGATAGCCACAGTTCCGACCCATGACTTCCACGATGAAGGTCCGCTGGTGTGCGGATGCCGTGCTGGTAAGCTGGTCGGCCGCAGTGACGATCCGGTGTAGGGCTGTGTCCGCACCAATGGACATATCGCTGCCGTAGGTGTCGTTGTCGATGGAGCCGGGCAACCCCACGATGCGCAATGGTCGTGGAGGATCCTCGTGTAAGATAACCTCGCCCGCGTCCGCGGCCTCTTGCAAAAGCCCTGGCCATTCATCCTGCAAGATCAACGCACCCGTAAGCGAGCCGTCGCCACCAATGACTACCAGGGCATCGATGTCCTGGGTGTAGAGATTAACCGCGGCTTGTCGCCGTCCTTCCCGCGTCCTGAAACGTCTGCAGCGAGCCGTACCCAAGATCGTGCCCCCGCGCTGGAGAATACCCCCTACCGAGTCCCAGTCCATTGCCACAATCGCATCGCCCCCTTCGACGGCTCCTAACCAGCCTCGGCGGATGCCATAAACCTTCAGTCCCCGCGAAATCGCCCGGCGCACCACGGCCCGAATGGCGGCATTCATGCCGGGCGCATCCCCGCCACTGGTCATCACAGCCAGAGAGCGGATCGCCTGGGATGAAGGGGTCATCACGGCAATTCCTCCATGATTCAACGCCATGTTTTCAGATTGCCGACGTCCTCCAGATGTGTGATATCGGCGAAGGAAATGAGTCGGGGTTCAGGATCGAAGACCAGTTGGGTCAACGAAGCGTTCGGCATGAGGTAATCCGACCACCGGCTCCCATCCCGGTCGATGAGGAGGGCAAGGAGGGTAGCCATCGCGCCGCCATGTCCGACCACGGCCACATGCTGCCCTGGATGCTTTTGGGTGATGGTCTGGATGCTGCTGAGCAGACGCATGGCGAAAGCGCGTGGCGATTCGCCCCCTGGCGGTGAGAAGTCGGGGTCCTCGC
>DRQW01000130.1 GCA_011371305.1 Anaerolineae bacterium | reverse complement strand
GGGCCGCGTCGCTCACCTACCCGGTTTACCGGTTTACTGGTCTTCCGGTTTCCTGGTTTACCAAATCCATTTTCAAAGCACAGCCCCGGTCGCAGCAGACGGCCGGGGCTTTTGTGCATTTGGGGAAGGACTATTTCAGGAAGACGGGCATGTAGAGTTGGGAGCAGTCCTGGACGGTGATGGTGTGGGTGGAGGAGGTGGTCGTCTGGCCTGAGCTGTCCGTGGCCTTGACGTAGTAGCTGATGGGCAGGGCCAGGAAGCCGGTCAGCGAGGCCCGGTAGGTGCTGCCGCTTTCGTGCACCATGGTTTTGTGATGCCAGTTGAAGAAATCGAGGGGCGTGCGGTAATACAGCTCCACTTTGTGGAGACGGGCGTCCCTGGCGTCCGCGCGGATGGTGGTGGCGGTGGGGTCCAGATAGCAGCCGATGCGGTAGATGGTGTCGTGGCTGGCCCGCACGTGTTCCAGTTCGGGCGGGATGATGTCCAGCCGGGCGATAAAGGCGTCTTCAAGGCCATGGTAGGTGGTGTCGAATGCGTTGTCTGTGGTGGGGAAATCAGATGATTCGGTTTCTCCCGCTACAAAGAGATCGCCCTGCTCGTTCACCGTGGCCGAAATATAGATCGCCTCTCCATCTTGCCCACCCAGATAGGAGCTGTATTTCACGATGCCGTTGGGCAGAAACCGCGAGATAAAGAAATCCTCATGGCCCTTGTAGGATGGATTCAGGGCGTTGTCGGTGACAAAGAAGTCAGAGGAGGTGGTGTCGCCCACCAGATAGATGGAGCCATCGGGGCCGAGAGCCAGGTCTTCGCCCGTTTCGAAGCCTGATCCTCCCCAAAAGGTGGCGTAGAGGAGGCTGTTTTCTGGGGGCCAAAGGATGGCCAGGAATGCATCTTGGCCGCCCGAAAGCTGCGAGGCGTTTCCCCTGCGAGGAAAATCTGAGGAGGTGGTGTAGCCGGTCACATAGACCACGCCCGAATCACTCACCGCGATGCCTTTGCCATTCTCATTACTCCCTCCCCCCAGATACGTGGAAAAAGCCAGTTCCCGGCCCGAAGGCGCCAGTGCGGTGACAAAGGCATCGAAGATGCCATGATGGTTCCGATACAGGCCCGTGGTCGGGAAGTCCTGGGAACGTGTCCAACCGGTGATATAAACGGTTTCGTTCCCTCCCAGGGCCATGCTGAAGGGTTCGTCATCCAGGCTGCCGCCAAGGAACGTGCTGTAAACCAGACCACTGCCGGATGGAGTCAACTTTGTGACAAAGATATCCTCGTTGCCGCGGCGGGAGGATTGATACGGGTTGAGAACAGGAAAGTCATCCGATCTCGTGACGCCGACCACATAGGCGTAGCCATTGGTTCCCACGGCGATGCCAATGGCTCCCTCCCGGCTTTGGCCTCCGAGATAAGTGGCATAGAATAGGGCATCGCCCAATGCGCTCAATTTCAGCACGACCGCATCGCTATATCCCGAGAGGGTGCGGTCATAAGCATTGCGGGTGACGGGGAAATCCTCGGATTCGGTATAGCCGGCAACATAGGCCCGCCCCTGGGCGTCGACAGCAATGCTTTTGCCCACATCGTCCTCCCAACCACTGACGAAGGTGGCATAAAGGAGTTGGTCTCCCCGGGCCGCCAGCTTCGCCACAAACAAGTCCCACTTGTTATTATAGCTACCTTGGAACGCACCGGGCATGATGGGGAAATCTCGAGAATACGTACTTCCCGTGACATACACTCGATTCTGATCGTCCAGGGCCAGGTCACGGATCCTATCAGTGTCCGAGCCGCCCAGGAAGGTGCTGTAGATGAGGCCCGGGCCCAGGGCGTCCCTCGCGCGCAGGGGCGCGGGGCTGACGCTGAAGGGCGCGACGATGGTCGCATCCTCCAACCTGGGCGAGGGCGCCGCGGCCGAAGCGGGCGTGAGCAATAGAGGCAGGCGCAGGTCGCCCACCGCGGTATGGAGGATGAGCGCACCGACCTCATCCAGACTCAAACTCTCCGCACCTTCCACCCGCAAACGCACCTGGCCCAGGGCCTGGCCGCACGGGCCCTGGCACGCCATCCGCCACACGAATCCCCGCCCCTTTTCGCCCGTCAGGATCAGATCCACGCCCGGGTAGAGGTCTCGATAGCGCACGCCGCCCCACACGGGCACATGGGGCCGCCACCCCTTGGGATCGTTGCCGTAGAAGTAGCTGACCACCGTGTCTTGCGGGGCGAAGGGCTCGATGCGGGCGCGGGGATTGGCGTTCTCGAAAGTGAGTTTGATGTGGACCCCGCGCAGGGGCCGGGCGGGGACGTCGCGCTCGGGCGGGTGGAGCCCTTGCTCCGACGGCATGGTTTCCGCGTCTTCCAGCACGGTCAGCCAAATGCTGCCATCCCGGCCGATCCACATGGCGTCTCCCGGTCCGCCCCACACTTGAAACGCGGCCCTCTCATCCCACTGCCCTACATTTTCGATGAACATCACCGGGCTGGAAGGAGATGGCATGGGAGTGTGCATGTCATGGAGGAATGGATCGGAGACTGCCTGAGCGCTCGTAGCCGCGGTTACAACCGCGGCCAGCGCCGCGATCATCATCAGGCTGAGTGCCAATCGCAGCGGAGGCATGATAACGTGTCGTTTTTGCGGATTCATGGTTTTCACCTCCCAAACGTTCTCCGTCGAGACGATGCCGGCAGAAAAACCTGCCTTCTCCTCCATTCTCGCGCCGTCTTTGCAAAAAATCAATAGCGTTTCCCCAAAATGACGTTACTCCGACGACGTTTTCTTCGCCCGAGGATGCGCGCGCACCAGCGCTTCACGTTTGGGATCGAAGCTCAGAAGATCGCCCAGGCGCGTGTCGGGCGTCAGTTTCTCCGCCAGCTCCTCCGGGGTCGCGCCTTGCTCCATCAAGGGGACGAGGAAGGCGCTGTGGAAGGCTTCGATGGCTTCGTCGCGGGCGTGGGGATGGGCCTTTTTGACCACGTTCCGCAGGTGGCGC
>DRQW01000129.1 GCA_011371305.1 Anaerolineae bacterium | reverse complement strand
TATGGATGAATGGAATGCGTTGCTTGCCGATCCGCGTAAAAAGACCTCCGAGCCGTGATCGCTTGTCGTATGGGAACGGGCAGGGATGTGGTCTCGGAGGCTGGGTGGATGTTAGTCGGTGGTGGGATTTTCGTCCGATTTCTCCCCTTCCGCGCCGGTATCCTCATCTTTCGAGGCTGAGGAGCTTTCCTCAGCTTCTGCCGTAGAGGCTTCTACTTCTTCCGAGGATGTGGTCTCCTTGGCCGGTGATTCGGCTGCTTCCTCTTCTTCGTCCGAGCCGATGCCCGCCTCCAGCTTGGCCAGGGTGGAAGGCCCCAGCAATTCGTCTTCGGGGCGTTCCTCGGGCGGGGTCCACGTGACGGCAGGGGCTTCGCCCGCGGCCTCGCGTTCCGCTTCCTCTTCGGCCTCCAACGTCTCGCGCAGCTGCTTGCCCTCGATAATGGCATCCGCCATCTTGCTGACCATCAGCCGGATGGCGCGAATGGCATCATCGTTGGAGGGAATGGGCAGATCGATGGGGTCGGGATCACAGTTCGTGTCCACCAGGGCCACGATGGGAATGTTCAGCTTGTTGGCTTCTTTCACAGCCAGTTCCTCGCGGCGGGTGTCCACGATGAACACCGTATCGGGCAAGCGAGTCAGGCGGCGTAACCCGCCCACACGGCGCTCCAGACGCTCGATCTCTTCGTTCAACTTCAGTGCCTCTTTCTTGGGTAACCGATTGAACTCGCCCCGATCCCGGCGCTGTTCCAGTTCGATGAGATAATCCACCCGGGAACGAATGGTTTTGAAGTTGGTCAGCGTCCCCCCCAGCCAGCGCTTATCCACATAGGGCATTTCACAGCGGTTGGCCTGTTCCACAATAATGGGGGCAGCCTGACGTTTCGTCCCGACGAAAAGCACAAGCCCGCCATCCTGAGCGAGATCACGCATGTAATTGTATGCTTTCTGCAACTGCGAAACGGTCTGTTGCAGATCGATAATATGAACCCCGTTGCGCTCGGTAAAGATGTACTTGCGCATTTTGGGGTTCCAGCGTTTGGTGCGGTGACCAAAATGGACGCCCGCTTCCAACAATTCCTTGAGGGTAACCAATGCCATGATAGCAACTCCTTGATTTGTTGTGTTCCTCCGCCCCGAACCACCGAAGCACCCGGTTGGGCACACGCTTCGGGGTCGTATAGGGCGTGTGGGATGGTTGAAAGACGTGAAAAAAGGGCGGTATCCGCCCAATCAAAAATTATACCCCAGGCATATGCGTTTTGCCAAAATCTGAATCACTTTTGATAATGCTCCGGGTAGGCAGGCTGCATCCGCACCACCGGGATAATCTTCACCGTCATCTCCACTGGCCGGCCCAAGCGATCCGCCACGTGTTCCTGCAACCGTCCCACATCGTCATGGGAAAAGGCTTCCTCCGTTTCCACTTCCAGCTCCAGGTGCAACACATCATCCTTCATCTGATAAGACCAATCGCGCAACACGACATCGGGGAAGGCGCTGGCCTCCCCTTTCAGCGCCTGTTCGATGGCCTGCTCCATACGGTCTTGTTTGAGTTGTCGGACGGTGACGACGGCGAGGGGGATGCTGATGAGCAGGATCATGACCAGAATACCGCGAGCACTGCGCGAGAAAAGGCGCACGCGCTCTCGGCGCCGATATTCTGGCTGAAAACCCATGGTGAGGAAAACCCAGCTGCTCATGGCCACGATGCCCACCAGGTTCGTAAGGAAAAGAAGCCCAGCCCCTTGGGCGATCTCCCACGCGCCTAAGGCCAGGGCCATCCCCGTGGCGGCCAGCGGAGGAATTAACGCCACTGCGATGGCCACCCCGGGGAGGGAGGAGGAGACGTTCTTGCGGGCCAGGGCATATGCGCCTGCTGCGCCTGCGGCCAAGGCCACACCCAAGTCCAGCAAATTGGGGGCGGAACGCGCCAAAATCTCGGGAGTGATCTCGTTAAAGGGTAGCAGCAGCTCCATCCCAAAGCTCACCAGCAAGGTGACCAGCACCCCCCAGGTCGTGGTCTTCATCCCCAATCTCAATAGCCGCGCATCCCCCTGAACCACGCCCAGCCCCATGGCGATGATCGCACCCATCAGGGGCGCGATAAGCATGGCTCCGATGATCACGGCGGGGGCATTCAGCATGAGCCCCAGGGTGGCAATGATGGTGGAAAGCGCGATCATGGTAATGAAGTCGCGTGTAGTACGAGCATTGCGCCTCCCTTCCCGATAGACATCGATCTTCTCAGCTTCGCTCAGATTGGGCGTGATGGCCGCGAGCGCGTCCCAAACCTTGCGCAAGAACGTGGTGCGTCGGGGTAACGGGCGTTTGATGACCAGCACCGGGATCGCGGCTTCCGCGGCCACCTTCTCCGGAATCTCCCCAAAACGGATCCGATGGAGTACGCCCTCCCGAGAGGCGCCGATGATGACCACATCCGCATGTTCGGGCGTGGCCATACGCAAAATACCCACTTCGGGCGAAGGTGCCCGTACCACCTGGTAGGTGATGGCCTCCACAGGGATGGATGTTTCAGCCAGCAGGGCGCGGGCGCGCGTTTGCAATGCGTGATGCGCGGCTTCCACCGCGGTGGGGTCAGCATGTTTTGGCAATACCGTGAGTAGCAGGAGCTGGCTGCCATAGGCCCGATGGAAATCCTCGGCAAAGCGGAAGCCCAACGTCACATTTGGGCCACCCGCGCTAGGGATGAGGATGCGATGGGGGGGTGGGGCCGCGTCATCGC
>DRQW01000128.1 GCA_011371305.1 Anaerolineae bacterium | reverse complement strand
CCGCTCCTCGATGAGGGTGCTGCTGGTCACGGGCAGGCCCAGGAGGTCGCGGAGGATGGCGGCGTGGCAGTGGCGCAGCAGTTCCTTCAGTGCGATGTCGTACTGCATGCGAAGACGCCCGGTGGGGTCAAGGTCCTGGGGACATTGTAGCACACCGCGGGGGGTTGGACAACGGCCTATAAGCGGGTCACATCCCCCGGTTCATCGATATCAAAAAACGCGCGTGCATCTGCCTCCAGCCAGTGGATGGCATCCTCATGCGCGCGCATGACGGCCCGGCCGCCCTGGTCGCCCGAGAGTTGCATGAGTTTGGGGAAGAAAGCTCGGGCGAAGAGCACGGGGTTGCCGGGGCGACCGCCCGCGCGCGGGGCCACGATGCCCGCGCGGGTGGCGAGATGGGTGGTGATAATGCGCTGGATGAGCTCGGACGTGACCAGGGGCTGATCGGCCAGCAAGAAGATGGCCGCATCGGGCTCGACGCGCAACGCCCGCAGCCCCACCTTCACGCTGGCGCTCATGCCCTGACGCCAGGCATGGTTCACCGTCAGGGTGACGGGCAGGCCGTGGGCCACGGGCGCGACCCGGGCCGCGTGCGCGCCCAGAACGACGACGAGCTCGGCCACGGGCGCGGCCAGGGCCTGGAGGATGACATGGCGCAACAGGGGCTGGCCCTGCCAGCCCAGCAATTGCTTGGGCGAGCCAAAGCGCCGGGCCTGGCCCGCAGCCAGGATGACGGCTGCCATGCGGAGCCCCTTTTCTTTCATATTCATAACGACCGCAGCAGATTGTCGTATTCATTATGGGAGCCAATCCAAAACCAGATGATGGTCCCATTTTTTATCAGGCCCAAGGCTCTGTAATCCGACCCGATCCTTACAGAGTAGATGGGATGCGTTTTGCTCACCCGTTTAAAATGCAGACTGGGATGAAATGGATCGTGTTGCCAGCGCTGAAAAGCCCGTTTCGCTCGTCTTTGGACGTCTTTGGGCAATCGTTCAAATCGTTTCCGAAAATCTTTCGTGATGCTGGACTTCACAATCCCTCATTCTCTTCAAAGGCTAATAATGCCTCGAGAGGTTCACTTTCCCCGTTTTCAATGGCGCGTTCGACCCTCGCGGCCATCTTTCCCCACGCTTCTTCGGAAGTCGCCGTAAACTTTTCCTCCCAGATGAGCTCATCCTCCAGCTCTTGAAGCCAACGGCGCGCCAGGGCCTCCTGTTCTTCAGAAGGCAATTGAGATGCTTTTTCCAAAAGCTGTTCCAGTAAGGTCATCATAAGGTGAGTATATCACACCTCCTATGGGTGTAAAAAGCGCATTTCAGCGCCCAAGTTGCGGTTACCGTCCTTCACCGCCCGGGTTGGGCATGGCCCGTTCCCACAGCTCCAGAAAACGCCGGGTTTCTTCGGCATTGAGCAGGGAAGCAAAGCGGGCCACTTCCCGCCCCACCTCGTTGAGTCGTTTCTCATATTCGGGGTTATCTAACTCCCCGGCGTCATTGAAATGCTTCCAGGCCTGGGGGATGGCCGCCTGCTGGGGTACCACCCAGGCGTGGAGGGATCGCCCCACCTTCCGCAGGTCGTTGAGCGCGTTGACCGTGCCCAGCGCGCCCCCCGCGACGCCCACCAGTCCGATCACCTTCCCCTCGAATTCTTTGAATCCCATCAGATCGAGCGCGTTCTTGAGCACGCCGCTGTAGCTGCCGTGATAGTCGGGCGTGCCCAGGATGATGCCGTGGGCCGCGGCCACTTCCTCCCGCAAACGGGCCAAATCGGGGAAGCCCTCGGCCTCCTTGCCCGATCCATCGCAAAAGGGCAGGGTATAGTCACGCAGGTCGATGAGCCTGGTGGTCGCGCCTGTTTCGGCCGCGCCCGCCAGCGCGATGTGCACAGCCATGCGAGTGTAGCTGATTTCGCGCAAACTGCCGACAATGCCAACGATGAGGATGGGTGTGTGGGATGACATCGTGACCGTCCTTTAGGATAGGAGTGGAAGCAAGGCTTTTTTGAACACGTTCCTCACAGCGACAAAGAGAAATGCAGATGATTTCCGGCCACGTGGGCGTGGAAGCTGATTTCGTATTCCGTATTCCGTATTGCGTATTCCGTATTGCGTGACGGTGAAATGGAATACGGAGTACGCAATACGGACCATAGTAAACACGGCCAACGTAGACCTGACGATCCTTTTGCATCCGGCGGCATGTTATTCATCACATGGCGTGATCATAGCCCTACCGGTACGTCCACAAAAACCCAGGGGAGCGAGAACGTGTCGGACAAATGCCGGGCCAGAGCCTGCACGCCCAGGGTTTCGGTGACGTAATGCCCGCCGTAGATCACATTCATGCCCAGTTCCTCCGCGGCGTGGGCCACGGTGTAATCCAGCTCGCCCGTGACCAGGGTATCGCAGCCCAGTTCGTGCGCCTCTTCCATGCTGCGCGCGCCATCGCCCGAGATCACCGCCACCTTGTGGAGGGTTTCTGGCCCGAAGGCCTGGACCCGCAACGGCGGCTGCAGCGCGTCGGTGAAGCGTTCCACCAAGGTTTGGAAAGCCATGGGCTGTGGGGGCGCGGCAATGAAACCCACATCCAGCCCCTTGTAGTTGAAATAGCTCCCCACGGGCGTCAGCCCCAACAGGCGACAGAGCTCCGCGTTGTTCCCCAGGTCGGGATGCGCGTCCAGCGCCAGATGCGCGGCGTATAAGTTCAGGCCTGCATCGAAAAAGCGACGCACCTTGGCCCCGAACGCGCCTGCCAGTCGTTTCGGCGGGCCCCAAAAGATGCCGTGATGCACAATGAGCATCTCCGCGCCCGCGGCCAGCGCGCCGTCGATGGTCGCATGGGCCGCGTCCACACCCACCGCCAGCTTGGTTACCTCATCTCGGCCTTCGATCTGTAACCCCTGCGGGCCAAAATCGGCGATGGTGTGGATCGCCAGCAAATCATCGAGATAAGCAACAAGTTCATCGCGTTTCATGGAGGCCTCCGTGATGTTGGATGCTTTCATTCTATCGCCCTTGCCCGCGGCCGCCAAAAACCGATGCCGCTATCCATCGCCTTATTGGCGGAGATGTTCGATAGCGGGCACGCCCACGCCGAAAGGCAGGTTTGCAAGTATGCAAGTTGGCAAGTGGCAAGTCGCCAGGATGGGTCAGGTTTTTCACCTGCAACTTGCTACCTGCCACCTGCACACTTGATTTCCTGGCGTCTTGGCATGAGCTCTCGATTTTTATCACATCCCGATGACAGGCGCCGCGTCAAGCTTGACCCTTTTCTCGGAATGCAGTACACTCCGCCCACTCCCCTGGGTTGCACTTTGGATTTCCGGCCACATTGCAAAGTGCCAAATTCGGACCTTGGAGGGAGTTTCTATGATGCATTTCACCTCTCGCAAAATCCCTTTGTTCCTCCTCGGCGTGGTAAGCATCCTGCTCTTTGCCGTTCCCGCCATCCTGGCGCAAGGGCCGGATACACCCCCCACGCCCGCGGGCATCCAGGCCCCGGCCGCGCCCCAGCGCGCCCTCGCTCCCTATCCGGGCATCTACATCTTCCTGGACCGCGCGGACGTCAGTCCCGAGGATTATCCTTTCCTCACCGGGGGGAATATGACCTTCTTCTGGAAGGATATCGAGGTTGCTGACCAGGTTTTCGATTGGTCGGTGGTGGATGAATGGTTGGACGCGCAGACCGCGTTGGGGAAGGTCGCCAACATCGGCTTTTCGGTGTATGACGGGCGTTGCTGCGGTGGCAGCGTGACCCCACCCTGGATGGTCTGGGAGCATGAGGAAAGCGTGGTCCGCTGCGATGCCATGCAATGGGCCATCCCGCGCTATTGGGACGAGTATTATTTGCGCCAATATCGCGAATTTATCCAGGCCTTCGCCCAACGCTACGACAACGACCCCCGTATCGCCTGGGTTGAGATCGGGACGGGTATCTTCGGCGAAGCCAAGCCCGCGGACAATGTGGACCTGACATGCCTCTACAACGCGGGGCTCACCCCGGAAAAATGGGTCGAGACCTCCATGGATATCATGGATATCTTCGCGGAGGCTTTCCAGAACACGCCGTTGCTCTATCAGTTCGCACCCCTCTACATCATTCGTACCGATGATGGTCAACAGATCGGCGCTATCGCCCAGCGTCGCATCCTCACCGACTACGCGGTCTCGTTGGGAATGGGCCTGAAACACAACGGCCTCACCCCCGATACCGATTTTGCGCTGGTGGATAACCCCGACAAGTCTTATTACAAAGCGGGACAGTGGGATCCCATCTATTCCTGGTGGCAGGATGTGCCTATTGGCTGGGAAAGCTACGCTACCCAGAAGTGTGTGGATCCCCTGACCAACGAACGCAGCCCGGGCATGACCATGTGGTGTGTCTATGCGGGCCTGGCCGGACACGCGGATTATTTTGTCTTCTCCAAAGACCTGGTCACCGACCCCGCCCGCGCGCCCTGGCTCGAATTCGCCCAACACTACCTGGGCGCGGAGATCACCACCACCGATTCCGTGTGGGTGGCCTTGCGGGAGACCGAGTTCGGGTTCTACCCCCCGCGTGGCAATTACAGCTTCTGGCTCTATCAGAACGACGACGTTTATGGCGGCGAAACCGTGCCCGAATGGAATGTGACCGAGGCCATGGAAGGCCGTTACACCCGGCGCACCAACATCCTGGGGGGCAACCCCAACATGTATTTCGATGTGGATAACGGGTGGATGTATCGGAACCAGGGCGCCAATGTCACCATCGAGGTCACCTACCTCGACCAGGGCCGCGATACCTGGTCCCTCTATTACGACGCGGTGGATGATCCCGAGAAGCTGGCAGGCACCGTCCGCAAAACCGATACAGGCCAGTGGCTGACCCATACCTTCACCCTGAACGATGCCTATTTTGGCGATCGTTTGCCCGGTGGTGGCAATCGGCCCGGTTCCGATTTCTATCTTTCGGCCAACGATTTCGACGATTATTTCCACTTCGTGTTGGTGCGACGGGATGATATCCCGCCTACGCCAACTCCGCCTCCACCGGTTACGCCCACGCCGACGCCCACACCGGGCCCGGGTGATCCCACGCCTACCCCCACGCCCACCTTCATCCGCCTCCGCCAGGGGTTCCAGGGCTATTCGGGGGTGGAGGATGTGTGGATCGGCACCTGGTGTGCGGGTTTCAGCGATACGGACGGGGCCCGTAACCACGGGGGGGAAGCCATCCTGGCCGTCCGGGCCAATGGCGATCCGCCTCATCAAAGTGTGTGCAGCGCGCTGATCCGCTTCGATATGAGCCGCATCCCCCGTGGGAGCAAGATCATCGAAGCGAAACTGGTGGTGAAAGGGGTGTGGCAGAGCAACGTCGCCAGGCTGTATCTCAATGCGTTCGATCTCGCCAAGCCGTGGGATGAATTCCAGGCCAACTGGTATCAGGCCCGCCATGGCCTGGCCTGGGAACAGCCTGGCGCGGAAGGGGCGGGCGACCGGCCCGACATCCCCTGGGATATGGGCTACCTGGCCGGGCCTTCCGAGCAATCTTATGCTGGCTGGGCGCGCATGTATCTGACCCCCCTGGTCCAACGCTGGGTGGACCAGCCGGAAACCAATTTCGGGGTGCTCCTCCGGCCTTTTGCCAACCGGGTGGAATATCACCTGGCTGCCAGCGAATACCCCACCGAACTCTACCGCCCGCAACTGGAGATCCTCTACTATCCGCCAGACCAAATCCCGCCGACCGCCACCCCCACGCCCACGCCCCAGCCCACACCCACGCCCATCCCCAACACCGCGGTCATCGCGGGCGTTGTCTATCACGATCGGCTGGGCACCAACCAACCCACCTACAATCCGGGCATCCCGGGCGTTGCGTTGCGTTTGGAAGCTCAGGACGGCGATGGGCTCTGGACCACCACCACCGACCATCGCGGGCGTTACCAATTCGTCAATATCCCGCCCGGGACGTATCTACTGAAAGAAATCCAGCCCCAGGGGTGGACCCAAGCCCATCCCGCGGACAGCATCCTCCTCCCTGTGGCGGGGGATCAGACCTATACCTTCCATTTCGGGCATCTTCCTTTGCCCGAACGTTTCTGGTTGCCTCTCATCGTGCAATAGTATGAAACAAGACATCCCCGAACTCATGCGCGAGCGCGGGCTGGACGCGCTTGTGGTCTATGGCGACACCGACACCTCCAGCGATCTCGCCTATCTCACCGGCGGCGCACACCTGGAACGGGCCATGTATCTGCATGTGCAGGGTCAGGAGCCTGTCCTCTTCGCCAGTGTGCTGGAACGGGAGAACGCGGCGGCCACGGGCATCCCCACCCGCCTGTGGAGCGATTTTCCTCTCAGCCGTTTTTTGAAAGAAGCCGGGGGAGATATGGCCGCGGCCCGCATCGCGCAATGGCGCGCTATCTTCGAGGAATATGACGTGCGGGGCCGCGTGGGGTTCTATGGGCTCATGGACATGGGATTTGCCTATCGTTTCCTCAGCGACCTGGCCGCGGCCATACCCGAGATCGAGGTTGTGGGCGAAGAACCGCCCAATCTGTTTTCAACGGCCCGGGAGACGAAGGATGCGAGGGAAATCGAGATCATGCGGGCTGTGGGCAAAGCCACGACCGAGGTCATCGCCAATGTGTACGATTTCCTCAGCGGGCACCGAGCGCAAGGGGATATGCTCATCCAGGCCGACGGCTCGCCCCTGACCATCGGCGACGTGAAAGCGTTCATTCGGCTGGAACTGGCCAAACGGAATCTGGAGGAAACCCACGAGCACATCTTCAGCCAGGGACGGGATGCGGGTGTGCCGCATAACGCGGGCCGCCCCGAGATGCCCTTGCGTCTGGGACAGACCATCATTTTCGACATCTTCCCCCGGGACCGGGCCACGGGCTATTTTCATGACATCACCCGCACCTTTTTCCTGGGCCACGCGCCCGATGACCTCGCCCAAAAGTGGCTGGATGTGAAGCGTGTCTTCGATGAGGTGATGGCCGCCATTCGCGTGGGCGAGCCAGGCGGCAACTTCCAGCAGATGACCTGTGATCTTTTTGAAGCGATGGGCTATCCCACCATCTGCTCGGACCCCCAAACCACGGTGGGGTATATCCACAGCCTGGGGCATGGCGTGGGGCTGGATATCCACGAAGGCCCGCGGCTGAGCCACATCGGCCCACAGAGGGTCTTGCGTCCGGGGCATGTGGTCTCGGTGGAGCCGGGCCTGTATTTCCCAGACGAAGGCTGGGGCGTGCGCATCGAGGACACCATCGCGTTCGACGAAAACGGCGAGATCGTCAACCTCTCGCATTTTCCTTATGAGATGGTGATCCCGGTGCGGGCGTGAGGTTAGAGAGCCAGAGGGTCAGAAGGCCAGATGTCAGAGGGCCAGAAGTCAGAGCCCAGAGGCCTTCGCCCGCTGGCCCGCTCGCCGCCCCCGCGCACGCTGAAGCCTCTGGGCCAGAGCCTGTTATGAACTTTCCGCCGTTTGCACGCGGTGTATCGCATCGCGTGCGGCTCAATTCGCCGCGGATGACGCTGATGCGACGGATCAGCACGGATTTTCACTGAAAAAGATGGCGACCTTTTGAAAAATCCGCGAAAATCCGTTGCATCCGGGTTATCCGCGGCGAGTTCCAACTCCTGATGCGATGATTCTGGGCTTCGACGAAGCCAAAGTTCATAACAGGCACCACGCGCGGCCGCGCGCCGATACCGATGAAAATCTCACGCAGAGGCGCAAAGACACTAAGCAGGTTTGCAAGTATGCAAGTTTGCAAGTGGCAGGTGGCCTGCGTAACTTGCCACTAGCCGCCTGCTACTTGCCACCTGCCCACCTTATTCCCTTTGCGCCTTAGCGTCTTTGCGTGAGATCGATTTTTATAGCAGTCCAACGGCTGGCTTGCCAGCGCCGATACGGACGAAAATCGTGGGCGGTAACCCGGT
>DRQW01000127.1 GCA_011371305.1 Anaerolineae bacterium | reverse complement strand
TGGTTTCCTGGTTTACCAAATCTATTTTCATAGCAGTCCAACGGCTGGCTTGCCAGCGCCGATACGGACGAAAATCGTGGGCGGTAACCCGGTACACCTGGAAACCAGGAAACCAGGGAAACCGGGCCGATTCGCTCCCCCACCCGGTCTACTGGTCTACCCGGTTTCCCGGTTTACCAACGCTATTTTCAAAGCAGCAGAATGACCACCGCTGAACGCTATTGCCTGACCGCTTTCCTGGCGGACGCGCTCACCCTGGCGCGTCTGAGCATCGGCGCGGCCATCCTTTGGCTGGGCTGGATGGTCGGGCGAGCCGCCTTGCCTCAGGCCATCCTGCTGGCCACCGCGGGGTGGATCACCGATGGCGTGGATGGTTTTATCGCCCGTCACAGCCATTGCAAAACCCGTCTCGGCTGGATCGATTTTCCCGTGGATGTGGCTTTGACCTGGGCTGCTTTGCTTTTCCTGGTCATGGCGGGCTTCCTTTCGCTCGCTCCCACCGTCATCTACACCCTGCTCGCCATCCTGGGCACCCTCTGGTTTCGCAAGAAAGCGGTGTTGATCCTGTTCATGCGTGGCATCGATTTAACGGCCTTTTTCTTCGCTGTGCGTTATGCCCTGACCTACACATTGCCGCTGTTGGCCTGGCTGGCGCTGTTGGCCTGGTTGCATCGCCAGCGCCTGCGCCGCGATGTTCCCCGATGGCTGCGAGAACTGGCCAACCTTTTCTCCCATCCTTTTCACCGCGACCCATAGAGCCAAATTTAGCGTGATTTTTAAGGAGGAATCCATGCCTTTCGATACCCCCATTCACACCAACCAACATAGCATTGACCGCGTCATCAACGCCGGGTTACCTGTCATCCTGGTGTTCTGGAAGCATCATTGCCCGCCCTGTGACCAGCTCAACCCCATCCTCGATCGTCTGGCCAGCGACTACGCGGGGAAATTGTTGGTGGCCAAGGTGGACGCGGACAGTGAGAAACCCTTGCTGAAGCGCTTCAACATCACCGGCCTGCCCGGCATCGTATTCGTCAAAGAAGGTCGGGCCGAGGCCGTGGCCACGGGCGCGGCCTCCGAATCCGACCTGCGGCGCTGGGCCGATTATCTCATCCGCGGCGGGGCGCGTCCGTCCCTCCCCACCGGCCCGAGCATCTCTCTGACCGGGGCCCGCGCGGCAACGCCACCCCCACGTGGCCAGGCTCGACCGCACGCGCACGCCGCATCCGCAGGCCCCACGTCCCGCGCATCCACCCAAACCCCAACCCATCCCATCACCCTCACCGACGCGAACTTCGATGCCATGGTCATGCGCAGCCAGGTTCCCGTGTTGGTGGACTTCTGGGCGCCGTGGTGCGGCCCATGCCACATCATCGCGCCCACGGTCGAAGCCCTGGCCAAGGAATTCAGCGGTCGGCTCCTGGTGGGCAAACTCAACGTGGACGAAAACCCCCGTATCGCATCCCGTTACGGCATCATGAGCATCCCCACCCTGCTGGTCTTCAAAAATGGTCGGGTGGTGGATCAGATCGTGGGGGCCTTGCCTGCGCCCGCCCTGCGCCAACGCGTCCTCCAGCATGTGCGCTGAAACGGTCGTGCGGGTATAATGAAGCCAGGATGCTCTGACACATTACTTCGACTCCTAAACATCCAAACGCACACCTTTTCGTCCCCCACACCGCCTCCTTATTATCCGCATCGGCGATGCGCACCACCTTTGTCACAAGGTCCTGTGATAATCTTGGCCTGGATAACGGCTTGGCTCAAGGGGGCTTGGCGCCAAGGATGCACTATGAAAACGCAAAAATACATCCGTTTATCACTCATTCTGTTCGCGATGATGCTAGGGGTATGGGCCATCACCTTGGCGCAGGCAGTGGACTTTGAGCCATCTCTAACCAGCCCAAGCGTGGATGGCGTTTCTCCAGACGTTTACACCCTGCGCGTTTTCCTGCCCATTGTTGTGGCTCCTCCGGATCTTTCGTGGTTTTTAGAGCAGCACAGTGATTTACGAGAGAACTACTTTGTAGGACAATTTGGCGTTGACAACCATCCAAGTGGATGGGATAGGGGGGCATATTTACGGGCGTATATCGATATGTACGAAGTCGTTCATGATGTCCGCATTCTGCGGAACTTAGATCAGTTATTAACAATCGTTGCAGATGGAAATGACATTTTAACGGGTAGAATTGACGACAGGAGCGGTGCTGTCTTACCTGGGTGGGGCACGAGAGCATACCGTTACGGACCTGATTGCAATGAACGATACTCTGATATGTTAACAAATGCACTTTACGCTTATCCTCTCGCTGCATTTGCCAGAATTGTAAAAGAAAATGAATATCTCCAGGGTGAATTTGGTGCGAATGCCGATAGATACTATCAAATGGTCGCCGATCTCTATGAAGCTCACGAGCCTTTTGTTACTGATCAAGATTCTCCCTATATCGATGGCACGAGCGGCGTCTATTATGCATATCCGGACAACTATTATGACTGTGACGAAGGGGGGGATTTCTCTGGCATCGAAGCTCCTATCAATTGGACGGTGATTATTGCGGAGCCTCTTGTTGAATTATATCGAGCAAGCCTTGCCGATGGTGAGCCAAATACCGAATACGAAGATACTATTATGAAAGTTGCCAACTATATTTGGTGGAACATGCACTTTGAAACGTCACCTAACAAAGACAGGTATTTGACTTGGTATTACTGGCCAGCAGATATTGACCCTGACTCATCAACAAGAATGGAAGACCTGACGCATGGAGCACGTTTAGCAGAATTCGTGGTTTCATTTCATGATGCAGGTTTGCAAAACCAATGGAGCAATGAGAGAATCGAATACCTGGCAAATACTTTCACATGCGGCGCTGTCATTGGTGATGCGACTTTTGCAAATTATATAGATGGAACGGGTGGCGTATATGAGGATGACCCAGCCACGCTATATGAATGGTTAGAATTACAGAAGTATTCGCATCAATCCTCATGTAATACAATTGCTTATCACATTCGAAACGCGATGGAAAATGCAGGAGAAGATGAGAAATATAACATCGCTGTCTTTGCCAAATTCGCAAGATTTGGTAAAGATTAACGGCAACTCCTCAGCCCGGCGGGACAGCGCTGAGAGGCATAGGCCGGTGGCGTCTCCCCAATGGTTCGGCTCTGTCGTGCGCCCAACCATGCGTGCAGCCGACCCGCCTTCGGCGGGAGGGAAGCGGTGCAAAAATTGCAAATCTGGGTTATACTGAGAGCGTGGCGAGATTGCAAACACGGCGTGCGGCCGACGCCGACGTTGGACAGATACCCATACGAGTCAGCTGCCAGCGCGAGGCGCAATGTGCGTAATCCGTGGTGCGCGATGCGAACGGCTTTGCGGAATACGCATCACGCATGACGGAATTTGCAGACGCGCTCAACGTTGGCTTCGATCCCTTCCGCCATTCGTGACATTTCCCCTCTAGGAGACATCCGTGCCATTCAACCCCTTTCGACGCGCTAAGATCGACGTAGAAGACCAGGAGCGTATCGACCGCAGCCTGGAGAAAACTCGCGGCGGCATTTTGGGCCGCCTGGGCGCCCTCTTCCAGGCCAACGAGATCACCGATGAGCTCTGGGAAGAACTGGAAGAGATTTTGATCATGGGCGACGTGGGCGTGGAAACCACCATGAAGCTGGTGGACGCGACCCGCGAGCGCGTGCGCCGCGAGGGCATCAAAAAGGTCGAGGACGCGTACCAGGTTCTGAAAGAGGAAATGGTGCGCATCCTGCAGGCGGACGCGCCCCCGCTGGATATCGACAACCCCCACCGGCTGCTCACCGTCGTCCTGGTGGTGGGCGTCAACGGCTCGGGTAAGACCACCACCATCGGCAAGCTGGCCAATTACTATCGCAAGAAGGGCAAGCGCGTTGTGCTGGCCGCGGCCGATACCTTCCGGGCCGCAGCCATCGACCAGCTCAAGATCTGGGGCGAGCGCGCGGGGGTGTCTGTCATCGCGCACAAGCCCGGCGGCGATCCCGGCGCGGTGGTCTATGACGCCATCCGGGCCAGCCAGGAATCCCGGGACGCGGATATCCTCTTCATCGACACCGCGGGCCGGCTGCACACCAACTTCAACTTGATGAAAGAAATGGAGAAAATCCGCAACGTGGCCCGCCGCCAGGTACACAAAGCCCCCCACGAGGTCCTGCTGGTGCTGGACGCCACCACCGGTCAGAACGCCATCACCCAGGCCGAGAAGTTCAAAGAAAGCGTGGGCGTCACCGGCGTTGTCCTGACCAAGCTGGATAACACCGCCAAGGGCGGGGTGGTCATCGCCATCGCCGACCGCCTGGGCGTGCCCGTGCGTTTCGTGGGCACGGGCGAGGGCATCGACGACATCGCGGAATTCGACCCCTGGGTGTTCGTCGCATCCCTGCTGGAGCATGACCAACGGGAAGCCAATCCCACCTCCTGATACCGCATTCCCACATCACTTTTCGAGGAACTCATGAGCGACACACTGAACAAACTGAAATCTCTGGAGCAGCGTCTCCAGACAATCCGGGGGCGTCTTTGACTGGCCTGCCCGGCTGAAAGAACTGGAAGCGTTGGATAAAGCCGCATCCGCGCCCGATTTCTGGTCGGACCAAAAGCAGGCCCAGGCCACCATGCGACGGCTGGCCAGCCTGCGTGAGCTGATCGAAGGCTGGGAAGCCCTCGCCCAACGGGTGCAGGATGCCATCGAGCTGGTGGAGATGGCCGAAGAAGAGGGCGACGAAGCGTCGTTGGCCGAGCTGGAGGAAGAGGCCCGGGCGTTGGAGCAGGAAATCGATCAGCGCGAGCTGATGCTGGCCCTCTCGGGCGAATTCGACGACCGGGACGCGATCCTCAGCATCCACGCGGGCGAGGGCGGCACCGAAGCCCAGGATTGGGCTGAGATGCTGTTGCGCATGTATCTGCGCTGGGCCGAGAAAAAGGGTTTTAAGACGACCATTCTCGACCGCATGCCCGGCGAGGAAGCGGGCATCAAAAGCGCCACCGTCGAGATCAAAGGCCCGTATGCCTACGGCTATCTCAAGGGCGAAAAGGGCAACCATCGCCTGGTGCGCATCAGCCCCTTCGACTCGGGCGCACGGCGGCACACCTCCTTCGCCAAGGTCGAGGTCATGCCCGTGCTCGATGACGACATCCAGATCGAAATCCACCCCAAGGATATCAAGATGGATGTGTTCCTTTCGGGCGGCGCGGGCGGCCAGAATGTGCAAAAGAACGCCACCGCGGTGCGGCTCACCCATCTGCCCACGGGCATTGTGGTCACCTGTCAGAACGAACGCAGCCAGACCCAAAACCGGGAGACCGCGATGAAAATCCTCAAAGCGCGGCTTTATCAGATGGAGCTGGAGAAAAAACAGGCCCGGGAAGCAGAGCTGCGCGGGAAGTATGTGAAGCCCGGTTTTGGCACCCGCATCCGCAACTACGTGCTCCATCCCTATCAGATGGTGAAGGATGAGCGCACGGGCTACGAAACGGGCAACGCCCAGGCCGTGCTCGATGGCGAACTCGATCCCTTCATCGACGCCTGGCTGAAGATGCAGATCGGCAAGGGCGAGGCGGTGACGGGCCTGGAGGCGAAGGAGGGGGGCAGGTAGCAGGTGTGCGGGTGGCAGGTTTGCAAGTGGCAGACCCGCATCCTTCTATCTCACTGAACACGGATGACTGAACGCTGAACACGGAGCTCCCCTCTTCCTTCCTCGCCCGGATGCGGGCGCGCTTGGGCGATGAGTTCCATGCCTTCATCGCCAGCCTGGCTGCGCCCGCGGCCCGTGGATTGCGAGTCAATACCACCAAAATCACGCCCGAAGCCTGGCTCGCCCGCACACCTTTCAGCCTCCAGCCTCTTCCCTGGCTGCCCGAAGGCTTTCTCATCACCGACCCCCATGCCCGGCCCGGACGGCATCCCTACCATCCGGCCGGGCTTTACTATCTCCAAGACCCCAGCGCCATGCTGGCCGCGGTGTTGCTGGACCCTCAGCCCGGGGAATGGGTGCTCGATGTCAGTGCCGCGCCCGGGGGCAAAGCCACCCATCTCGCGGCTCGCCTTCAAGGCCGGGGCTTGCTGGTCGCCAACGAAGTGGTGCGCCCACGCGCCCGAACGCTGATCGACAACCTGGCGCGCTTTGGGGTGAGGAACATGGTGGTGACCCATGAGCCCGTGGAACGGTTGGCTCAGGTTTGGCCCGGGCGTTTTCAGCGGGTGTTGGTGGATGCTCCCTGTTCGGGGGAGGGCATGTTTCGGAAATCAGAACAGGCCCGCAAGGAGTGGAGCGCGCGGGCGATCCCGGGCAACGCGGCCCGACAACAACGCATCCTGGCCGCGGCCGCGACCATGGTGGCGCCGGGCGGGCGTTTGCTCTATGCCACCTGCACCTTCGCGCCCGAAGAAAACGAGGCCGTGGTCGCACGCTTTTTGCGCACCCACCCCGATTTCGACCTGCTCCCACCGCCCGATTTGCCCTATCTCGCGCCTGGCCGACCCGATTGGCTGTCCGCCGACCTGGCTCGCGGCCTGCCCCTGGAACGCTGCGTGCGCATCTGGCCCCACCGCTCGCCAGGTGATGGCCATTTCTACGCGCTCATGGCCCGCAGGGGCGATCCTTCCCCGCCCGAACCTCTCACGCCGCCCCCATCATCCCTTCCCCGCCAGTCCCTGAACCTGTTGCGTGCTTTCTGGCAAGAGACGATGGTCGGGCCCATGCCCGAAGATGGCTGGGTGCAGTACGGAGATGCCATTCACCACCTGGCCTTCTCCCCCGACGTGTGGGGCGCATTACGTCCGGTGCGCGCGGGGGTGCGGGTGGGGCGCATCCTCCGTGGCCGATGGACCCCCCACCATGCCCTGGCATTGACCCTCACCCCCGACCAGGTGCAGCGTACCCTGCGCCTGGCACCCGAAAGCCGCGACGTGCGCGCGTATCTGCGAGGCGAGGCCCTGCGCTCGCCCGGCGCCGATGGCTGGGTGCTGGTCACGGTCGAGGCATTTCCTTTGGGCTGGGCCAGGCGGGTGCAGGGTGTGGTCAAAAACCACTATCCCAAGGGATGGCGGTGGAAATGAGGCGGCCCGGCAGCCGGTACGGATGAAAATCGCACGCAGACCGCCAAGCAGGTTTGGACGATCATTTCCCAACTAGCACCAGGACACAAATTTCACAACAAGCACCTCATGATGTTGACAAAGCTTTCGGCACTCTCGTATTTGTTGCTTGTCCTCTCGTTTTTTTCGTGCACGAGGACGGAAGCACGACCGAACCATCTTGAAACCGCGCTCCCAACGCCGAAGGGCATGGCAACGCCGCAACCCGCTTTTGCCCCGACCACCCCGGTGCCGGATACATCGGCCACACCCCCCACCGGTCTCCTATCTTCCCGTTGGCTAGCCACGAATCCCGGTGGAGGTGGTGCGTTCAACACCATCGGCGCGGGGCCCACGGGCATTATCCTCGTTGCCAGCGACCTCAGCGGCGCGTATCGTTCCCTGGACCGAGGCAAAACGTGGGATGTCATCGGCTCTGCCCGGGGTTTAACCGCGACCGAGGTCAGCGGCCTGGGCTTCGACCCGATCGATCCGGATATCCTTTATTTGGGTACTGAGGCGGGCCTGTTCCGCAGCAACGATGGCGGTGAAACCTTCCGCCCGGTACTGAATCATGGCTACATTACCGATATCAAGATCGCTCCCAGCAATCCCAACGTGGGCTACGCAGCCTATCACTCCCAGTATGACATTGCCGACGGTGTCATCTACAAGACGACCGACCGCGGATGGACCTGGGCCAAGGTCAGCGACGACACCCTGCCCGGCAACCTCCACATCCTCGAACTGGTCGTGGACTGGGACGATGAAGAGGTGCTCTACCTGCTGGCCGGGGAAGGCCGTTTCGCCTGTGGCCCGGCTGTCCTGTATGAAAGCGGCGACGGCGGCCAGTCCTGGACGCGCATCGCCACCAACCTGGGCCAGATCGCGGACATCGCCCTGGCTCCCAACGATTCAAATACCCTCTATCTCACTACCTATGGCGACGTGTGGGACCCAGGATATAAATGCATTACCGACGACCCCGGCGGTGGCTATCTTTACCGAGGGCATTACGACGGAGGATGGACGTGGGACCGCTGGACCGATGAGCACGATCTGGGCCGCCGCAACCTGCTCATCTGGCCCGATGCCGATGACCAACACGGGGTGCGGGTCATCGATATCGATTACCCCGAGATCTGGGAGACCACGGACGGCGGGATGACCTGGCAATGGTTGGGCAGCAAAGAGGATTGGGGTTTGGGGTGGACAAGTGTGGATTTTGCCTACGGCACCAGTTTCAACGGCGATGCCAAAACCCTGGGCGTGGACCTTTCCGACCCGGACGCCCTGCTGTGGGCCGATACCCAGTTCGTCTGGGTCAGCCGTGACGACGGGCGCTCCTTCCACCAGATTTACACCAACGAAGTTGCGCCCGGCAAATGGCGTTCCCGGGGGGTGGATAACATCGTCACCATGGACCTGGCCCTCAGTGCCGATTCCACCCATATCTATCTGGCCATGACCGACATGGGCTGCTTTCGTAGTGATGATCGGGGCGAAACCTGGCAAATCTGCAACGATCCTGGCTCCGTGGGCACCTGGGAGGGCTATGGTGGCAATAGCCTGACCGTCGCCACCGATCCCACTCGTCCCAGCGTCGTCTGGATCACCCAGGCCGAGGAAGTGGATTCGCGCCATACCCTGCTGCGCAGCGATGACTACGGCGTGACCTGGCGGCCCGCCAACACCGGCCTCCCCGACGGCATCCCCTCCGGCTTGAGTGTGGATCCCCAAAGCCCCAGGGATCGACGTACCCTGTTCATCACCGTAGATGGCGATGTGTATCGCAGCACAGAGGACGGAGACACCTGGACGTTGGTTTTGGACTGTGACGGTTGCCGCTTTACCGCGGTGGACCCCCACGATGGGAATCTGGTTTTCGCCGGGGGTGAGGCCGGGTTCTGGCGTTCCACCCGAGGTGGGGAGCCAGGCACGTGGGAACAGACCGGCCTGTCGGAGATGAGGGGCTTCCTGGGTGATGAATTTTGGGATAGTGATTGGGAAGGGGTGGCTGCCATCCAGCCCGATCCCTTTCATGCCGGTTGGGTTTATGTGGCTGTTTTTGGCGAGGATCGGGGCCTGTATCGGAGCCAGGATGGAGGAAAGACGTGGGACCATCTTTTGGTCGATGCCTATTTGCGCGATGTGACCATCTCACCAACCGACCCAGACGTGATTTTCGTTGCTTCCAGCAGCGCGCTTTACTCCGGCGGCTACGAGCCGGATTCCCATGGTGTGCTCCTCAGCACCGACGGAGGGCAGACGTGGGCGCCGTTCAATCAGGGACTGCCGTGGCCTTTTGCCAAGGTATTGGTGGTGGACCCCCATCCACCGCATACCCTCTGGCTCGGCTCGCCGGGGACGGGCTACTACCGACGTTCCTATCCCCTTGCCGGGTCAGACCGCAAACAATATCTGCCGGTGGTGTTCAGGTAACTCGATGGTTGCGATGCCCCGTGTTTCTGGCTGACACCGAAGTCGCTGCGTTGGAAGTCGCGATTTGCCGCCGATGGTGTGGCTGCCGCTTTTTCAGAAAGGCCCCTGTCGGACCGTTATGACTCCATCATCTGTGGGGAATTGAACCGGGTGCCCATGTTGCGTTACAATGGCTCCATGAAACCCCCTCTGGCCCGCGGCGAAGCGCCTGGCAAAATCATCCTCTTCGGCGAACACGCGGTGGTTTATGGCCGTCCTGCCATTGCCGCACCTGTCACTCAGGTGCGCGCCCGGGCCGAGATCTTCCCCGCAGCCACTTGCACCGTCGAAGCCGTGGACCTGCACCGACGGGTGGAAGTGGCTCGCGCGCCCGCGGACGACCCTTTCGCCCGCATGGTGCGGCTGGTGTGCCAGGCCCTGGATGTGCCGCTGCCCCCCTGGCGCATCGTGGTCACGTCCGAAATCCCAATCGCCGCGGGGTTGGGCAGCGGTGCGGCCATCTCCGCGGCCATCGGCCGGGCCATGCTGGCCGCGTTTGCCGCGGACATGCCCCTTGCCGAGCTCTCCGCCCTGGTCTATGAGGTGGAAAAACTCCATCACGGCACCCCCAGTGGCATCGATAACACCGTCGTGGTCTATGAACGCCCTGTCTGGTTCGTGCGCGGCCAGCCGCCCGAACCCTTCGCGGTCGCCCGCCCCATCCATCTCCTTATCGCCGACACCGGCATCCCCAGCCCCACCAAGATCGCCGTGGGGGATGTACGTCGGGCCTGGGAGCAGGACCCTGCCCGGCTTGAGGCCCTGTTCGACAAAGTGGGCGATATCGCCCGCCAGGCCCGCGCGGCCATCGAAGCGGGCGATATCGCCGCGTTAGGGCCCCTCATGGACGCCAATCAAGCCTTGCTGGCCCAGATGGGGGTTTCCTCCCCCGAGCTGGATCGTTTGATCCAGGCTGCGCGTCGCGCGGGGGCGTTGGGCGCGAAACTGAGCGGCGCGGGCCGCGGGGGCAACATGATTGCGTTGGTGACGGAGGAAACCGCGGCGCAGGTGGCCATGGCGTTGCGGGCCGCGAGCGCCCGCCGCGTGCTGTCCACGACCATCGGGCCTGCAAACCCCTCATGAGCTATGGTACAATACAGGCGACATCTCACCTTTCAATTATCGAGAAAGGTTGTAACTATTTCGACAATGTCAAATTTCCTCCAAATACGTCATTCCGACGACCGAAGGAAGGAGGAATCTAGCCCGAAGGGCGCTTCGCTGGATTCCTCGGTCGCTTCACTCCCTCGGAATGACGTAATGTGACATTGTCGAGCTATACAGGTATCCCACACAACGCTTTGCCACATATGACTCCAACCGAAACCATCGCCATCATCGATGCGGATATCCGCAGCGGGGAGGACGAACTCGCCCGCGAGCAGGTGCTCGCCCGGCTGCACGCCTTCCAGGACGCATCCATCACGCCTTTGTGGGTGAACTGGCTTCGGGCCCGCGCGGACCTGCGTGTCGTCTGCATGGTCCATGACCTCACCCGGCTGGATGATTTTCTCATCGACGTGCTGCGCGAGGCCCGCGGGGTCATCGGCACCCGGGCCGTGCTCTCCTTCGGCGGCCGGGCGGATATCAACCGTCTGTTGGAGATTCCCATGGCCGCCAACGGTCAGCTCGACGCGGCCAATGTGCGCATCAAATTGGCGCCGGGCCGCGATCGAGAAGCCTTTGATGCCATCTGGGGCCTGCCCGACCATCCTCAGGTCAAACCTGTGTGGTTATTGCGGACCTATCATGGCTTCAATGCGGACCTCAACATGCTGCTCTTTTCCGAAAGCCATCCCGCGATCAACGGCTACATCACAAGCTGGCTGCGGCCGGTGGAGGGCCTCATCGACACCCAGCTCTGCGATGTCATCGACTGGCATCTCCTGGCCTCGCCCGACCAGATGATTCAACTCGCGGAGCGGTTCTTTGAATTCAATCGAGAAGAAAGCAACGGTTGACCGTATGAACGCTGCCTGCTTCGTAAATAGGACGCGGACAAACGCGGATGAACGCGGATAAGCGTTTCGAAAATGGAGCCTCGAAGATTAAAGACTAAAGATTATCTGCGTCAATTTGCGTTGCATCTGCGTGCATCTGCGTTCCCATTTTCGTATGACTCTTCCGAAATAATCTGATCATATCCCACATCACGGCTTAATCTTTGATTCCAGGATATCGCCATTTGCACCGCCGACCACCGAGAAGGCGTCCGGGCCTTCCTGGAAAAACGCCCACCACAATTTTCAGGTAAGTAAATTTGAGGTCTCTCCATGCGAGCAGTCGGTTCATCCATCCCCCGCTTTGACGCCCGAGACAAAGTCACAGGCCAGGCCCTCTACCCGGGCGATATCAACCTGCCCGGCCAGCTTTACATGAAAATCCTCTGGCCCGAGCAGGT
>DRQW01000126.1 GCA_011371305.1 Anaerolineae bacterium | reverse complement strand
GGGGGTCAAGAAGCTGTTGGCTTCCTTCGCGAAATTGAAGATCATCGGATAGCGGCTGTTCTGAAAATAGATTGGGTAGACCGGGAAACCGGTAGCCCAGTGGACCGGGTGGGGGAGCGAACCGGCCCGGTTTCCCTGGTTTCCTGGTTTCCTGGTATACCGGGCTACCGTTCTGCCATGGTGCGTATTGCGTACTCCGTATTCCGTCCTGTCGCCACGCATACGCAATACGGACTACGGAATACGAAATACGGAATACGAAATCGGCTTCCCGCGCCAACCTGGCCGCAAGGTGTGCAGGTGGCAAGTTGCAGGTGGCAAGTTACGTTGCGCAGGCCACCTGCCACCTGCCACTTGCAAACTTGCACCCTTGCAAACCTGCTTGGCAGCCTTTGCCCCTTGACGTGAGATTTTTCATCCGTGTTACCTCTTATCCGTGCTGCTTGAACACGGATCATCCACAATGTCCCCCCGAAATTCCATTTCAATACTTGGAGGCATGCAATGGAGCTTGCTGAACTTGTCCGTTATGCGAGGGGCGATGAGCCCGCACACCTGTTGCTGAAAAACGCCCGGCTGGTGAACGTCCTCAGCGGGGAAATCCTCCCCGCGGATGTGGCGGTGGTGCGTTCTCGGATCGTGGGCGTGGGGCAAGGGTATGAAGCCGAAGAGGTCATCGACCTGGATGGCGCGTATCTCGCGCCCGGCTTCATCGACGCGCATGTCCACATCGAGAGTTCCATGGCCCCCCCTTCCGAATTCGCCCGCACCGTGGTACCTCGCGGCACCACCACCGTGGTCACCGATCCCCACGAGATCGCGAATGTATTGGGGCTGGACGGCATCCGCTTTATGTTCGAAAGCGCCAAATACGGGCCGCTGAGCATGTATGTCATGGCCTCTTCCTGTGTGCCCGCCACCACCATGGAGACCAACGGCGCCACCCTGCACTGGTACGATCTCGTCTCCCTGAAATCGGACCCGTGGGTGCTGGGCCTGGCCGAGGTGATGAACTTCCCGGGCGTGATCTCGGGGGATGATGATGTGCTGGATAAACTACGCATCTTCCGCGACGCGGTGATCGATGGTCATGCGCCCGGCGTGTCGGGCCGGGCCTTGCAGGCGTATGTGGCCACCGGCATCGGCTCCGACCACGAAGCCACCACAGTGGAGGAAGCGCGGGAGAAGCTGCGCGCGGGGATGATGGTGTTCCTGCGGGAAGCCACCAACGCCCGCAATCTCAAGGACCTGCTGCCCCTGGTGAATGAGCGCAACCACCATCGCTTCTGCTTCTGCACCGATGATCGCATGCCCGCGGACCTGTTGGATGAAGGGCATATTGACTTCATGGTGCGCACCGCCATCGCGGAGGGCCTCGATCCCATCATCGCCATCCGCATGGCCACGTGGAACCCGGCCCAATACTTCCGCCTGCACGACCGCGGGGCCATCACACCCGGCCGCCGGGCCGATATGATCGTGTTCGACGATCTGAACGCGCCCCGGCCCCGGCTGGTCTTCCGTGGGGGCAAGCTGGTGGCCCGGGATGGCGTCATGACCGTGCCCCCGCGCGAGCTACCCGATCGGGCCCTGCGCCACACCATGAACGTCGCCTGGGACCGGGTGAACTTCGATATCCCCGCAGAAGGCCGCATCGCCCGGGTCATCGGCCACATCCCCAACCAGCTCATCACCCAACACCTGCAGATGGAGGTCCCCATCCGCGACGGCCTGGCCCAGGCGGACCCGGCCCGCGACATCCTGAAGATGGCGGTTATCGAGCGGCACATGCATTCGGGCAATGTGGGCAAGGGGTTCATCCACGGCATGGGCCTGAAGCGGGGCGCGCTGGCTTCGTCCGTGGCCCACGACCATCACAACATCGTGGTCATCGGCGCGGACGACACCAGCATGATGACCGCGGCCCGCCGGGTGGCGGCCATGGGGGGCGGCCTCGTGGCCGCGGAGGGGGACCAGGTGCTGGCCGAAGTGCCCCTGCCCCTGGCCGGGCTGATGAGCAAAGAACCCATGGCCATCATCCGCGAGCAGGTGGATAAGGCCATTGCCGCGGCCCATCATCTCGGCTCTCCCCTGCACGATCCCTTCATGGGCATGAGCTTCATGGCCCTGGAGGTCATCCCCAGCCTCAAGCTCACCGATCAGGGCCTGGTGGATGTGGACAGGTTCCAGTTCACTCCCCTTTGGGTGGCATAACAAAAAGGCGCGTGGCCTCGTGTGGCCACACGCCTTGCTTCTCTCTTACAGCACGCGCCATCACATGGCGAAATCCACGGCCCGGGTCTCGCGAATGACGGTGATCTTGATCTGGCCCGGATATTGCAGGCTGTCTTCGATCTTCTGCGCGATCTGGCGAGAAAGTTCGATCGCGCCGTAATCGTCGATCATCTCCGGCTTGACCAGGATGCGCACCTCGCGGCCTGCCTGGATGGCATAAGCCTGCTGCACGCCCTTGAAGCTCTTCGCGATCTCTTCCAGCGCGGTGAGGCGTTTGATGTAGCTTTCCAGGGATTCGCGGCGCGCGCCGGGCCGGGCGCCCGAGATGGCATCGGCCGCGGCCACCAGGATGGCCTCCAGCGATTGGGGTTCGACTTCGTTGTGGTGAGAGGCGATGATGTTGACCACCTTTTCGGGCACACCATAGCGTCGGGCGATCTCCGCACCCACCAGCGCGTGGGGGCCTTCCATCTCGTGGCTCACCGCCTTGCCGATATCGTGGAGCAGGCCGCCCATCTTGGCCGCGCGCACATCGCCATGTAGTTCCGCGGCCATAAGCCCGGCCAGATGGCTGGTTTCGATGGCATGGTAGTATTGGTTCTGGCCGTAGCTGGTGCGGAATTTGAGCCGGCCGATGAGTTTCAGCAGTTCGGGATGGAGGCCCTGGAATCCGGTCTGGTAGGCGGCTTCTTCGCCCGCTTCCCGGATGATGCGGTCCACTTCCTCCTGGGCCTTTTTCACTTCTTTTTCCACCCGGGCGGGGTGGATGCGACCATCCTGGACGAGCTTGGTCAACGCGCGGCGGGCCACTTCCCGGCGGATGGGGTCGTGGCTGGAGATGATGATGGTTTCGGGCGTGTCATCCACCACCAGGTCCACGCCGGTGGCCGCCTCGATGGAACGGATGTTGCGGCCCTGGCGGCCGATGATGCGGCCCTTCATGTCGTCGGAAGGCAGGGGCACTGCGGTGACGACGCTTTCGGCCACCACGTCGGAGGCCAGGCGTTCGATGGCCAGGGTGATGATCTCCCGGGCCCGTCGGTCTGCGATCTCCGCGATCTCGGCCTCGACCTGGCGGATGATGCGGGCCATTTCGCCCCGCACCTGGCCTTCTGTGCGGCGCAGCAATTCCTCCCGGGCCTCATCCACGGTCATCCGGGCGATGTGTTCCAGTTGGGCCAGTTGTTCCGCTTCTGCTTCTTCGAGCTGCTCTTCCCGTTGTTTCAGCTCGGCTTCCCGCTGCAGCAGGCGTTGTTCCCGTTTTTCCAGGTTTTCCGCGCGGTTTTCGAGCTGATCGATCCGGCGCTGGGCTCGTTCCTCCAACCGGGCCAGTTCCCGCCGCCGGCGGTTGAGTTCCGCTTCCACTTCGTTGCGGAAAGCAATGGCCTGATCTTTGGCTTCCAGTTCGATCTTTAATGCTTTGTCTTTCGCTTCGCTGACGATGCGTTCGGCCTGTTGTTGGGCCGAGGCCAGGGTAGCCGCGTCCTGGCGACGTTTGTTCCAGACGCCCAGATAGTATCCAAGCGCCAGGCCCAATCCCAGGCCGATGACGATGGCCAGAATGATGAATATCGGTTGCATAGTCGTTTCCTGTATCGAGTGGGATGATGTCGATCATGGGATCAAAGACTCAAGATTAAAGACTCGCGGAGGAATCTTCAATCTTCAGCCTTCCATCCTTCCCACAGGGTTTGGGCGACCTGGCGAGCCAGGGGGAAGCTAAAGCCGCGGCGCTGGAGATACCCGACCATCTTCTTTTCGAAGGCGTCTTGGGCGAGATGCTGCCAGCGGTAGGCTCGTTTTCGGCCCGCGGCCAACGCGAGCTCCGCATCATCCAGGTCTGCCAAAACCTCGTCGATGATGGGTCCTGCCACACCCTTTTGGCGCAATTCCTGGCGCAAGGCCCCGAGGCTACGTGGGTTGAAGGTCGTGCGGTTTTCCACCCACCAGCGGGCAAAGTGTTTATCGTCCAGATAATCCATCTCGTGCAGGCGGGCGAGGATGCGTTCTCGCACAGGAGGCGGGAAATCGGCCCGCCGCAAGGCCTCGTCGATTTCGTGTTGGGAGCGAGGCCGGCGGGCGATGAGGCGCAGGGCTTTGTCCATGCCGCGTTGATAGGTGTCCTGCGCTATCAATTGGGCGATGGTTGCCTCATCCAATGCCTGACCCACGAAGAGCGTGGCTGCCAGGGTATCCGCCAGCGAGAAGGCATAAGCATCGTCGAGATGGACGTTGACCCGCCGTTTATTGCGCGATTGGGTGACAAGACGGGTGACGATGCGGGGCATGGGGAATAAAAAACGTTGCGAAGGTGAATTCGCAACGCGGGCAAGATGAAGGAGATAGGGCGGGTTCACTGGCCGAGATGTGCGCCAGGATCGAGCAAACAGACAGCAGGTTATGCTCCCACTGCCATGGCACGAGGGGCCGAATGCCTCAGATCATCACTTGCCGCGCGTTGCGGAGCAGGCTATCTTGCAAGGGATAGCCACCAGCGAGGAGGACGAAGCTACGCTTCGGTGGCTGGGCGCGGGCGAGGTGGCAGCCCCATCAGCGCCCGTAACTGGTCCTCGATGGCGTCGAGAAGATCTGGGTTCGCCCTTAAGAATGCTTTGGCGTTTTCACGCCCCTGCCCAAGCCGGGTTCCCTCATAACTGTAGAAGGAGCCGCGTTTCTGGATCAAGTCGTGTTCCACCGCCAGATCCAGAATCTCCCCGGAACGGGATATCCCTTCGTTGAAGATGATATCAAACTCGGCTTTTTTGAAGGGAGGTGCCACCTTGTTTTTCTTCACCGTGACCCGTGTCCGATTGCCGATGGTCTCGCCACCCGCCTTCAGGGTTTGGATGCGGCGGATGTCGAGCCGGACCGACGCGTAGAACTTGAGCGCCATGCCTCCGGGGGTGGTTTCGGGGTTGCCGAACATGACGCCGATCTTGTGGCGCAACTGATTGGTGAAGATGAGCACGGTGTTGGTTTGTTTGACCACGCCGCTGAGTTTGCGCATGGCCTGGCTCATGAGCCGGGCCTGCAACCCCATGTGGCTGTCTCCCATTTCGCCTTCGATCTCGGCCCGCGGCACCAAGGCCGCCACCGAATCGATGACGACCACATCCACCGCGCCGGAACGCACCAGCGCTTCGGTGATCTCCAATGCCTGTTCCCCCGTATCAGGCTGGGATATGTACAGGGCATCGACATCCACGCCGATTTTCTGGGCGTAGGCTGGATCAAGCGCGTGTTCAACGTCGATGAACGCGGCGATACCGCCCAGCTTTTGGGCCTCGGCGATGGTATGAAGACAAAGGGTGGTCTTTCCAGAGGATTCAGGGCCGAAGATCTCGACAATGCGACCGCGCGGCATCCCACCCACGCCGATGGCGTAATCCAAGGTGAGCGACCCGGTGGGGATGGCTTCCACCGCCATCGCCGCCGCGTCGCCTAATTTCATGATGGCACCTTCGCCATATCGTTTGTTGATGGTTGCCAGGGTGCTTTCCAGCACCTTCGCGCGATCGCTTTGGGCCATAAGATTCCTGAAAAAACCAAGCAAGGGCGAATTGGTTTTTCGGACAGGGAAAAAACAAAGGAATGAAAAGTCCGAAAATGAGTTGATCTTCTCTTACGTTAAAGTATAATGCATCTCCGCCCAAGGGACCAAGTATGAAAATGGGTGTTTTGCCTGTTCTGAAAATAGGGATGGTAAACCGGGAAACCGGTAGACCCGTAGACCGGGTGGAGGAGCGAATCGGCCCGGTTTCCCTGGTTTCCTGGTTTCCAGGTATACCGGGCTACCGTTCTGCCATGATGCGTATTGCGTACTCCGTATTCCGTCCTGTCGCCACGCAATACGCAATACGGAATACAGAATCGGCTTCCCCCGCCAACCTGGCCGCAAGGTGGGCAGGTGGCTGGTGGCAAATGACGTTGTACAGATCACCTGCCACCTGCTCCTTGCACACTGGCAAATCCACCCTCGCGTGCAACTTATTTCCCTGCCAGCCCCAAACGTTGTAACAGCATGGGCATGCCACGCATCACATAGTCCTCGATGATCGCCGCGGCCCGATCATATTCCCACTGCTCCCCACCATACGGGTCTTCGATATCCACCGATTCGCCCGCCAGCTCACTGAGCAACAAGGTTTTGGCCAGAGCCTTAGGCCAGGTGACAAAAATCGATCGCCGGTGGCGCTCCTCCATCACCAGGATCAAATCGGCCTGTTCCACCATGCTGGCGGTGATCTGTTTCGCCACGTGCGGGGTCAAATCCAGGCCACGGGCTTTCATCGCGTTCACCGAGCCTTTGCTCGCCGGGGCCCCGATGACGGCATACGTCCCTGCCGAGTCCACTGTGACCTGGCCATCCAGGCCCTGGTCGGCCAGGGCTTTTTGCAGCAGGACTTTGGCCATGGGAGAGCGACAGATGTTGCCCGTGCATACCACCAGGATGTGCTTTGTCATAGCCAACGGAGGGGATAGAGATAAGCGGCCCGCCTCGTGCGCTGAGGCGGGCCGAGGGATAGGAACGATAGGATCGCTCAGGCAATGATCGGTTCGATCAACCCATAATCACCTGAGCGGCGACGGTACAGGACATTGACCTGGCCGGTTTCCGCATTCAAAAAGACGAAAAAGTCATGGCCCAACAACTCCATTTGCTCCACCGCTTCGGTGGGGTCCATGGGATAAATCTCAAACCGTTTGCGGCGCACGATGTTGGCCTCGGGCACGGGTTCTTCTTCGATCAATTCAGCCACCGGCGAGAGGGTCTCCTCCAAAAGATGCGCCTCGGCAATGGCCCGTTTATTGTTGCGCGCCCGCTTGCCCTTAAAGCGGCGAATGCGACGTTCGAGTTTATCGGCCACCGCGTCGATGGAGGCAAACATATCGCCGGTGCGCTCTTCGGCCCGCAAGATGGTGCGGCGACTGCGCACGGTCACCTGTGCCACCGCCCGATCCGAGGCACTGCGCGTACTCTCCTCTCGAAGCTCGACCCTGATCTCATCGATGTCTGGCAGATAGCGCTCCAACCGCCCGATCTTCTTCTCGACGTATTGTCTCAACCAGTCGGTTAGCTCGACGTTGTGGGTTTGGATGATCAGGTTCATCATGGTGAGACTCTCCTTTGAAATTATCCGGCCAGTTCGTCATCAGCCAGGCCAGAGGATGATGAAGAGTTCGGGTGCAGCACGCGTCACGACAACGGTTCCGGTGGCGGAGCCGCGAACAACACAGCGCATACGCACATGCCTCCCTTGCGCCCTGATACCTGTTTCGCTGCGGCAAACCGAAATACGTCGTCGTTCGGGCATCACTACACTAACTCCTTGCTTTAGTATAGCATGGTTTTGCCCTTTCGCCAATAGTGTGTTCCAAAATCCCCAAAACCCAGTCCCTTGCTTGACCTCTCCCCCGGTCCGTGATAAGCTTGAAGCAGTTTTTGGGCCCGCTTCCGTCCCCCACTCCACATTCCCCCAACAGACGACCATGTTTCGATCCATCTGGTTCTGGGTAATTTCGATTGGGATCGCCCTGCTGTTTTTCCTCGGACGCGACCAGATCGCTTCCTATCTCGACAAAATCCCCCTCCAAACCACCCCTCGTACGACCAATACCCGGGCGCTGGCCGCCACCCCTGGCCGGGCACGCAGCACGGCACCGGGAACGCGCGCCGGGAGCACCCGTCAGCCCACGGTTATCCTGACCACCCGGACCGCGCCTGCCCCCAAGGCCACGCCTCCCGCGGCCGGCATCAAACCCACCATCAAGCCCGCGCCCACGGCCAGCCAATACACCATCTATGTGGTCAAAAAAGGGGATACCCTCTACCGCATCGCCAAACGATATAAGACCACAGTCAAAGCATTACAACGGATCAACGGGATCGCAGACCCCTCGAAGCTGGCTATCGGACAAGAACTCAAAGTCCCCAGGCCCCCTTCGCCTGTCCGGCCCTCTGCACCGACCCCCAAACCGGGCACAACCACCTACAAAGTGCGTCCGGGCGATACCCTTTCCAGCATCGCCCGCAAGTTCAATACCTCGGTGGGGACGTTGCAAAAGCTCAATCGGTTCTCGAACCCCAACAAGCTCCCAGTGGGGGCCGTGATTTTGGTGCCCGCCACCACCGCGACCCAGCGGCCGGTCGCTACCAAGCGGCCTGCATCCACACCCGCCCCCAGGCCCGCACCCCAGGAGGCCGAACAAGAGGTGCGCATTATGCCCGTGCTGACCGGCTCGCCCCCCGCCACCAAGGCACGGCAAGGGGAATCGTTGGCTGCGCCCAGCCCTACGCCCACACCCTTGCCCACCCTCCCCAGCGTGTGTGAAGGCCGACAGGAGGCGGTGTTTGTTTGGGGCGTGAGCTTTTGTGTGCCCCCGGGCTGGACCTTGCAGGAATACGCTCGGCCCTATCGCACAGCGCTGTTGTCTAAGGATGAACCTACCGGTGATCGCAGCATCTACGCGGTATCCAGGCTGGATGGTTCGCCCAACGCGCCATTGAGCTGGACCATGCGCCAGGCGAAAAGTGCCCTCGCTCAAGAGATCCCCGCACTGATCCCGGGCGGCTTGGTCGAACCCAAGTCCTGGACTTCCGCCACCGAGTTCGAGATCGCGCAGGTCAAAGGCCAGGCTTCCGAAGCCATGACCACCTACGCCAAAACCGGGAACCGCGCGCATGTCAGGGTCATCGTTTTTCACGCGGCCAATCAGCGGTGGCGTATCGTGATCGTCGCGCCCGAAACGCTATGGCAGGGTTACGACGTCACGGTGTTTCCCTACATCGCCCGCACCCTGGAAGTGTTCTAAACATAAGGCGATCGGAGCTCAGCCTCCGTGCCCTGGGCGAAGCCAGCGGGCTGCGAAAATAGCCCCAAACAGCCCGAGGGTTCAGCCCTGAGCGCAGAACCGCGCAAATGCGTTTTGTTTAGAGAGGACCAAGGCAGAAAACGCGGAGGAAAAGGGCTATTCTTCCGCCGCGATGGTTGCGCGGGCGGAGAGGAGGCTCAACGGGGTGGTGAACCGAAGTGTTCTCGCCCGGGGAATGGCTTCCTGCATCGTTCGGAAGGAGAGGATCTGAACTCGAACCGATAGGGGCACAGCCGGCATGGGGAGATAGTCCCGACGGGTGTGCGCGGCATGGGAGCGGAGCCAGTGCTTCAAGGAGGCGGCGGGGATGCAATAGATGGTCTCATCACCTGCGTGCACGTGAAACCACCAATGCGCCCGGGTGTGGAAGGGGTCTGCTTCGGGCATTCTCGCCTCGAGGTTATCATCGGGCAAAGCCAGATGCCGGGCGGGCGCGCCCAGGTCGGGGATCACGCGAATGCTCGTTCTTTGTTCTTTGCCCCGGCCATCGCGAAACCGCCAGATAAAGTCCTCGCCCGTCCCTGCGTCACCGGCATCGAAGGCGATGTGCTCTTCCCGCCGGGCCAACGTATCCATCACCAGGTAAATCGAAGCCTCGCGCCATGCTTGCCAGATCACTCGGTGAACCGCTTCCCTGTCCGGATACACGAAGATGCCTTTCCGCATGGCCCAACGCGTCTCCCCATCTGGGCTCTGGCATACCAGGTCTGCCTCCGCGCCGAGGCGAATGGGATGTAACCCCGATGCTTCCCTCGTCCCCATGCCCACCAGGCCATCCTCCGCGTCCAGCAAGATCGCGTGGGGCGGCACGGCCATCAGTACATCCTTCCCAGAAGCTGCCACCACCCCTCCCTTGACCATAACCACGCCCGAATCAAATTCGCCCGAGGGCACAGCCAGACGGCAGTTCACAATGGCCAGGAGGAAGGGCAACCGGCTCATCACTCGCCCGAAGCAGCAGCACTGGCGACCTGGTGAAACCGATGGAATGAGCGCCCCCGGGAGGACTCGAACCTCCGACGCAGGGTTTAGGAAACCCTCGCTCTGTCCACTGAGCTACGGGGGCGCGACGTACAGAAAGAACCCGCTGACCAAGGTTCATGCCAGGATCACGTTTAGTTTAGCATGGTTTTTGCGTAAAAGGCAATGGAAGCTGCGCGGTGGAACTGCATCCGGCCGGACAGCGAATGGGTCTTTTCTCTGATCACGGAAAGCTGGGGGAACAGCGGGCGCGCTATCGAGCATCGTAGAAAAACACGGATTATGAAGTCACGGATACATTTTCCCGCCCATCTCCTGCGATTTGTCGATTCCAAAGCGTTTCAATGCGCCACGGATGAACAAGAATGAAATCACTTGGAGTAGGAACTCATGCCCTCTCGGTGTCCTTGACACACTCGGCGGTAAAAACTCACGCTACGAACTCTACCGACCGTGCCGGAATATCGAGTACCAGACGACAATGTCGTAAAAAAGAAATCCCCAGAAGACCATCTACTCC
>DRQW01000125.1 GCA_011371305.1 Anaerolineae bacterium | reverse complement strand
GCACAGAACTACATCGCCCACTTCCGGCCCACCACCGGCTTCTCGGTGGCCGATGCCATGCAGGCCCGCCATGTGATCATCGTGGGTGGCCCCGCGGGCGTCAGCGGCGAGGATGAGGCCCGGCTGCGAGCCGCGGGCTGCAATGTCTATCGCCTGGCCGGGGCCAACGAAGCGGAAACCAAGGCCATGCTGGATGAACTCGTGGCCAATAACACGCCCTGGCCCGGCGCAGACCCCATCCAGCCCGGTCCGGGCGCCGTGGGCGAGCCGACCCTCATCCCCCGCGAGCCCCCCAAACCTGACCCATGGACTGTCCCCGACCCGTTCGTGCGGGCTTCCTTCATCGCCCAGCCCACAGGATTCTACCAGCGCGTGTACGTCGGCGACGCGCTGTTTGGAAAATAAAATTTAGTAAACCGGAAAACCAGCAGACCAACAGACCGGAAGGGTGAGCGACGCGGCCCAGTTTCCCCGGTTTTCTGGTCTACGGGTTTACAGGTCTACTGGACTCCAGTTTCATCCCTATCCGGAACCTTTCCTCACCCGGAGTTCAGCATGAACAAACTCGGCTTCTATATCGAAAACACGACAGTGCGCTGGCTGCGCGAGGCCCTGCGCCAGGTCAAGCCCCCGGTCATCCTCATCCACGCGCAGGACCGGGGCCTGCTGCGCGATATCCGCCGCGAACTCTCCCCCGATTCCTTCATCATTGGACGGCTCTTCAAAACCCCCCAGCAACAACACTTCTGGCTGGATAGCGGCGAGCCTGAGCGCTATGGCCGTGAGTTCGCGGAGGAGATCATCAACTATGACTTCCAGCTCGCCAAGGAGGTAGGGGAAAACGGTCGGCTGCTCATCGACGCCTGGATGAGCCTGAATGAGGCCATTCGTGGCCCCGCGTCCTTTCCCGGCTACGAGGTGGACGATGAATTCCGCCGCCGCGCGGACGCGTATGACCGATTCATGGTGGCGTTCAAAGAACGACTGGATGAGGAGGGGCTGGAGGCGGTGGCGTTCAACTTCGCCGCGGGCAACTTCACCAAACCCGAACACTACCTGGACTGGTTCCCCCGCACCCTGGAAGCCTACACCTACCTGGGTTTTCACGAATATGGCTGGCCCGCACTGAAGCCGGGGCCGGGTGTCCACACGGCTGCGCTCTACTATCGCACCTGCATGGAGGGCATTCGCCAGCAGTATGGCGACAAATTCAAGGTCATCATGACCGAAGCGGGCCTGACCATGGCCTATGGCAATCCCCAAAACCCCGATGAAGGCTGGCTGAACACACGCGAGCCCCTTACCGAGGAACAATACTGGCAAAGCCTGCTGTGGTACAACAACGAGATGCTGAAGGACCCCTATGTGATGGGCGCGTGTCTGTTCGAAGTGGGCCATGCCGGAAAGTGGGTCACCTTCCGACATCTGGGCGAAGACAACCAGGGCAACCCCATTCTGCTCATGAACCGCATCGAGGCCCTGAACGACATCCCCGGCCCGCCCGAGCCACCCGAGCCGCCCGAACCCCCTTCGGGGGACATCTACGAGCGGACCGCGGCCCTGGTGGATGCCCTGACCCGGGAACGGGATCGCATCGCCGAAGTGCCTGCTCTGGCCGATGAGGTGGAACTGGCCCTGGCGCCCCTGGCCGGGCCCGCGGGCGCAGCCATCGAAACCGAAATGCTCGCCCACAACCTGCGCACCCGCGTGAACCAGATCTCGGCCACCCTCACCCAACTGGAAGACCATCCCGACATCCCGGCCGAAACCCTCCAACGCATGCAACAAGAGGCGGACCTGGTGGCCCAGCAACTGGATGCGCTCGCGCCCCGCATCGCCCGGGTCGAAGCCGCGGGCCGGGATGTGCAGACCGTGGCCCAGGCCTTCCCCGCGCAAAAGCGGGCCGCGCAGCAAACCCCCGGCCTGCTGACCCAGGTCGAATCCCTGCTCGAACGCGCCCAACGCCTGCAATCGGACCTGCCGGGCGGGGAATTCACGCCTCCCCCCGGCGTCCAGGACATCCGCGACCAGATGCCCCACCATCCCACCAAAACCTGGCCCTCTCGCACCCTCAACCAGATCGAGATCATCGTGGTGCATCACACCGTCACATCCTCCCAAATCGACCCCATCGCGCTGGCCCGGGCGATCATCGCCCGCCGCGACCTGCCCGGCCTGCCCTACCATTTTCTGGTGCAAGGGGATGGAAGTGGCTTCTGGACCGAATCGCTGGAAACCGCCCTCGGCCAAACCCTGAAAGATGACATCAATCGCACAGGTGTGGCCGTAGCTCTGGCGGGCAATTTCACCAATAATCCACCCCCCGAAGCTCAGCTGGACACGGCCGCGGCCATCATCGCCCAGCTCGTCAAGACCTATAACCTGAATGTGGAGGAAGACATCATCGGACGCAGCGAGGTGGACCCGGTGGCCTCGCCCGGGCGGCAGTGGCTCCAGGGCGCGCGGTATAAATTCACCCTGCTGGAAAAAGTGCGGGCGTTGCTTTGAAAAATAGTGCCTCGGCGCTGAAAAAGAAGTGATCGTCAAGCCCCCGTTAGGCGAAGCGCCAACGGGCGTGAAACGTGAACCGTGATGCGTAACGGCCTCACGTTTCACGCCTCACGGTTCACGAAACCGGCTTCCCGCGCCAACCTGGCCGCGAGGCATGTCCATCCATATCGACGCGGGCACCTACGCCATCGGCCTGTTTTTGGACTCCAGCCGTTATGTTTGTTGGGAATAGGGAGATCGGTGTAAAATAGACATCGCTATGGAGATATTTCTCAACGGTTTGCGCCAGGCCCTCGCCCTCATCTTCAGCCTGGACCCGAACCTGCTGGAGATCGTCCGGCTTTCGCTGGAGGTCAGTGGTCTGGCGCTGGTGATCAGCGCGGCGATGGGGCTGCCTGCCGGTCTCTTCCTGGGGCTGAAGCATTTTCGCGGCAAACGCTTCATCGTGGCGTTGGTCTATACCGGCATGGGGCTTCCCCCCGTGGTCGTAGGCCTGACGATTTATCTCCTGCTTTCCCGTCAGGGCCCCTTGGGGAATTTGGGCTGGCTTTTCACCCCTCGGGCCATGATCGTCACCCAATCCATCCTGGCCCTGCCCCTCATCGTCGGCTTCACCATGACCTCCATCGCGGCCATCCCTTCGGACCTGATTATGCAACTGCGCTCCCTGGGCGCGACCCGGCGCCAGGTGGTGTTCACCCTGTTGTACGAAGCCCGCACGGGCGTCTTCGCAGCCCTGGTCGCGGGTTTTGGCGCCATCATCTCCGAGGTGGGCTCCGTGCTCATCGTGGGCGGCAACATCGAACACAAAACCCGCGTGCTGACCACGGCCATCGTGCTGGAAACTCGCAAGGGCAACTTTTCCCTGGCCATGGCCCTGGGCATCATCCTCCTGGCCATCACTTTCACCGCCAACTGGCTGCTCCTCCATCTGCAAGGGCGCCTGGATCCACGCCATCAATGAAATGAACCCCATCCTTCGGCTGGAAGCCATCCGCCACAGTTATGGCGAGCACTTCACCCTGCGCATCCCCGAGCTCAGCATCCTGCCCGGGGAGATTTTCGCGGTGGTGGGGCCCAGCGGCGCGGGCAAAAGCACCCTCCTCCGCATCCTCAATTTCCTGGAGAAACCCCAACAGGGCCGGGTGTATTTTCATGAGCGGGCCTACACCGCCAGCAACCTGCCCATCGCCCTGCGCCGACGCATGGTCGCGGTCTTTCAGCAGCCCTTGCTGCTCAACGCGTCGGTGTGGCGGAACGTGAGCTATGGCCTGCGGGTGCGAGGCTCCCGCAACGGGCACGAAGCCATCCAGCAGGCGTTGGATGACGTGCGCTTGAGCCATCTGGCCAGGCAGCCCGTGGATCGGCTCAGCGGCGGCGAGGCTCAGCGCGTCTCCCTGGCCCGAGCCCTGGTGCTCAACCCCGAAGTCCTCTTTTTGGATGAACCCACCGCCAACCTGGACCCCAGCAACGTCCGCATCATCGAGGAGATCATCCGCAAGGCCAACCAGGCACGCGGCACCACCGTGGTGCTGATCACCCACAACATCTGGCAGGCCCGCCGGTTGGCCCACCGGGTGGCCCTGCTGTTCGATGGCGAGATCATCGAAACCGCGGACGTGGATGCTTTCTTCCACCGCCCGCAAGACCCCCGCACCGCGGCCTTTCTTTCGGGCGATTTGATATACTAAGTACCCTAACGAAAATGCTTTAACCATTGAAAACGACGAAGTTGACGCGGAAAGCCGATTTGACCGAACGTAATCCGTCATGCGTAAAACCCTCACGATTCACGTCTTCACGTTTCACGCCCACTTCTAAACTATCATGACCGAACTCACCCACCTCGATGAAACGGGCGCGGCGAAGATGGTGGACGTGGGTGACAAGCCCATCACCCACCGCACAGCCATCGCTGCGGCCAAAGTTGTCATGCAGCCTGCCACCCTGGCCGCGATCCGGGCGGGCAATGTGAAAAAGGGCGATGTGCTGGGGACGGCCCGCGTCGCGGGCATCATGGCGGCCAAACGCACCCACGAACTCATCCCCATGTGCCATCCCCTGCTCATCACCAAAGTCGCGGTGGATTTCGAATACGTGGAGGATGGCATCGCCATCCGGGCCACAGTCAAATGCCAGGGCCAAACGGGCGTGGAGATGGAAGCCCTGACCGCGGCCTCGGTGGCCGCGCTCACCATCTACGACATGGCCAAGGCCCTGGAAAAAACCATGCGCATCGAGAATGTGCGTCTGCTCTATAAAAGCGGGGGCAAAAGTGGCGAATTCAAAGCTGACGACGCCCCCAACCTCCCCAATCCGAATCCGCAATCCTGATCCTTGCTCCTCCCACACCCCACAGGAGATCTATCCATGAACGTACGCGTACGCCTTTTCGCCTCCCTCCGAGAGATCTTCAAAAGCCCCTATCTGGAAGTGGAACTCCCCGATGGGGCGACTGTCGCCGACCTGGTCGAGGTCATTCGCGAGGAAGCCCCCCATCTTGGCCGGGGCGGGCGTTTCCATGTCACCATCAACAAGGAGTTTGTGGATATGGACGCGAAGCTGCATGATGGCGATGAGGTGGCCATCTTCCCACCCGTGGGCGGCGGCCAGGCACGGAAAAAGTTCTGGCTGACCACCGATCCCCTTTCGTTGGACGAGGTCGCGGCCCTGGTCAGCGCGCCCGAGGTGGGCGGCATCGTCCTGTTCTCGGGCACAGTGCGCGGGGTCACGGGCGACATCCACACCGACCATCTGGAATACGAAGCCTATGTCGAGATGGCCGAGGCCAAACTGGCCGAGATCGGCAACGAAGTGCGGGAGAAATGGCCCCAGGTGTTGGATATCGCCATCGTGCATCGCATCGGGCGGGTGGATGTGACCGAGTCCTCGGTGATTGTGGCCGTGGCCGCGGCCCATCGCGAGGGCATCTTCGACGCCTGCGCCTATGCCATCGACCGCTTGAAACACATCGCGCCTATCTGGAAGAAAGAAGTCACCCCCGATGGGGATTTCTGGGTGGAAGGCCCGGTAGATGAAACCAGCCCGCCCATTGTGGAAGTATAGCATCCGCCTCCCCCCAACAGACATGCAAAAAGCCCGGACCGGCTTGCAGCCTCCGGGCTTTATCGATATGCGTTCGGCAGTGTGTGCTGCGGCCGGACACGCCATTGTGTCGGTCGCAGCAACACCGTCAAGTCTCTCAACCTGACGTCCTCCAAGATTACCCGAACCGGCCGGGTTTGTCAAACAAAGCCAGGAAGAAAAAACATGCTCATCCTTGCATCCGCCTCGCCCCGTCGCCGCCAACTGTTGACCGCGTTGGGCATCCCTTTTTCGATAGATGCTGCGGATATCGATGAACGCCGACTGCGGGGAGAAACACCCCAGGCTCATGTGCGGCGGCTGGCCGAAGCCAAGGCCCAAACGGTCGCGGCTCGTCATCCCGGCCATGTCGTGCTGGCCGCGGATACCATCGTCGTACTCGATGGCGAGATCCTGGGGAAGCCGAAGGACGAGGACACGGCCCGGGCCATGCTTCGGGCCCTGCGAGGCCGAATGCACCTGGTCATGACGGCGATCGCGGTCATGGGAGAAGGGGAGTTGCTTTCTGACCTGGATATCAGCCGCGTGTTCATGCGAGACTACACCGACGCGGCGATCGAAGCGTATATCGCGTCAGGCGATCCCATGGACAAAGCAGGCGCGTACGCCATCCAAAATCGGGCATTTCATCCGGTGGCACGCCTGGAAGGTTGTTTCGCGGGCGTGATGGGATTGTCCCTGGCTATGGCCGCCCGGCTTTTACGCGCCGCGGGGCTCACCCCCGTGGCTGACTGGCCCCACCATTGCCACGCCATCACCGGGCGCTGTTGCCAGCTCCCCACCACCTGATCCTCCCCTCACGTCATCGCCTCCCAATCCTCCCGCAGGATCGCGTACATCACGTGATCCCGAAACCGGCCATCTTTGTAGGTATATGCCCGCAACAGCCCTTCGCGCTTCATCCCGGCCTTCTCCATCACCCGCCCCGAGGCGGGATTCTCCACGAAATGGTCGGCCTGAATGCGCTTCAGGCCCAGGGTCTCGAATCCATAGCGGATGATCGCGCGCAAAGCTTCGGTGGCATAACCCTGATTCCAATAGGGCTTCCCGATCCAATATCCGACCCCGGCCTTTTTGTGCCGCGTGTTGGGCCGGATATCGATGGCGCCGATGAGCGCGCCATCCTCGCGGCGGACGATGGCAAACGTGTAGCCTGTGCCCTTCTGGCGAGATTGCTCCTGCGCGGCCAGCCAGGTTCGGGCGTCCTCCTCGGTGTAGGGGAAGGGAACGTAAAGGGTCATCCGGGCGATGGCCGGGTCTTGTAGCTGTTCTACAATGGCCGGGATGTCCTCTTGGCGGAAGGGGCGCAGGATGAGCCGTTGGGTTTCGAGGGTAGGTTGCACCATGACGGGAGATCAGGGAGCCTGGTTGGGATCCGCGATTTCGATCTCATGCACATCCGCGAAGTTGTTTTCGATGCGCACATCCTCATGTAGCAATCCCCCCCAGATGCGGAAGGGGTTGCGGGGTGGGATGATATCCCAGATGATGGTGCCATAGACCAGCCCTCGTTCGCCCGGGTCCAGAAAACACTGCTCTCGCCCGTCGATGAGCTCGCAGCGCAGGTCTTCAGCCTTGCGCCCCACCGCGTAACGGAAAGGCCAGTCCTGCCCGAAATTCGATTGATAATTCAGGCCGAAACGCCACGTACCCGATTGCTCGAACCAGCTCGGTTCATTTTCACGATAGGCCAGGGTGTTGTAGTTTTCGCTGGCTTTATAGACGGTGCCTGGCCATGGGCCTGCTGTGCGGATAGGCACCCGCCCATAGTTTTCGATGGTGGCAGTGAAGATCAGCTTCCCACCCAGGGGGATATTCAACTTATAGCCGCTGTCCAACGGCCCAACCATGGTGATCTTGCCCTCCACGATCTGGGCCCGAGGATAGCCACCATCCTTGATGGTCAGGGTGCCGGTAACGATATTGTGATTGCCCACCTTATCCCAGGCCTCGGCCACCACGAGATAATCGCCATCGGGGGGTGGGTCCGCGCCCTTGTCGATGCCACCGTCGTAATCGTAGAAATGATAACCTGCCTCGGTGGGTTCAACTTCCCGCTCAGTGGGTTCCAGGGGATATTTGCGGGGATATTTGCGGTCGGCGTTTTCGGGATCCCGGGGATTCATGAGATAGACCTGGACCTCCTCCACGTCCTTAGTCAGCCAATAGGTGATGGAGGCCCGATCGTCGATACCATCCTGGTTGGGGGTGATGACCTCGGGGTTCACCGCGAAGTTCTCGAACTCGGGCATCTCCGTATCAGCATCCCGAATGGTGATAACCCCCTCGGCCCGGTCGGTAAACCCCCGCGCATCGGTCGCTTCGATGACCCAACGATAGCGGCCATCGGGCAACACCTGGCCGATATACGCCTCGATGGTGCGGTCGGGGTCCAGGTAGATGGGTTTTTCGATGACGCCGCCCCAGAGGACGTTGTAGTCACGGGCCCCGCGATGTTGATCCTTGCGGAAATAATACCGATGGCCCGCGTCATCCTCGAAGTAAATCGAGATAGTGCCGGGGCGGCGGATGGTATAGGCAATGCGCGCGACATCGGCCACGCCATCCGCGTTAGGGCTGATGACGTCGGGTTCGATGCGGGCGTTGGCCAGGATGGGGCCAGTCGAGCCGCAGGCGGTCAGGGCCAGCGCGGCAAGGGCCAGGACGAATAAGGCGAGGGAGATGCGTTTCATGGGGGATCAGTCTAGCAGAACACGGCCGCGCGGGGCAAGATTGTCAGGCTCTTCCTGCCAACTGCGTGCGATACCATGCCAGAAAATCCCCGGGCGTCCCTACGGCCAAAGGCGCCGCGTCCAGTTTCTCATTTCCCACCAGATGCTTACGGTCGAAGGAAACAAGATAATCCGACTGAATGGCTATCGCCTCAGCCAGCACCCGGGCGTCCGGAGCGTAATCGATCAGCAGCGACGACAAGCGCAACGAATCAGCATCAGGCTCCGGGCCGATTTGCACCCGGGCCTGATGTAGCAGGAGGGCAAACAAGCCTTTGCTTTTGGGGGATTTCCTTGCCAGCACCGCCTCCATCTCTTTCAATACCGATGGCCCGATCCAAAGCGAAATCGCCTCAGCCTCTCCCAGCTTCAATATCACCCGCGCTGCTCCAGTCTCCGAGTATACGGCAGCGAGAAGGACGCTGGTGTCGAGAAAGATGCGCCATTCAACCTTCTCCACGCTCCCGTTCCTCCTCCAACGCGCGCAAAAGCGCTTCTAACGTCACACCATCTTCATCCCATTGGGCTTTGATTTTGTCAGCCAGGGCGTCGATTTCAGATCGATGCGGGTTCAGGACGAACACACCCCCCAAATCGATGAGCGTCAGCGTGTCGCCGGGACGCAACCCATAGGCTTCCCGCAATGACTTGGGGATGGTAATCACCCCTCGCTGGGATATTTGTAATGTCGCTGTGGTTGACATGACTCGTTCTCCTGGATACTGAATTTCTGAATTGCAGTATAGCTGAAAAACAGTAGCAAGGCAAGCGCTGGAAAGCGAGGCAGAAAAAAGCCCCCGCCCGAGGGCAGGGGCTTGAGGTATGCGAACATGGTTCGAGGCTTAGACCAAACCCTGGTCCAGCATGGCATCCGCCACCTTGACGAAACCGGCGATGTTCGCGCCCACCTGCAGGTCGCCGGGATAGCCGTAGGCTTCCGCGGTTTCCCAGGCCTGACGATGGATCGCCTTCATGATCTGCTGCAGCTTCTTGTCCACCTCTTCCCGGCTCCACTGCATCCGCAGACTGTTCTGAGACATCTCCAGGCCCGAGACGGCCACACCGCCCGCGTTCGCGGCCTTGGCCGGGCCATAGAGGATGTTGTGCTGCTTGTAGATATCGATGGCTTCGGGGGTGGAAGGCATGTTCGCGCCCTCGGCCACCAGGAAGACGCCGTTGTTCACCAGGTGTTGCGCGTCCTTACCGTTGATCTCGTTTTCGGTCGCGCTGGGGAAGGCCATATCCGCCTTGTGGTTCCACAGGGGATTGTAATCCAGGCTGGGATCCACGGGCGTGTACACCGCGTTGGGGTATTTCTCCGCATATTCCTTGATGCGGCCACGCTTCACATTCTTCAGCCACATGACGAAGTCGAGCTTCTCCCGATCAATACCCTCTTCGTCGTAGATGTAGCCACTGGAGTCGGAGAGGGTGACCACCTTGGCGCCGAAATCAAGCAGGCGTTCAGTGGTATATTGGGCCACATTACCGGAGCCGGAGACCAACGCCACCTTGCCCTCCAGCGTCATGTTCCGGGTCTTCAGCATCTCGATGGCGAAATAGACCACACCATAACCCGTGGCTTCGGGCCGAATGAGGCTGCCGCCCCAGTTCAGGCCCTTGCCCGTGAGCACACCGGTGAATTCGTTACGGATCTTCTTGTACATGCCGAAGAGGAAGCCGATTTCTCGGGTGCCCACGCCGATATCCCCCGCGGGCACATCGGTGTTGGGGCCAATGTGACGGAACAGCTCCAACATGAAGCTCTGGCAGAACCGCATCACCTCGGTATCCGACTTGCCCTTGGGATCAAAGTCGGAGCCGCCCTTGCCGCCGCCCATGGGCAACGTGGTCAAGGCGTTCTTGAAGACCTGCTCAAAGGCCAGGAACTTGAGGATGCTGAGATTGACGGAAGGATGGAAGCGCAAACCGCCCTTGTACGGGCCGATGGCGCTGTTCATTTCCACACGAAAACCACGATTCACATGGATCTCACCCGCGTCATCCATCCACGGCACGCGGAACATGACCACGCGCTCGGGCTCGACAATACGCTCCAGCAACTTGGCCTGGCGATATTCAGGATGCCGATCCAGCGCCGGTTTGATGGATTCATACACCTCCATCACCGCTTCAAAAAATTCGGGCTGATTGGGATCCCGGGCTTTCACATATTCCAGGAAAGCGTCCATGGTGTTTGTCTCCTTTTGACACAATCGAATGGGATTTGGGAAGCTTATGGAAAAGAAAACCTGCCGGTCAGGTCGTCAGGCGGCCTGAGTCGGCAGGTTCTCAATTCGGCAAAGGTGAGGGAAAACACGTCGTTCTATACGCGAAAACACCCGCCTTGTCTGAAACAAAGGCAGGGTGCGCGTCATCTTCGGAAGCATGCCGCCTTGGCATGTCCAAAACGAAAGATATCCAACTCGAATCACAGAAGGGAAGGATAAGCGAAACGCCATTGTCACGCTACACTTTCGACGCACGAGATGGTTGATGCTATGTGCGTCGTGCAGGCGTAATATACCATACACCTTTCGATTTACCCAAATCCTCTTTTCCTGATGGGGGTTTTTGGCATGCATTGGGGCCTGGGGCATAATTGAAGTCCGGGGTCCGACATCCGGGGTCCGGCGTAAACCCATCGTGGTCTGATCATCTCGATCAGGCGTTGACGTCAGCGGACTGTGCCATGAAACTCACCCAACCCGAACTGGATAAACTCATCGATGAAGTCTCCGACCTGGAGTCGAGCTTCAAAATCTATCATGAATTGATGGCCTGGAAGGTGCGTCGCATCCTCCTGGTGTCATCCCCCTACGACGCCTGGATCATGGAGGAGGATGGACGCCTATCCGAGCACATCATCAACGAATACCGCGGGCTCAATCTCAGCCATCCCCCGCAACTCCATTGGGTTTCCACCGCGGAGGAAGCATTCCAGCGGCTGGAGGAAACGAAATATCAAATGGTTATCACCATGCCCCGCATCGCGGACATGGACGCGCTGGCCTTTGCCCAAGAGATCAAAGCCCGTGACCCCGATATCGCGGTGGTGCTCATCTCCCACAGCACGTTGCTGGACCCGGCCGCGTTCTATGGGCCCGGCCAGGCGCGCGTCATCGACCGGGCGTTCGTCTGGACCGGGGACACCGAGCTGCTGGTGGCCATCATCAAAAGCGAAGAAGACAAACGCAACGCGCCCCAGGATACGAAACTGGCCGGCGTGCGCATCATCCTCTTTGTGGAAAATTCCCCCCTGCACCTTTCCACCATCCTCCCCATCCTCTACAAAGAGGTGGTGGGCCAAACCCGCAAGGTGCTGGAAGGCAAACTCAACGAAGAACACCGGCTACTGGTCATGCGCGCCCGGCCCAAAATCCTCGTGGCCGAAACCTACGAAGAAGCCGTGGCCATCTATCGCCAATTCGAGCCCTACATCCTGGGCGTCATCTCCGATGTGGAATTTCCTCGCCAGGGTGTGTTAGACCCCCGGGCGGGCGTGGACCTTCTGCGCATGATCCGCCAGGATCGTTTCGACATCGCGCTGATGCTGACCAGCGTCAACCCCGCGAACCGCCGCTATGCCGAGGAACTCCACGCCGCGTTCCTGAACAAAACCTCTCCACGCGTCCGCGAAGAACTCCATGCCTTTTTCATCCACAGCCTGGCCTTTGGGGATTTCATCTTCCGTTTGCCCGACGGGCAGGAGGTGGGGCGCGCTTCCGACTTGCGCAGTCTGGAAAAAGCCCTCCAGACCGTGCCCGCCGAGTCCCTGCGCTTCCACGCGGCGCGGAATGATTTCTCACGCTGGTTGTTCACCCGCACCGAAACCCTCTTGGGCGCCAAACTGCGCGACCTGCGGGTGGAGGATTTCGAAGACATCGAAGCCATGCGCGATTTCCTGGTCCGGCTCATCCACGCCCGACGACGCGCCCGCCAGCGGGGCGTCGTGGTCGATTTCGCCGCGGATGACTTCGACCTGGTCACGGATTTCTTCAAAATCGGCCAGGGGTCCCTGGGGGGCAAAGCCCGTGGGCTCGCGTTCTGGCTTTCCTTGATGAACGACCACCGATCGTTCCGTCATAAATACAAAGACATCCTCCTGGATGTGCCCCAAACCCTGGTCATCACCACCGAGGTCTTCGATGAATTCATCCAGGCCAACCGACTGGGATACCTGGCCGAGGAGGATCTTTCCGATCAGGAGATCTCGGCCCGGTTTCTGTGGGGGATCTTCCCCAAGTGGGCGGAAAACGACCTGCGCGCGTTTCTCGCCCAGGTGCGCTACCCCCTGGCCGTGCGCTCATCCAGCCTGCTGGAAGATGCCCAATTCCAGGCCTATGCCGGCCTCTATCGCACCTACATGCTGCCCAACGAACACCCCAGCCTGGAACGCCGGTTGGAACACCTCATCCATGCGGTCAAACTCGTCTATGCCTCCACCTACTTTCAAGGCCCCAAAGCCTTTTCCCGCCGCATCGGTCGCCGCATCGAGGAGGAGAAGATGGCCGTGGTGATCCAGCGGTTGGTGGGGGAACGGTACGGCGATTATTTCTATCCGGCCATCTCGGGCGTTGCCCAATCCTACAACTACTACCCCTTCGCCCGCATGAAGCCCGAAGACGGCATCGCCACCATCGCCTTGGGCTTGGGCCGGGCCGTGGTGGAAGGGGAACGCACCCTGCGCTTCTGCCCCCGCTACCCCCACATCCAACCCCAATTCTCCTCGGTGGACGATATCCTCAAGAACGCACAGACCCACTTCTATGCCCTGAAGATGGGTGAAGATTACCACGTGCTGGACATCACCGATTCGGAAAACCTGGTGCGCCGCAATGTCAGCGACGCGCTGGACGAACCCCCGGTCCAGTATCTTTCCAGCACCTACGTGCCCGCGGAGCACCGCATCCGCGACACGGTCATGATCCCGGGCTATCGCGTGCTCACCTTCGCCAATGTCCTTAAATATCGCCAATTCCCTTTGCCCGACATCCTGGTGGATGCGCTGGAGTTAGCCAAAATGGGCATGGGGGCCGAAGTGGAGATGGAATTTTCGGTGGACCTAAAGCTAACGACCAAGGAACCGCCCGAATTCGCCTTCCTGCAACTGCGCCCCATGACTGCCCGCGCCGAACTGGGGCCGGTGGATATCACCGAGGAGGAGCGCCAGCAAGCCAAATGCTATTCAACCCATGCGCTGGGGAATTTCATCAACCGCGAGATGCGGGATATCCTCTACGTCAAGCCCGAGAGCTTCGACATCGCCAAGACCGTCCAGATCGCGCAGGAGATCGGACGGATGAACGCCCGGCTGGTGAAGGAAAACCGCCCCTACCTCCTCATCGGCCCCGGACGTTGGGGCACATCCGACCGATGGTTGGGCATCCCGGTACGCTGGGCCGACATCTCGGGCGTGGGGGCCATCGTCGAAGCAGTCTATGACAACTTCCGCGTCGAACCTTCCCAGGGCTCCCACTTCTTCCATAACATCACCACCCAGGGCATCGGCTACATCAACCTGTCTGAATACGACCGTGAACACATCGATTGGGCCTGGCTGCGCTCATTGCCCGTGGTGGAAGAGACCGAGTATGTGGCCAACGCTCGCCTGGAACGCCCCATGACCATGAAAGTGGATGGCCGAACCCATGAATGCGTTTTGTTGGTAGATGAAGCATGACGACCCCGGAGCCTTCCATCCGCGTCCAGGGCCTGGCCAAGTCCTATCCGGGGAACCCCCCGGTCCATGCCCTGCACCCCATCCACTTTCAAATCCATGCGGGGGAGATGGCAGTCCTGCTGGGGCCCAACGGTGCGGGCAAAACCACCCTGTTCAAAATCCTGGCTACCCTGCTACGGCCCGACGGGGGGGAAGCGTGGATCACCGGCCTGCCCCTGGCGAAGCGCCGCGCGGTGCGGGCCCGCATCGGCGTCATCACCGATCCCGACCGCAGCTTCTTCTGGCGGCTGGATGGCCGGGACAATCTGCGCTTTTTCGCAGCGGGCTACGGCATCCGTGGCCGCACCTTCCAACAACGGCTGGACGAACTGGTGGCCGCGCTGGGGATGGGGGAATTCATCTCCCGTCGGGTGGGGAGCCTTTCCAACGGCCAGCGGGGACGCCTGGCCCTGGCCCGGGCCCTCTTCCATCGCCCCGACGTCCTCCTGCTCGACGAACCCACCCGTAGCCTGGACCCGGCCGCGGCCGGGGACTTCATGCATCTGCTCGATACCTACCTGCAGGAACATCCCCAGGCCAGCGTGCTGCTTTCCACCCATCGGCTGGGCGCGATCGCGGCCTTCGCCCAACGGGTGCTGATTCTGCACCAGGGTCGACTCCTGGCCGACGGCACCCCCGAGGCGCTCATCGCCCAGGCCGGATTGCCCCAACCTGAAACCCGCACCGCGGCCCTGGCCCGGCTTTATGCTCACTTCACCGGCACGGAGACGGACTATGGACGTTAGGGTGTGGCCCACCATGTTGTGGGAGACCTTCCGCCGGGATGTGCGCATTTCACTCACCTATCGCCTGGCGTTTGTCCTGCGATTTCTAAGCACGCTGTTCCAGGTGGCGGTATTTTACTTCATCAGCAAACTGGTCACGGGCCCCCAACCGGGCCTGGACCATTACGAAGGGGGGTATTTCGCCTACGCGCTCATCGGCCTGGCCTTCATGCGGCTGTTCAACATCAGCCTGAGTGGCTACGCGGGCATGCTCACCGAATCCCAACAAATGGGCACCCTCGAAGCCCAGGCATTGCTCCCCGTGCCCCTGCCGTTACTCATCTTCGGGGCCAATCTCTGGCCCTATCTGTACGCGTTTGGCGAAACGCTGCTCTATCTGTTGTTGGGATTGGCGTTGGGCGCGCCTCTGGCGGGCGCGAACGTGCCGGCCGCGCTGGTGGTGGCGGTTTTGGCCAGCATGGCCATCAGCGGGCTTGGGTTGATGGGCGCGGCCTTGATCCTGGTCTTCAAACGGGGGAACGCGGTCTCATGGGCCGTTGAAGCCGCGGCCGCGCTCCTGGCCGGGGTCTATTTCCCCCCTCAGCTTCTCCCCCAACCGGTCCAGAAACTTTCCCTGCTCCTCCCCCACACCTACGCGCTGGCCGGTCTACGCGGCGCGCTCCTCAACGGCGATCCTTTCACCAAACTCCTGCCTTCGCTCCTGGCGCTTTTGGCATTCACCCTGCTCCTCATGCCCCTGGGCGTCATCGCCCTGGCCTGGGCACTAAAACAAGCGCAAAGCAAAGGCAACCTGGCCCAATACTAAGGGCGCTTTGGAAATGCAGGTCTCACGCCCCGGAAAAAAGTATGCAGGTGGCGGGTAGCGGGTGGCAAATCAAGTTGCGTAGGTCACTTGTCACGTGCAAACTTGCAAACCTGCAAACCTGCTTGCGTGCTCGCCATCGGACTGTAAGGGAGATGATAGACGATGAGATGAGTGCGTGCTATGCTTGTGAAACGCCCCTGTTTGGGCGCGAGGGTTCGGTTCAAGGTTGCACTTTCCACAGATACCCCCCCGTCCATGAAGATCGACTTCCTCTACTACGAAGACTGCCCCTCTCATGAACAGGCCCTGGCCCGGCTGAAACAGGTCATGGCGGAGGAAGGCATCGATGCGCCCATCACCATCCACAAAATGGAAACTGAGGAACAGGCCCGGGCGTGGCACTTCATCGGCTCGCCCACCATCCTCATCGATGGCGAGGACATCGACCCGCCTCCGCCCGATGCCCCGGCCGCGCTCACCTGCCGCGTCTATCGCTGGGACGATGGGCGCATCTCCCCCATGCCCTCCCCGGAGATGATCCGCCGGGCCTTGCGGGCGAAGCGCCCCTCATCGCCCATCCATGAAACCTAGCACAACGGGCCGCACACCCCAACCGCCAAGCCCTTGTCTCATCCACGCTTTCTATCTCAACTTCCAGGAGGTGACTTACTATGCCCTTACGCATCGGCGACCAAGCCATCGACTTCACCCTGCCCTGCACCGATGGTCACATGCACAGCCTCTCCGACTGGCAAGATCGTCCTGTGCTGGTGATCATCTTCAGCTGCAACCATTGCCCCTACGCTCAGGCCTGGGAGGATCGCATCATCCAGCTCCAGGCGCAGTTCAAGCCGCAGGGGGTGAAATTCGCCATGATCAATGCCAATGACCCGGTCAAATACCCCGCGGATAGCTTCGAGGAAATGAAGAAACGGGCCAAAGCCAAGGGCTACAACTTCCCCTATCTATGGGACGAGACCCAGGAAGTGGCCCGGGCCTATGGCGCGACCCGCACCCCCGAAGTCTTTGTCTTCGACCAGGACCGCACACTGCGCTATCATGGCGCGGTCGATGACAACTTCGAGAACCCCTTCGCGGTGAAACAACACTTCCTGCGGGACGCCATCCAGGCGCTGTTGGAAGGCAAAGATCCGCCCGTGGCCGAAACCCCACCCATCGGCTGCACCATCAAATGGAAATAGACACTTGCCAAGCCAACTCGGGCTCTTTGGGCCCAGCCCTGCAGAGTCCGACTTCTGTCAGCTGGATGATGCCAAATTCCTGGGATACCCCCCTCAAAAAGCGATTTGACAGCGATCCACGCCTGTGCTATGCTTTTGCCATCTCACACCGACATGACGCGCATGTTCAGCCAGCACGCCCTTTCATCCTCCACGACCATTGCCTCCATGGCGGGGGATGATGCGCGCGCGATGGCTTTTTGGCGTGGGGCTACCTTCTTTGGGTTTTATTTTGGCTACTTTTTTCCCTTTCGAAGGTCGCTCCTCGCCGGAAAAGGCGTCATGTAGGCGTTGATTCGTGACACCGTTTTTTCCGAGCGTGGAGCGACAAGCCCACGCTCTTTTCTATTCCCTGGCTGCCATGGGGACGCAAAAGCAGCGTGGGCGAAGGTCCTCCCCCCACCCAACCCAGGAGGTATCCCATGCTGCAGATCGGACTCTGGTATGCCCAACCCATCACCCAACCCGCCTGGATTCACGCATATCCCCCCAAGGAGGCCCCGGTCATGGTTTGTCGAGGCGTGCGCGGCGCCACCACCGTCAGCAGCAACACACGCGAGGAGATCCTGCGGGAAACCCGACGCCTGCTGGCCCTCATGATTCGGCTCAACGGCATCGAGCCCGAAGATGTGGCCAGTGCCATCTTCACCACCACCCGCGACTTAAACGCCGAATTCCCCGCGCTGGCGGCCCGTCAACTGGGATGGTGGGACGCTGCGTTGTTGTGCGGGCATGAGATGGACGTGCCCAACAGCCTGCCCCGATGCATCCGCATCCTTGTCCACTGGAACACAGACAAGAAGCCGTCGGAAATCCATCATGTGTATGTGGGCGAGGCCAAGGTGCTCAGGCCCGACAAGGCCACCCTCCCCCCGGTAGATGAAGAGGATCTGGATGCATGGATCGAGGCTCAGCTTGCCCATTGGGAGCGCAAAAGCGGGAGGACACGATGAAACGACCTCTAACCGTCGCCTTTCAGGGAGAACACGGGGCGTTTAGCGAAGAAGCCATCCGACAGCATTTCGGCGACGAGGTAGCCACCCTGCCCTGCCACGCGTTCGAAGATATTTTTCAAGCCGTGGACCAGGATCGGGCCACCTTTGGCGCGGTGCCTGTAGAAAACTCCATGGCCGGGTCCATCAACAAAGCCTATGACCTGCTGTTGGAGTATGATCTGAAGGTGTGGGGAGAGATTTTCCTGCGGGTTCGGCACAACTTGCTGGCCCCTCCCGGCACGCGGTTGGAAGATATCCAGGAGGTACGCTCCCATCCCCAAGCCCTGGCCCAGTGCGAACGCTTTCTCAATCGTCATGGCTGGCGGGCCAGGCCCTGGTACGACACCGCGGGCAGTGCCAAGGACCTGGCAGAAAACCCCGTCCCTGGGGTGGCGGTCATCGCCAGCCAACTGGCCGCGCAGATCTACGGCTTGGAGATCCTGGCGCCGGGCATCGAAGACCTGGTGTTCAATTACACTCGCTTCTTCATCATTAGCCGGGGCGAACCCCCTTACGCCGAAAATGCCAAAACATCCCTGGTCTTTGCCACCTCGCATAGCCCGGGCGCGCTGGTGGCCTGCCTCAACGAGTTCGCCTCCCGCGGCATCAACCTCACCAAGCTGGAAAGCCGCCCGCGGCGCAATCGTCCCTGGCACTATGTGTTTTACCTCGATTTCGAAGGCCATTGGCAGGATACCCCCCAACGGGAGGCGCTGGTCGCGCTGCTGGCCCGGGCCGCGTTCGTCAAACTCCTGGGCTCTTACCCCGCCGCGACCATGCCCCAGCTCCATAACGGCGCCCAGGCGGAGCTGTTGCAGATTTGAGTCCACCGTTATGAAGGGACTCCAGTCTGCGGCAGCATGACGACCGGCATCCTTTCCGTCCAGGCCGATGGCGGGCGAGCCCACGTCGATACCGATGAACATGCCTCGCGGCCAGGTTGGCGCGGGAAGCCGATCTCGTATTCCGTATTCCGTATTCCGTATTGCGTGACAGCTGGACGGAATACGCAGTACGGAATACGCACCATGGCAGACTCGCCCAACCTGGGCTTTGCGAACCTTCAGCGACCAGCGATCATGCTATTTTCAGAACAGCACAAATTGCCCTCATAACCACTCGATTCCCGAGGCCCCTATGATCATCGTCATGCATCCCAACTCCACCGCGGCCGAAATCGGCGCGGTGATCGCCATGGTGCAAAAAGCAGGCGCGACACCCCATCCCATCTACGGCACCGAACGCACCGTCGTCGCGGTGGTGGGCGAAACCAGCCGCGTCAAACCCGAAGATTTTTCCCGCATGCCAGGCGTGGAGAAGGTCACCACCATCAGCGCGCCCTTCAAACTGGCCAGTCGCGAATCCCACCCCCACGACACCATCTTTCGGGTAGGGGATTATCGCATCGGTGGGCCGGAGATCATCATCATGGCCGGGCCTTGTTCCGTCGAAAGCCGTAGCCAGTTGCTGGAGACAGCCCATGCGGTCAAAGAGGCGGGCGCACACATCCTGCGCGGGGGCGCGTTCAAGCCCCGGTCCTCGCCCTATTCCTTCCAGGGATTGGGGCTAAAAGGGCTGGAGATCCTGGCCGAAGCCCGGGAGATCTACAACATGCCCATCGTCACCGAGGTCATGTCGCCCGAGGCCGTGCCCATGGTGGCCGAATACGCCGATATCCTCCAGATCGGCGCGCGCAACATGCAAAACTTCGGCCTGCTCCATGCCGTGGGGCGCATCCAACGCCCCGTGCTGCTGAAGCGGGGCATGATGAGCAGCATGGAAGAACTGCTTATGTCCGCGGAATATATCCTGGCAGGAGGCAATTATCGAGTGATGTTGTGCGAACGGGGCATCCGTACCTTTGAAAAATATACCCGGAACACCTTCGACCTGAACGCGGTGCCCATCCTCAAACAGCTCAGCCATCTCCCCCTGATCGCGGACCCCAGCCACGCCACCGGGCGCTGGGACGCGGTCATCCCCATGGCCCGGGCTGCTATTGCCGCGGGCGCCGACGGGCTCATCGTCGAAGTCCACCCCCGGCCCGACGAAGCCCTCTCCGACGGCCCCCAATCCCTCAAGCCCGAACGCTTCGTCGAGCTGGTGAAGCAAGTCAAACGCATTGCCGAAGCCATGGACCGTTTCGTGCCCGAACCTGTCCCCTGGGCCCCCCAGGCCGCCGACCCAGCGGCGCCAGAAACCCACACCCTTTCATCGCGTAGGCGCGTGCAGCCCAAGGTGTGATCCCCGGAGGCGCCTGCATACCACGCCTGCGCTCTTGTAAAAAAGGAGTCTGACCATGATTGTTATTATGAAGCCCACTGCCACCAAGGATGAACTCCAACGCGTGCTCGATCGTGTGGAGTCGTTGGGGCTCGAGGCACACCTCTCCTCGGGTGAATCCCATACCATCATCGGTCTCATCGGCGATACAGGCCGGATCAGCCGCAATCTGTTTGAGGTCATGCCGGGCGTGGAGCGGGTGGTACGCGTCGCCGAACCCTTCAAGCTGGCCAACCGCGAATTCCATCCCAAAGATACCATCATCCAGGTAGGCGGTGTGACCATTGGCGGGGACCAGCTCGTGGTCATGGCCGGGCCCTGTTCCGTCGAAAGTCGTAGCCAACTGCTGGAAACCGCCCATGCGGTCAAAGAGGCAGGCGCACACATCCTGCGCGGGGGCGCGTTCAAGCCCCGGTCCTCGCCCTATTCCTTCCAGGGCCTGGGCGAAGAAGGGCTCCAATACCTGGCCGAAGCCCGGGAAATCTACGGGATGCCCATCATCACCGAAGTGATGGCCCCGGAAGAAGTGGACCTGGTGGCCAGCTATGCCGACATCCTCCAGATCGGTGCTCGCAACATGCAGAATTACCGCTTGCTGCAAGCGGTCGGCAAGCAAGAGAAACCGGTCTTCCTCAAACGGGGGCTCAGCGCTACCTTGCAAGAACTCCTCATGTCCGCGGAATATATCATGGCCAACGGCAACCCCAACGTCATGGTGGTGGAGCGAGGCATACGCACCTACGAAACCTACACACGCAACACCTTCGACATCAACGCCATCCCCGCGCTGAAAACCTTGACCCACCTCCCAGTCATCGGCGATCCCAGCCACGGCACCGGGAAATGGCACCTGGTGGGCCCGGTGGCCAAAGCCGCCCTCGCCGCGGGCGCAGACGGCCTCATGATCGAGGTCCATCCCCGCCCCGACGAAGCCTTCTCCGACGGCGCACAATCCCTCAAACCCAAGCGTTTTCACGCCCTGATGAGCGAATTGCGCACCCTGGCCCAAGCGCTGGGGCGCAGCCTGTAGCCCCCACACCACGAATGCACGTCACTCGTGTCCAAAATGCATGCTGAATGTGAGACAGCCCTTTGTGAACCCTGAACTCTCCTCCCCCTCCCCCGTGCTCACCGACATGCACGTCGTCATCATCGGTATGGGGCTCATGGGGGCCTCGTTGGGTTATGACCTGCGAGGCCATGTACGGCGGGTGACGGGGGTTGTGCGACGTGCCGAGGCCATACCAACGACCCGGACCAGTGGATGTGTGGATGACGTCACCACCGACGCCCACGCAGCCGTGGCCGAGGCCGACCTGGTCGTCTTGGCCACGCCGGTCCGTACCATCCTCCGCCAGATCGCCGAGCTGGGACCGCGGATGAAGCCAGGGGCCGTGCTCATCGACATGGGGAGCACGAAGACGGCCATATGCCGGGCCATGGCCGACCTGCCCCCCTATGTGCAGGCCCTGGGAGGCCACCCCATGTGCGGGAAGGAGGCCGCCGGCTTGGCCGCTGCGGAGCCGGGCCTGTATCGCGGTTGCACCTTTGTCCTATGCCCCCTCCCCCGCACCTCACCCCAGGCCCAAAACCTGATCCTCTCCCTCATCCACCACCTGCAGGCCCATCCCCTGGTGCTGGACCCCGAACAGCATGATCGTCTGGTCGCGGCCATCAGCCACCTGCCCTATTTGACCGCAACCAGCCTGGTGGCGCACGTGATGGCCGTAGCAGAAGCGGACCCTCGGGTGTGGGAGGTGGCCGCGAGCGGCTTTCGCGACACCTCGCGGGTGGCCGCGTCCGATGTCCGCATGATGCTGGACATCCTTTTCACCAATCGGGACGCGGTGCTGAATGCCGTTGATGACTATCTTGCGCGGCTGGCGGCCCTGCGCCAAGCCCTGGCCACAGGCGACGAACACCTCCTGAAACAACAGCTTGCATCCATTGCCCACACCCGCCGAAATTGGCAGAAAAATCGCCAAACCCATTGACACCAGGTTGGCCGCGTGCTATGCTAGACTAAAATCCTCCTACGAGACATTGCCATGGCCGACTTGCAATTTCAGCTAACCGATGAGATCTGGCAGGATCTGGTGACCCTGGAGGGGGCGCCCATCTCTGCCATTGTGGTGTGGGACCAATCCATGCTCGATGAGGCCCTGGACGAGCCCCCAACGCCCGCCAATCGCCCCTTCGTGGATATCGACCTGTATCTGGCCAATCAGGTGAAGCTGGAGCTCTACGGTGCTTCCATCACCATCGACGAGGAAAGTGACCCGATCATCGGGCTGAATGCCATTGGAGAAACGCTGGCACGCCACGCGCGCAACGGCGCGGTCATCGATGAAGTGGCATCGGGCCCGGAGGAGATGCTGGTGCTGATCCTGGCCAACGATCAGAAGGAATCCCTGTTGGTCGCTGTCTCCGCCTGGATGGAGGATACATGGGAGACCTTGCCGGAAGACGCCATTTAGGGGAACATGTGTTCGTTGTGTTTTGACATTTTCCACCTCGCGGGCTATACTTTCATAAAACCCTGCTGTCCCCCATGAATACAAAATCCCCCAGGAGGCACTATGTATCAACACGTTGTTATCGTTGGCAATCTGGGTCGCGACCCTGAGATGCGCTACACGCCCAGTGGCGTCCCTGTCACCAGCTTTTCGGTGGCCGTCAGCCGCAAATGGAAAAACCAAAATGGCGAGCTGCAAGAGAAAACCACCTGGTTTCGGGTGACGGCCTGGAACAAATTGGCGGAACTATGCAATGAATACCTGTCCAAAGGGCGTCTTGTGTTGGTGGAAGGGGAGATCGATGCCAGCGCATGGATAGGGCAAGATGGCGAACCCAAGGCCACGCTGGAATTGCGCGCGCAAAATGTGCGTTTTCTGGGCGGGCGCAGTGTGAACGAGTTGGGCCAGGGGGCCGCGCTCAAGGAATCCTCCGCGGTGGTGGACGAAGAAGACCTGCCCTTCTAACGAAGCACCTCCTCATACACCCGCTCAACCCGCTCCACCAACACAGGCAAGTCGAACTCGGAACGGGCCCGTTGCCGCGCCCGTTCCCCCATCGCGTGGCGCAAGGTATCATCCCTCAGCAGGGTGTGAATGGCCTCGACCAACGCGGTGGGATCGCGCGGCCGCGTCACCAGCCCCGTCACGCCATCCTGATTCACCCACGAGGTGCCTGTGCCTAGCTCCGTGGAGATCAACGGCGTCCCCGCGGCCATTGCTTCCAATAACACAATGCCAAAGGCTTCGGAACGATGGCTGGCAGGCAGGACGAAAACATCTGCCGCCTGATAATAGGCGGGGAGCAAGGTGTCACCGATATCGCCAAGGAAATGAATCTTCTGCGCGAGCCCCAGCTCATAGCTCATTGCCCCTAGCCGGGCGGCCTCGGGCCCGGTGCCAATGATGAGCAAGGTGGCATCGACGTGCTTCATGGCCCGGATGAGATAATCCAGGCCCTTGTAATAGCGCAAGCGGCCCACAAACAGCAACAACGGGCCGGGGAACCGCTGACGGATACGGGCGACTTCGTCGTGCCGGGGGATACTGAACCGCTGGACATCGATGGCCAGGGGCACCACCGTGCATTTATGGGCCAGCGGGCGCAGCCAGGGCGAGCTTTGAATGTAGTTGGGGCTGGATGCAAGGATCCGGGCGGCCTGTTGAAGCACGCGTTTGAGCAAAGGGTTGTAGAACCGCAAAATCGTTGCCTGTCGCACCACATCACTTTGATAGCTGATAACCGTGGGGGCCCGACGCAGCAGCCATTGACTCACTTCCCCTACCGGATAGGGGAATTGCAAATGCACGATATCCGGCTTTTCACGGGCCAGAATCGCGGGCAAGGAAAGGCTCAAAGGCGTTGACGCGACAGTCGCGAAGCGCGCGGCCCGGATCACCCGCACCCCGTTCTCTTCCCGCACCACGGTACGCATTCCAGCAGGATTGGTCACCAACACGGTGACATCGTGCCCCCGCGCGGCTTGAGCTTCGGCCAACCAGCGCAAATGGTTCTCGATGCCCCCCAGCACCGGATGATAATCCTTGTAGATGTGTAAGATGCGCATAGCGTGT
>DRQW01000124.1 GCA_011371305.1 Anaerolineae bacterium | reverse complement strand
GGCCAGCAAAGGCCCGGCCAGCAAGATCGAAGCCCGGATCTGGGTCGCCAGCTCCCTGTCCAGCATATGGGTTGCCACATTCCGGGCCTGGAGGGTGAGAGTGGCATTGCCATTGGCCAATACCTCCACGCCCAACGCTTTCAGCAACCCCAACATGGTGTTTACATCCCCGATGCGGGGCACATTGTGCAACGTCACCGGTTCATCGGTTAAGAGGGTGGCAGCCAGCATGGGCAGGGCGGCGTTTTTGTTGCCGGTTACCCGCACTTCACCTTGCAGGGGGCGTTTTCCCTGAATAATGAAATATTCGCTCATAAGCATCGATCCTCTGAAACCCAACGGCGGTGTCGAGGCGTCGTCGGTTATCGGGGCTATGATATCGGCCGGGCAACCACCGACATGCCCACGTTTGCGTTCAACGTTCGGGCCGCGTGGCCGTTGCGGATCGCGATCTCCGCATATCCCATGCTGCCGATCAAAGCCAACGCCGCGCCTTCCTCCACATAGCCATATGCGGGACGGAAATCAACCACTTGCATCCCGGGCAGCTCAAAGGCCCAGTGGTCAGCCTCGATCAGCATGCCTTCTGTGATGTTGGTGATGATGTTGCCGAAACCATCGATGTGAATGACCTCGCCCCGGATGCTTCCATCTTCTTGCACCACGGGATCGGGGATATCGAATTGGATGGGGTCGGTGATGGCGGGCCCGATGCTGGGGGCGGGGACTCCCGCGGCGATGTGCGCGGCAAAGGGCGCAAAGATATCCCGACCGTGGAATGTGGCACTGACCTGGGGGCGTTGATAGTAAGGATTCGTCAATTCCCGGATTTCTCGCACTTTTTGCGTGCGATAAATCCAGGAAAACACACCGTTGTCGGGACCGACGAAGGCCGCCCGGTCGGTAAAAACCACGATGGGGCGTCGCTCTGTCCCCACTCCTGGATCCACGACCACGATATGGACGGTCCCTTCGGGGAAGTAAGGCGCCACCGAATACAACACGAAGGCCGCTTGCCGCACATTCTGGGGCGCGATCTCGTGGGTGATATCCACCACCTGGCTCCAAGGGAGGATATCGAGGATCACGCCTTTCATCGCACCCACGTAGCCGTCGGCGAGGCCAAAGTCGGTGATCAGGGTGATAGGGGGAGGGTTGTTGCGGGGGGGATGAAGAACGATGGGTCTGGTCATGATCGTTTGCGGAGTTTTTTGGCGATATGGCTAAGTACGCGCCTCCATTGTAAAAGGTCGAACAGCCCTTGGCAAACCTTTGGCACAGGCTGGAAGTCGAGCGCTTTTTTGGTAGAATAAAGTCACGCACATCATCCCACCCTTTTCCACGGAGATACCATCATGAACCTTGAAGCCAAGAAAACCGCCCTTCGCATGTTAGTCCACGGTATTTACATTGTGGCCGCGGGGCAAGGCGAAGAGGCCGTGGCCAACGGCGTCACCTGGCTCACCCAGGCCTCCTTTCAGCCCCCATTGATCATGGTCGCCATTCGCGTTGATGGTCGGTTACACGACGCAATCCAACGCACGGGCGCGCTTTCGGTCAACATCCTTGCCCGCGATCAGCAGGGCATGGCCCAGACCTTCTTCAAGCCCGCGGAGACTCAGGGTAATACCATCAACGGATACGTCTTCGAGCCCGGCCCGGTCACGGGCTCCCCATTGCTGGTGGATACCCCCGCCTGGTTCGAGGCTGAGGTGCGCCACAGCTTCCACGGCGGGGATCACACCGTGTTCATCGCCGAAGTGGTGGAAGCGGGCGTGCGCGATCCCGACGCCAAACCTTTGGCCCTGCACGACACCCCATGGCAGTATGGGGGGTAGTAAGGGCGGTGTTCAGTGAGCAGTAAGCAGTGAACAGTCCAGTGGCGGGCGCTTATGTTCGACAGGGACCATGAGCGTCCGCCATGTTTCTTGCCGCCGATTTTGCCATTCCAGACCACATTGTTTGACGAATGACGCGGAACGTCATATACTTGGGCTAACGCGTTGCGTCACGGACTGCTATGAAAATAGATTTCGGTAGACCAGTAGACCGGGTGGAGGAGCGAATCGGCCCGGTTTCCCTGGTTTCCTGGTTTCCAGGTGTACCGGGTTACCGCCCACGATTTTCGTCCGTATCGGCGCTGGCAAGCCAGCCGTTGGATTGCTATGAAAATAGGATTCGTCAGGATGAGGATTAAGGTCGTCAGGACAACGTTGAACGAGGCGCCAACGGGCGTGAAACGTGATGCGTGACACGTGAGGGCTTTACGCATTATGCATTACGCATGACGAAGCTGGCATTCCCGCCAACACAACCACCCGATTTCTCCATCAACCATCACTTATCCCACGGAGGTGTGATCATGGCCTATCTCTTTCCATCCGCTGAATGGGTCGCCGCGTTCAAGGACGCGCTCAACAACAATGAGGCCTATCGCAAGTCGGCTGCCAAATGGGAGGGCGATTTCTACTTCATCGTCAAGGGTAAAGGCCTGGAAAAGCCCTTTGTCATGTACCTGGACCTGTGGCACGGGGAATGCCGGGAAGCGCATGTGGTCGAAGATATGAGCGAAAAGACCCCCGAATTCGTCATTGAGGGTGATATCGAGGTCTACAAGCAGATCTTCGAGAAAAAACTGGACCCCATCCGCGCCTTGGTCAGCCGCAAACTCAAGCTCAAGGGCAACCTGGGCAAAATCATGCGCTCGGTCAAGGCCACCCTGGACCTGGTCAACTCGGCCGCATCCGTGCCCACGACATATCCTGATTCGTAAATCGCGCTGGCGTGATTTGCGAAGAAGTCACCAGGGCGAGGTTGGCCGAGTCTGCAACGAACGTAATGCGTAATCCGTGAGGTCGTTACGTATCACGCATCACGTTTCACGACCCCGGCTTCCCACGCCAACCTCACCTTCTAAACTGATTACTGAACACTGATTACTGACAACCGACCATGTGGTACTTCGACGCCCCAACCATCATCTATGGCGAGGGCGCGCTGGCGGAACTGGAACAAATCCAAGGCTCGCGCGCGTTCATCGTCACCGACCCGGTGCTGCACAAGCTGGGTTTCACCGAGAACGTCGCCGGGTATCTGCGAAACGCGGGCATGGAGGTGGCCGCGTTCACCGAAGTCGAGCCGGAGCCTTCGCTGCAGACCGTGCAGAAGGGCGCGGAGCAGATGCGCGGCTTCGAGCCCGACGTCATCGTGGGCCTGGGCGGCGGCTCATGCATCGACGCGGCCAAGGCCATGTGGGTACTTTACGAGCGGCCCGACCTCCAGCCCGACGAGATCAGCCCCATGATCGAGCTCAACATCGGGCAAAAGGCCAAACTCATTGCCATCCCCACCACCGCGGGCACCGGCTCCGAAGCCACCTGGGCCACCGTGCTCACCGATAAAAGCGACGGTCGCAAACTGGCCCTGGGCTCTCGCGAGACCATGCCCACCATCGCCATCGTGGACCCGGAGATGAGCAAGAACATGCCCCCGCGGCTCACCGCGGACACGGGCCTGGACGCGCTCACCCATGCGGTGGAAGGCTACATCTCCAGCTTCCACAATGACTTCACCGATGGCATCTGCCTGAAAGCCATCCAGCTCATCTTCTCCTATCTCCCTCGCGCCTACGAAAACCCCCACGACATGGAAGCCCGGGAACATATGGCCAACGCGGCCACCCTGGCCGGTCTGGGCTTCATCAACTCGTGGGCGTCCCTGGCCCATGCCATGGGCCACGCGTTCGGCGGTCAATTCCACGTGCCCCACGGGCGCAGTGTCAGTCTCTTCCTGCCCTACACTCTGGAATACATCGCCAAAGCGCCTGAACTCACCCGCTTCCGCGACATCGCCCACGCGCTGCGCCTGCCCGAAGGGGACGCGGAGGAGCCGGAAGCAGCCCGAGCCGTCATCGCGGCTATCCGGGACCTGCACCGGCGGTTGGGCCAGCCCCTGACCGTGGCCGAGTTGGGCATCTCGCGCAAGGACTACGAAGCCCGGCTGGAAGACCTGGTGGAGTTCGCGGAAGGCGACGGTACCTTCATCAGCGCGGTGCGCATTCCCGAACGGGAAGACCTGGAAAACCTCTTTCTCTACGCCTACGACGGCCGCGAGATCGACTTCTAGAGGCTGTTTTGCACTTTGTTTTCCTCATCGGAAGTTGGAATTCGCCGCAGATAACGCGGATGAAGCAGATTTTCGCGGATTTTTCGAATATACTAATCCTTTTCAGCAAAAATCCGTGTCGATCCGTCGCATCAGCGTCATCCGCGGCGAATTGAAACGCCCGTCATCCACGAAACTGCGTCAAATTGGCGATAAGTTTATAAATTGACCATTAGCCATTGACCTATTCCCATGCTCCCCCAATCCTACACCCCCGCGTCACCCCGCTCCCTGCCCGGCTACATGGGCAAGATCCTGCGCGTGGACCTGACCACAGGCCGTATGTGGGATGAGCCCATCCGCGAGGATTTTGCGGAGCAATTTGTGGGCGGCAGCGGCCTGGCCGCGCGCTATTTATGGGACATGCTCACGCTCGAGACCGATCCCCTGGGCCCGGACAACCCGCTCATCTTCATGACCGGGCCCCTGGTGGGCACGACGACCCCCGCGGCCGGGCGCTTTTCCGTGGCCGCGCGCTCCCCGGCCACCGGCCTGCTGGGCGAAGCCAACTCGGGCGGCTATTGGGGGCCGGAACTGCGCCGCGCGGGCTACGATGGCATCATCATCACGGGCCAAGCGCCCCGCCCCGTCTGGCTGGAGCTTCGTGAAGGCGCCGCACCCCGGCTCCACCCCGCGGACGACCTCTGGGGCCTGGACATGTACGAAACCCAGGAGGCCATCCGCGAGTTCATGGGGGACAACCGGGTGCGGGTGGCGTGCATCGGCCCCGCGGGTGAAAACCTCGTCCTCTTCGCCGGGGTGATGAACGACCACGGTCGCGCGGCCGCGCGCACGGGCCTGGGCGCGGTCATGGGCAGCAAACGGCTCAAAGCCATCGCGGTGCGGGGCAAGGCCAAAGTCCCCCTCTTCCATCCCGACGAAAACAAACAGGTGGTGCGGGAGATCACCAACCATGTGGTGGAAGACCTGACCGCGCAGATGATGCGCCTGGGCGGCACCATGCTCAACATGGATCTGGGCCCGGCCCTGGGCGATGTGCCCGCCTTCTACTACACCACCAACGTCCTCAACGGCATCGAGGATAAAATCAACGCGGGCGAGCTCAGCGACCACTACCTCAAGCGCCATGTGCCCTGCTTCCGTTGCCCCATCGCATGCGGCCGTGAGGTGCGCTTGCCCCTGACCGGAGACGAGGTGGTGGACGGGCCGGAATACGAGACCTCCGTCTCCTTCGGCCCCCTCATCGGCTCCGACGACCTGGAAGCCGCGGCCTACGCGGGCCACCTGTGCAACCAATTCGGGCTGGACACCATCTCGACCGGCTCCACCATCGCCCTGGCCTACGACCTGTTCAACGCCGGCACCATCGACGAAAGCGTCACCGGCGGTCTGACCCTGGCCTGGGGCGATCCACGGCCCGCGATCCAGCTTATCGAACAGATCGCGTACCGTCGCGGTTTCGGCGATCTGCTGGCCCAGGGCGCGGCCCGGGTTGCGGCCCACTTCGGCGTGCCCGAGCGCGCGGTCCACGCCAAAAAGCTGGAGCTGCCTTACCACGATATCCACGCCTACGCGGGCCAGGGCGTGGTCTATGCCACCTCCCCCCGTGGGGCCGACCACATGGCCGGGGATGTGTACCATTGGGAGATGGGCAACGAAGCGCCCGAACTGGAGATCACCTACGGCGATCCCCACGACGAATCTTTCGAGAAAATGGCCATGGTCGCCCGCATCATGGACTTCCGGGCCATGACCAACAGCCTCATCCTATGCCACTTCGAAGATGTGCCCATTCCCAACCTGCTGGAACTCATCCACACGGTGACTGGGTGGACCTGGTCGGTGGAGGACTTTCGTACAACCGCAGCCCGCATCTTCGAGCTCAAACGCCTGCTCAACGCCCGCCTAGGCATGACCCCGGCCGACGACACCCTGCCCGCCCGGGTGCTGAAAGCCTACGAGGAAGGCCCCACCGCGGGCTACGCGCCCGACCTGGTCACCATGCTCAAACATTACTACGCGGCCCGACAGTGGGACCCGGCCACGGGCGTGGCGACGCCAGAACGACTGGCGGAGTTGGGGTTGCTGCTTCCCAAATAGCGTTGCGTTGGTCTGCAAAAATGACTCAAAGCCCACGTTGGACGAGTCTGCAACGGGCGTAATGCGTCATCCGTGAAGTTACGCATCACGCATTACGCATTACGGAATCAGCCTCCCGCACCAGCCTGGCTGACAACCATTTCCTTCGATATGGCACTTCTCGCATGACAAGCAATTCCCCTCAAACCAAACGTCTGGGCCTTGTGCTCAGCGGTGGCGCGACCTTCGGGCTTGCGCACGTCGGCGTGTTGCAGGTGCTGGAGGAAGCGGGCGTACGCATCGACGCGGTGGGCGGCACTAGCGTGGGTGCGATCATCGGTGCGGCCCTGGCCGCGGGCAAATCGGTACGTGAGATCACCCAGGTGGCCTATCGCATCAACTGGCTGCATTTGGCCCGGCCCCGCCCTCACCGCTATGGCTTCATCTCCTTCCATAAGCTGGAATGGCTTCTGAAGACTTGGTTAGGGGATGTGGATTTTGAGGATTTGAAACTACCCTTCATCTGCGTAGGAACCGACGTTCTGACCGGCGCGGCGCGGGTTTTTCGGAGGGGCAAAGTGGCTCGTGCTGTGCGCATCAGCGCTAGCGTCCCCCCGATTGTCATTCCGGCCCAAATCGATGGGCGGTATTTTGTCGATGGAGGGTTTTCCAACAACCTGCCCATTCGGCCGGTGGAGGCCTTGGGTGTGGACGTCACCCTGGCAGTGAACCTCTTCGGCTCGGCGTCCCGCATGCCTCCTAACTATTTCGCCTATGCTCAGCTCATCCTGGGGCACATGCTCACCCGCACTGCGGGCGATCCCAATCGAGCCACCGTGCTGGTTACGCCTAACCTAGCGGAGAACCTGGCGGCACGTTTTCAACGTTCCTACATCCAACGGGGCCGGGACGCGATGAAGGAGAAACTGCCTGACCTGTTGCGGGCGCTGGAAGTATGAGCACACTTTTGATCACTGGGGTGCACAGCACGTTGGGGCGAGGCGTGGCCCGCCAGGCCGCGGCGTTGGGCTATCGCGTCATCGGCGTGGACAGAAAATTCGCACTCCAGGCCCTCACGGGCATCGAATTCGTCCAGACCGATGTCAACAACCCTCTCATCGGCCAGTTGATGAAGGCCGAAGGCGTGGAGGTCCTCTTCCACAGCGCCTTCCGCTGGCGGGTGCGGCCCACGCCCGAAACTTTCGAGAACAACGTGGTGGGAACTACGAAGCTGTTGGAGGCAGCAGCCGCAGCCGGGGTACAGAAGATCGTCTTCCCTTCCAGCACATTGGTGTACGGCGCGCATCCCGCCCATCCCTATCTCATCCCTGAAGATGCTCCTTTCCGCGGGCCATCCACTTACGGCTATATCCGCGATCTGCGAGATATCGAGATTTTTCTCCGGGGCTTTCGCCAGCAACATCCGGAGATGACCATCACCGTGTTGCGGTTCGCCAACATTTTGGGCCACGGCTATCGTTCCCCTCTGGCCCGCTATCTCACCCTCCCTCTCCTCCCGGTCATTCAAAACGCGGATCCACTTCTCCAGGTGCTTCATTTTGACGACGCGGTGCAAGCCATTTTGCAGGCGGTGGCAGCAGATCACCACGGCGTGTATAATGTGGCAGGGTCTCCGCCTCTCACCCTGCTGACGATGATCCAACGGCTGGGGCGACGCGTGATCCCCTTGCCCGAATCCCTCATCCATACGGACCAAAATCTGGTTACCGCCTTGGCTCGTCCGGCCTTCCTCCCAATGCCTTGGGATTGTCTCAGGTATTCCTGGGCCGTCTCCATCCGGAAAATCCGTGAGACGTGGGGCTTTATGCCCACACGGGCCGCGGGCGACGCCCTCGACGATTTTGCTCACAGCCTGGAATCCATTTCCCCCTCCCGGGCACTGACCCACTCCCTGAACGCAGGACGCCGCACATTCCGGGCAATGGTTGCGTCCTTACGGAAAGCCTGAAACCCTCGCCCGATCACGCTCATCAAATGAACGGCGCCTCACACGCCCTTCTTTGCCTCACTCCAACCCTTTGCTTATCTCATACCCACATTCCAACGCCGATGATGCCTTTCTATTCTGACGCCCAAACCCTTCGTAATGTTATGCAAGCCGTTTTCGACCGCCTCAATGCCACACCCGGCGCGGCCGATGATTTCGTCAAAAACAAGATGTTCGTCAGCCTCTACATTGACAATCCCAAGGTATTCCTGGGTGTGGATGGCCGCCAGAAGCCGGTCCGGCTGACCTTCTCGCCCGATGGCACCAAGCCCGACCTGGCCATTCGTCTGGAAGCAGACTTGCTTCACGACATCTTGCTGGGGCATGTGCGCTTGCGTGACGCCTACTTCGGTGGTCAAATCAAAACCAAAGGTTCGGTCTTCAAAGCCATGAAGCTTGCTGACCTCTTCCGTCAGGCGGAAAAACTTTACCCCGACGTGCTCAGAGACCACGGGCTGCGGTGAAAATCGAGGTCTCATGCCAAGTCGCGAAGGCGCAAAGAGAAAAGCCAAAATCTTTGAGTGACTTTCCCTTGTTAACTCGACGCGGATTGGAGGATACATACCATGCCCGTCCGTCAACCTATCGAGGAAGCCTATCTTGACGTCCTTCAAAATCTTGAATTTACCATCGTCCAATTGTATCGTCAGCACCCCGAAATGACCGATTGGGATGTAGAAAGGGCGATGGAGGAGCTTATCCGTTATTACCAGGCGCTGTGGCGGGGCAAGGAACCACGCGCCCCGCGCTTGAAAGCAGAGGGACAGCGGGAACTTTATGAGGCCCTTGTGGCCATGTGCGAATTTCGGTTGGGCAATGCAACGCCGGTCCAATGGGAAACAGGGGAGGAGCTCGATCTTTCCATCGAGCCGCTGACGCTGGAGGAGGTCGTCGCCGTGCTCAAACGCCTTCGTAAGTCTGTTCGTTTCTGGAACAAAAAGGGAGGCATACGGGGATATCTGAATTTTATCGATGGTTTCTTCCCCATCCCCGGGGAGTAAAACCTCCCGTGCTCGTTGAACATAACGGTCTGACGACTGGCGTTCCTGTGTAGATACCGATGAAAATGCTTTGTGGCCACGTCGGCGCGGAAAGCCGATCTCGTATTCCATATTCCGTATTGCGTGACGACTGGACGGAATACGCAGTACGGAATACGCACCATAGCAGACTCGCCCAACCTGGGCTTTGCGAACCTTCAGCGACCAGCGATCATGCTATTTTCAGAACAGCGCGGTGACACATACGCATAAGGGGGCCGGTCTCCTCTCCCAGATAACGGCTTCTCGCGCGTTCATAGCCTATGCCCATTCCCCTCCACGTGCATTCTCACTTTACCCTGTTAGGAGCCAAGCCATCCATCGAAGCGCTGGTCCGGCGGGCCGCGGCCGAGGGGTTGCCCGCATTGGCACTGACCGATACCAACGTGCTCTATGGCGCGGTGCGCTTCGCGCGGGCGAGTGAGGCTGCAGGGGTGCAGCCCATCGTAGGGATGACAGTCACCCTGGCCCCGCCTCCCGGCTTCCCCGACGCGGACGCGCTTTCGCCGGGCTTCATCGTGCTGCTGGCCGCAGGGCCGGAAGGCTATCGTAGTCTCTCTCATCTCAGCTCGGCCATCCAGCGCTATCCCGACCGGGAAACGCGGGCGCGGCGGGGCGTGAGCCTGGACGTGCTGGAAGCCCACCGTCGCGGGGTCATTGCCATCTTCGGGGGACGGCGAAGCTGGCTGGAACGTCTTTGGCGGTTGGGGCGGCATCGCCTCGCGGCCCGGCGCCTGGCTCGGCTTGCAGGTATCTTCGACGAACGGGGTTACCTGGCCCTGGAATGGCACACGGACGCGGATTCTCCCGTGCTGGATGGCATGTGCGACCTGGCCGCGCGATTTGGTGTACCCACCGTGGCCGTGCATCCGGTTTACATTATGGAGCCCGACCAGCGCCCGCAGTTGCGCTTGCTCGCGGCCATCGACCACAACATCCGCCTGGAAGAGGTCCCGGCCTGGGCGTTGCCCGATGATGGGGATACGTCCGTCGCCCTGCACTGGCTTTCCCCCAATGAACTGGCCCGACGCTACGCTGCCTGGCCCGATGCGCTGACCCGCAGCGAAGCCATCGCCCGCGAGTGTCGGCCCGCGCTGCCCGATGGCCGGCCCATCTGGCCCGCGCTGCAGGCCATCTACCCCAACGAAACCGCCTCTCCCGATACGCTTTTAGCTCGCGCTGCGCGTGCGGGCCTGACGCAGCGCTATGGCGACAACGTGGACGCGGCCATCCACCAACGATTGGAAAAAGAATTGGTCGCCATCGGTCGTCACGGCTACGCGTCCCTCTTCCTCGTGGTGGCCGACATCGTGCGCTACGCCCGGGAGAACCACATCCCAGTGAGCACCCGCGGCAGCGTGGCCAACTCGCTGGTGGCTTATGCGGTGGGCATCACCACGGTGGACCCCATCGCCCACGACCTGCTTTTCGAACGCTTCCTCAACCCCGCGCGACAGGATCCACCCGACATCGATCTGGATTTCGACAGCCGTCGCCGGGACGAGGTGTTGGACTATGTGCGTCGCACGTACGGCGAGGACCGGGTGGCTCTGGTCTGCACCGTCAGCCTCATGCGGCCTCGGTCCGCGTTTCGGGAGACAGCCAAGGCCCTGGGGTTGGGCGAAGCCGCCATCAATCGGATCATCCAATTGCTTCCCCGCAGTTTCCACCCCGGCAGCCGCCGCAAGCGGCGCACCCTGGCTGAGATCGCGGAGGACCCGGCCATCGAAACCATGCCCGACCGGGATCGCATCCGCGAGGCCCTGTTGCTGGCCCATGCCATCGTGGGCCAGCCCCACCATCTCAGCGTCCACCCCGGCGGAACCATCATCACGCCCACGCCCTTGCCCGATTACGCGCCCGTCCAGTGGTCGCCGAAAGGTTTTCTCATCCTCCAGTACGACCACAAGGATGCGGAGATCATCGGCCTGACCAAGATCGACCTGTTGGGCGTGCGCGCGCTCTCGGTGCTGGACGCGGCCGCTCGGCTGGTGCGCAGGCACTATGACCCCCACTTCCGGCTGGAGGCCATCCCGCCCGACGACCCCAAAACGGGCGAGATACTCAGCCGGGGCGAGACGGTGGGCGTGTTCCAGTGCGAATCCGCGGGCGCGCAGCGCACCCTACGTAAACTACGGGCCCGCAACGTGGCCGATCTGGCCATCGCCAACGCGCTGTTCAAGCCGGGCCCGGCCACTGGTGGCATGGCCGCGGCCTTTGTCCGGCGCTATCGGGGTGAGGAACCGGTGCGCTATTTGCACCCTGCGCTGGAGCCCATTCTGGGCCGCACCAAGGGTGTGCTCATCTACCAGGAGCAGATCCTGCGGGTGGCCACGGAGATCGCGGGCCTGAGCTGGGAGGACGCGAATCATCTGCGCCGAGGCATGAGCAAGTTCCGGCCCGAGGAAATGCTGGCCCTGCAGGCGAAGTTCATCCAGGGATGTATGCGTCCGCCCCCCGAGGGGCCGGGCTTCAGCCAGCGCCAGGCCGAGACCCTGTGGGAGCAGGTGCGGGCCTTCGCGGGATATGGCTTCAACCAGGGCCATGCCACCGCCTATGCGGATGTCAGCTACCGCTCCGCTTACATCAAGGCTCATTGGCCCGCGGCGTTCATGGCCGCACGGCTGGCGGAGCGGGGTGGCTTTCATCATCCCGCGGTGTATATGGCCGAGGCCCGACGGCTGGGCATTCCCGTGCGTCAGCCTCACGTCAACCACAGCGGTGCTCGCTTCACCCTGGCTTTCGAGGCGGCGCGCCCGGTGTTATGGATGGGCCTGGCCGCGGTGCGGGACCTGCGCCGATCCGCCATCGAGGCGATCATCGCCCACCGTCCGTACGCGAATTTACGAGAATTGTTGCTGCGTGTAGATTTGCAACGCCGCGAGGCTGAGCATCTCATCCGCTGCGGCGCGCTGGATGGGTTGGGCGAAAGCCGCAACGCGATGTTGGCCCAATTGCCCCGGGGCAAGACGCAGGCCATGCAGCTTCCGTTCGAATTCTTCATCCCCAACGTCGAGCCCGAAACCCCGGCCCAGCGTCTGGCCTGGGAAACCCACATCCTGGGCATGCCCATGAGCCTCCATCCTCTGGAACCTATCCGCCCGTCCCTTCCTCTGGGCCTGGTGCGGCTGGGGGAATTTCGCCACCGCGAGGGCAAACGGCTGCGCGCGGCCGCAGTGCGCTTGCCTGGCTGGACGGGCGACGGCGGCTATTTCCTGGCCGATGAAACCAACTACCTGCTGGCTATCCCCGACGACGAGGACGCGCTTCCACCGCCCCCTTGGGAGCCGGTTATCATCACGGGCCGCTGGTTGACCGACGACTGGGGCCGGGCGTGGCTTGGGGTTGAGGAAGTTATCGATATCCCGTAGTCGGTGGAGGCAATTCGCCTCCGCAGTGTTCCCGATACCAGGCCGCTTCCTGGGGATAGTGGGCCAGGGCCTGGGCTTTGGCTTTTTCCCCGATTTCCACCGCAATGGGCAGTTGTTCCTTCACCGAATTGGCATGATAGCGGGGTAGGAGCAGCAAAGGGTCCCCCATCTGACGCTCGGCCTTTTGCAAGGGAATCCAGTTAAACATGATGGGTCCGTTGGGGATGATGGTAAAGCCGATGCGATAGCCCGCCTCCCGGGCGACGCGCACCGCATAGGGGATGTAATTGCCGCCGGGCCAGATGAAGGCTACGGGCCGGTAGCCGAAATGTTCTTCGAAATAAGGAAACGGCCCAAAGAGTTCCTCTCGAATCTGCTTTTTGGGCGTGCCGGGGATGATGTACAGATGTCGCAGGCCGTGGGATTGCACATCCACATGTCCGGTCTGATACGCGGCCTCGATGCGCTCCCACAACCCCGGACGCTGGTCCGTATTGGCGATGATCCAGGCCGAGATGACCGTCCAGTTGTACTTTTTCAGGAAGGGCATGAAATGTTTGTTGATGACGGGCACGCGGCGGTCATCAACAAACAACATCAACGACCGGGGCGGGATGTAAGCATTGCGTTCGAGAAAATCCGCGGCCTGTTCTGCGGTGATGGTCTGGAAGCCCAATTCGTGGGCCTTGCGCATGGTCTGTTTGAAATAGGCTTGGTTGACCCCTCGTTCGCCCGGCTTCTCCTTCACCCGATGATACATGATGGGCACGATGATGGTTCCCGGCGCGGCGTTGTTTGGGTCCCAGCGCCGGCGTAGATATTCGCACGTGTCGTCGATGTAGGTGACGGGCTTTGCCCCGCGCAGGAGCTTGTTGGTCTGAAACACGGGAGGCGGTTCGGGCGTGATATGGGGATCGGGCGTGGGCCGGGCCGGGGAATCCGCGCGGGCGGCTGAGGTCGCGGCCGGTTCCACAGCAAGGACGATGGGGGTACGTTCTATGTTGGCCTCACTTCTGGCACACCCTGTCAGACCCAGCAATCCAGCCATCACAATAAGCCCAAATCCCCAACCCAATTGGGGCCATAAGTTACGCATACGATCAAACTCCCAGGCAATGTTCATGAAGGGTTTTTCTGAAAAAGAGTTGCCGCGGAACGCCTGAGCGCGACGGGATCAAAACATGAGCGTTGCAAGCCATCTCCCTGGCAAAGCCTAGCTAATTTCCTTGGCATGAGATTACGGTTTTTTCATGGGCGTTAGGATTGTTCGGAAACTACATGCTGGCCGCGCGTCGCTCGGTGGAATGCGCGATAGAAGTGCAAGCTGGCCAGGGAGAGGGTGACGCCCATGGTAGCATATACCACGGCCAGTATCCGGGTATCCATGCCCGAGCGGCGCAGCAGGATGCCCAGGGTGATCATGAAGATAATGAGGATGTATCCTTTTGGCGAGTTAAAGGCGAAAAGGCTGACCGGGTCGGGCAGCTCGGCGAGTCGTCGGAGATTTTTGTTGACGGTCTTCACGAACATCCAGCGATAGAACAACCCGGCCAGAATTAAGCTGGCCAGAAGCAAGCCGAATTCCCAATCTATCGGCATGGTCGAAAGCCAGCCCCAAGCCCGAAGCAGCAACATGATGCCCACGCCGGTCCACATGAGGCCAGCCACAAGGAACAGCCAATGTCGGGAGACAAGGGGTTTGAGGTCATGCATAGGGTTATTTTAGCAAAGGGGGTTCGGGCTCGTCCAGTTGTGCTGGGGATGGGAAAATGTATGGAAGGTAGTTGGTGGGTTGGAGAAAATGGAATATCCGCAGGCCTCCCTCGGCATCTGCCAGCAAGATGCCTTCCATGCCCACGGCTACATGGATAGCTTGGCCTGAGGTATTGTATTCAGCGAGGCGAATGGGCAACCCGGGTAAGGTAACATCGAAGGCCGCGAGGCCGCCATCACTTTGGGCGAGGAAAACGCGCCCATCGGCAAAAGCCACCCCGAGCGCGGGACGGACTACCGAATGGTCGGCGATCTCCAGGGGAATTCGGGGGTTGGTGATGTCGAGGACCACAAGACGGCCGGTGAGATCTCGGATATTTTTCTGGGCAAGATAGGCCCGATCTCCGGCCACCACCACATCCTGGGTAAGTTCGGGACCAGGCGGGTCGTAAAATCCCACCGACACCGGTTGGTTGGGGTTCGAGATATCCACCACACGCATGCCCCTTCCGCCGCTGGCGATGTACGCGTAGTCCCCAGCCACGGCCAGGGCCTTGCCCTCGTAGTCCTGGATGGTGGAGACGCCAAGCCATGAGGGCTGAGTAGGTTCGGTGACATCGAAGATGTGCAGGGCGCCGTCCCCGGCCGCCACATAGGCCATGCCCTTGGCAACGACCACATCCACGGCATAGGGAACTTCATGGGCCCGAGCCACTTCCTGCATCTGGTCGGGCTTGGCAATCCGGACCACCATCAGGCCCTGATAGCCGTTGGCCAGATAGGCATAAGGTCCGTCAATCGCCACGGCGTGCAATCCCCTGGCGGTTTCAAACGCTCCCAGCAGTGTGGGCGCCCGGGGATCATCACCCGCGGCCACCAGGAGTCGGTCGTTTTCGCCCGGACGTCCCTGGCTGACGAAGTAAATTCGAGCATCCTGTACGGTCACGTATCGGGCGTCGTCGGGCAAGGCACCCACCTGCACGAGCCTGAACCCTGGCAGGTTATCTTCCCCCGCGGCATGCCCTATCCCTGATCCAAACGCGAAAAGCCATCCCGTGAGGAAGAGGAAAAGGACGCGAAACGGGATGGCTTTCATCCTGTGATACCCTCGCTCGGGCGTCCGTTCATGGGGTGTGGGAGCTTTCCCTGGCCACGAGGGTTCCCAACCCGACGGCCTGCAGCCGTTCGGAGGTGGGGCGTCCGTTTTCATCCCAGCCCCGCAGTTTGTAATACACCGGTAACATGAGGTCCAGATCAGGCAGGTTACCCCCTGCACTCCCATCGGGCCGGGGGTCCTTGAGCAGGCGCTTGGGCAAGGTGTCGTTTTCGCGGGTGATGCCGAAACGGTTGTTGATGAGGCGTTTGAGCTGGAAGAGCTTTTCGCCCATGCGCAGCAGGTCGTCGGGCGTCCAGTCCCAGCCCATGGCGCTATTCAAAATCTCGGTAGCTCGTTCCGGCCCGACCTTGCCCTTGGCGATGAATTTGCACAGGCCCAGGGGGTTGTACACAGCCATGTAGTTTTGGAAATCGTAGGCCATCTTCGCGGCCTCGGGGGAGGATTCCAGCCGGGGCTTGACCTCGCCATATCCCAGGTCGGGCAGGGTGAGGCCATAGCCGTTCCAGTAGGAGAGGGCTTCCAGATGACATCCCCCGCGATTGGCGGTGGCGTAGTTCACGGCCATACTCACGAACGCGCGTGGGTCATGATAGGCTACCTCCAGGCCCTTGCTGTGCACCGCGAAATCCTCCGCGCCGTTCCCCAGTTTTCGGGCCGCGGCCCGCGAGCCTTCGGCCAACAGGTCACCGATCCCCTCCCGGAATGCGATCTGGCGGATGAGTTCCAGGACGACATCGGGATCACCGAAGCGGAGGGCCATGCCCCCGGTATCTTCGTCGGTGATCAGGCCCTTCTCATAGGCTTCCAGCGCGAACGCGATGGTGGAGGAGGTGGAGATGGTGTCCAGGCCGTAGCGGTTGCAGAGGGAGTTGGCCAGGATGCCCGCTTCCATGTTGTCCTGCAGGACGTTGCCGAAGAACCCGGCCATGGTCTCATACTCGATGCCCTCCCCGCGCGGGGTTTTGTAGGGGCCTTCGGGGACTTCGATCTCTTTGCCGCAGCCGATGGGACAAGAGAAGCAGTGGGTGTGACGCACGAGGTATTTCTCGTAAAGCACCGCACCTGTGAGCTCGGGGGCTTTGGCCCACCTTCCCAGCCGCCAATTCTTCAGGGGGAGATCGCCGTATTCTTCCGTAGCCTGAAAGCCACCCCCCGTGCCCAACAGGCTCATGGCCACCGAGTTTTCCTTGATGTACTTGTTTTGTTCCTTGACAGTGGCCAGAAAGCGTTTGCGGTCGGGATATTGGGGGCGTTGTTTGCCTCGCACCACGATGGCTTTGAGCTTTTTGCTCCCCAGGATCGCGCCCATGCCCCCGCGGGCCGCGCTGCGTACATAGTGGGAAGGACCAACCATGACACCCGCTACCTTGACTAGCCGCTCGCCAGCTACGCCGATGCCCGCGACCTGGGCCTTGGGGTCGGTTTCCTGCAACAACGCGTCCCCTGCCTCGAACCAGTCCTTGCCCCACAGATGGGATGCATCTCGAAATTCGATGTCGCCGGTGATGCCGTTGATGTACAGGTAGATGGGGGTTTCGGACGCGCCGGTGATGACGAGGCCGTCGTAGCCCGCGAAGCGCAGTTCCGCGCCCCAATGGTGCCCCACATTGGCTTCATTCCAGATGCCGGTGAGGGGTGAGCGGCCGCAGAAAGAGGTGCGACAGCCGGTGGGCGCGAAGGTGCCCGCGAGCAAGCCGTTGAAAATGTATAGCGTGGCCTCGGGCGCCAGGGGATCCAGCTCCGGGTCCATTTCTCGGTAGAAGAGATGGGCGGCATAACCGGAGCCCAGCAACCATTGCTGTACCTCTTCGTCTGAGATGGCTTCTTCGCGCCAGGTACGATGGGTGAGATCAATACGGAGATACTTGCCTGCGTAAACGCTCATGGGTATCGTTTCGATAGGGAGAATGGAAAATTGGAAAAGGCGATGCGTTAAATTGTACTTTTGCTCTCTCCTGTTGGCAAGGCTGGGTGAGATGCCTTTCGCTTTTTATGAACTATCCATGTTTTTTCATGTTCTGTTCTGAAAATAGCATGATCGCTGGTCGCTGAAGGTTCGCAAAGCCCGGGTTGGGCGAGTCTGCCATGATGTGTATTCCGTACTGCGTATTGCGTGCGGGCTCGCCCGCCGTCGGACTGCTTTGAAAATAGATTCGGTAGGCCGGGAAACCGGTAGACCGGTAGACCGGGGTGAGCGAATCGGCCCGGTTTCCCTGGTTTCCTGGTTTCCAGGTGTACCGGGTTACCGCCCACGATTTTCGTCCGTATCGGCGCTGGCAAG
>DRQW01000123.1 GCA_011371305.1 Anaerolineae bacterium | reverse complement strand
TTATGACATCGCGGTGGTGACCAACGTCACCCATGAGCATCTGGATGAACATGGGGATTACGATGGGTATTTGCGGGCCAAAGGGCGCCTGTTGGAGATGCTGGCCTGCGCGCCTTCCAAGCCCGGCATCCCCAAGGGGGTGGTCCTCAACGCGGACGATGGCTCATTTGTCCCCTTGCGGGGGTATCCCTTGCCTCGGGTGTTGACCTATGGCCTGGAAGCAGGGGATGTGCGGGCCGAGAACATCCGCCATCTCCCCGCGGGCATGCAGTTCGATGTCCTTTGGCATGGCAAGCGCCTTTCTGTCTCCCTCCCCTATGTGGGACGATTCAATGTGTATAATGCCCTGGCCGCGGTGGCCGTGGGGGTGATCTTGGGGCTGGAGGCGGAGGCTATCCAGCAGGGGCTGGCCCAGGCCCCGCCTATTCCCGGTCGCATGGAGCCCATTGACCGGGGTCAGGATTTCCTGGCGTTGGTGGATTTCGCGCACACGCCCTTTGCCCTGGCCGCGGCCCTGGAGACCGCGCGGGAGATGACCGATGGGCGGGTGATCGTGGTGTTTGGGTCTGCGGGCCTGCGAGATGTGGCAAAGCGACAGATGATGGGCGAGGTGGCCGGACGTCTGGCTGACCTGGCGGTGATCACCGCGGAAGACCCTCGCACCGAGGACCTGGCCGAGATCATGGCCATGAGTGCTCGGGCATGTGAGGCCGCGGGGGGCAGGGCCGTCCAAGTCCCGGATCGCTATCGAGCCATCCAACGGGCCTTGGCCGAGGCGAGACCGGGGGATGTGGTCATCGTGTGCGGCAAGGGGCATGAGCAATCCATGTGCTTCGGTGATACCGAATACCCCTGGGATGATCGCGTCGCCCTGGCCCACGCGTTGGAGGTGCATCTGGGCCTGCGGGATGATGGCCCACCGTTCTTGCTTCCCACCTATCTGGGGTAGAAGAGAGCCATCGGGGTGCAATGCATACAACAGAATCATCGGAAAGAGGGGGTGGAATAGGGGCGCGTGCAGAAAGAAATGTAAAATTGAAGGCATCTTACAAAGGAAAATTTTCAAAAATCGCTATTTTGTGGCAAAAATAGATGGAAAGATTCGATTATTCGAATATATGAAACACATGTTGTTCTCAGCACCTATTTCTCGCCTCAGTGCTTGAATCCATCACATCCATCAGGGACACGGAGGAACTGCTATGGCCAATGTTGTTATTATCGGCGCAGGCTTTGCCGGACAAACCGCGGCGCTCTATTTGGGCAGTGCCCTTGGCAAAGACCACAACATCACGGTCATCAACAAATATGATGTGTTCGGCTACACGCCATCCTGGGTGTGGGTAGGCGTAGGTCAGATGGCCCCCGAAAAGACCGTCTTCAAGCTCAAGCCGGTTTACGACAAGTTTCACATCCATTTCGTTCAGGGGACCGCGAAATCGATCTTTGTCGATGATCAGTATGTGTTGGTGGATAAAGCGGATGATGGCGGCGAGGAGAGGGTCCCGTATGATTATCTGGTCATTGCCACGGGCGCGAAGTTGAATTTCGCGGGCACGCCCGGCTTAGGGCCGCATGATGGCTACACTACATCGATTTGCTCCCTGCCCCATGCCGTGGATGCCCGGGATAAGTTGTTTCAGCTCATGGAGCGCATGGAGCGGGGAGAGAAGGTGAAGATTGTGGTGGGGACGGGGCATCCTGGCGCTACCTGTCAGGGTGCGGCTTTCGAGTATATTACCAACATCCACAAGGCTTTGCTCAAGCGGGGTTTGCGCGACAAGGCAGAATTGATGTGGCTTTCCAATGAGCCTGCGCTGGGGGATTTTGGCGTGCGTGGGGTGCACGTCAGGAAGAACGGGCGATTGCTAAGCAGCGAGGATTTTATCCGCGCGATTTTTGAGTTGTATGATATCAAGTGGCAGGTGCAGACGGGTGTGCGCAAGGTGGAGCCAGGGAGGATTTATTGGGAGAATTATGAGGGTGTGGAGGGCGAGACCGAGTTCGATTTCGCCATGCTCATTCCTCAGTTTTTGGGGCCTGGTTTTACTTATTATGATAAAGATGGCAAGGATGTGACCGACCAATTGGCCAACAAAGGGGGGTTTGTGTTGGTGGATGCGATCTATGGCCTGGATTGGGATACCCTGGCTGAGACGCCCGAAGCCTGGCCCGCGGTCTATCAAAACCGCAAGTACAAGAACATCTTCGCCGCGGGCATCGCCTTCGCCCCGCCCGGCCCCATCTCGCGCCCCTTTGTCAACCCCAACGGCCTTTCCATCACCGCGGCCCCACCCCGCACGGGCATGATCTCGGGCATTATCGGCCGCATCGTCGCCCTGAACATCATCGATCTGGTCAAACGGGGCCGCATGACCCACTCCGAACGCATGTCGGAGATGTTCGCGGCCTGTATCGCGTCCATGGGCGATTCCCTGTGGGATGGCAGTGCCGCGACCATCATCATCTATCCCGTCGTACCCGATCCGCGCAAATATCCCAACGAAGAAGGCCGCGATCTCTTCGTCACCGACATGGAGATGGGCCTGGCGGGCGCATGGATGAAGCGCATGATCCATACCACCTTCATGCACAAACTCCAGGGCCGCATCGGCTGGAAGTTGATCCCGGAATAACCCCTGGTGTTTTTACCACGACCCTTTCCTGGCGTCGCGTTCACGGCATGACCATAGGCGTTTTCAAGCAACCCCTCTTATCCCGGAGGTTTCGATGACGACGTTCAAGATTACGGAAAAAGAACAGAAAAAGATGCAAAATAAGTTGATTCAGGCCTGGCGGTTTATCGTCCTCAATCTGAAGATCTTGAAGGCGGTGGACCACAGTAAGCGTTCGTAAATGCCCGGCTAACGATGTTGGGGCTGGCATCGGCCCGGGTCTGGTTTGGTATTTTGGCCCGACTTGGGCGAGAATGAGGCCATGCGCAAGCAACTCGCCTCTTCTCTCGTGCTCCTCTTGCTTTTCGCCTTGTTGGTAGCCGGGTGTCGGCAAAAAGGCGTTATCCAAGGCCAACCGGCGGACCCAGCCAGCCTGCCCGATTTGGTCAACACATACGCGGTGAACGGCGTGGACCCGGCCGGGGAGAACTACGGCGGCACGTTGGTCATCGAGCCCGGCGACGCGCCCCAGACCTACCGGATGCAGTGGATCGTCACCGGCGCCATCCAGGTGGGGGAAGGCCGCGTGGAGGGCAACCAGCTCCTGGGGACCTGGCAGACGTTAGAAGGCGTCACCCAGGCCCGAGGGCATTTCACCTACACCGTCACCACCCTGGGCGAATTGGATGGCCTTCGTTCCGTGGATGGTTTCCAGCGCCCTGGCTGGGAAAAGGCATTCCCCAACGATGAAAATTGGGGTAAGTTCAAATTCGGGCACTAGCGTCTGCTCTGAAGATAGATTTGGTAGGCCGGGAAACCGGTAGACCCGTAGACCGGGTGGGGGAGCGAATCGGCCCGGTTTCCCTGGTTTCCTGGTATACCGGGCTACCGCCCACATTTTTCGTCCGTATCCGCCGCGGGCAAGCCAGCCGTTGGACTGACCTTTCGTCTTGCTGAAAAGAAAAGCCCCCGGCATGAACCGGGGGCTTGGGGTGTATGCGGCGATTTTTACTTCAGGGTCATCAAGTATTTGACCAGTTGATTGAGTTGCTCTTCCGAGAGCTTTTCGCCGTAATCTTTGGGCATGACACCCTTGGGGAATCCTTCGGCTACCTGGGCGTCGGGGTTGACAATCGACTCGCGGATGAAGTCTTCCCCTTTGTTGCCAATGCCTGCCAGGCTGGGGCCGACCACGGTCTTGCCGGGCTCGACCGAATGGCAGGTGATGCAGCCAGCGTTGCCTGCCAGGGTGGTCTGTTCGAAAAGCGCTTTACCGGCGGCCACGTCAGGATCGGCCGCGGCCCCGCCACCACCGGCGCCCTCCTGGCTTCCACCACCGCAGGCGGCTACCAGTGCCATGGCAAGCAAAAGAACCAGTGTGAGAAGCAGGATTTTTTTCATGAGTAAAACCTCCGAAATTGAGTAAGAGAAGATGGGAGAGGCATGTGCATGCAGGCAGAAACGCCTTTATCCAGGGGCATTATAAATTTCTTCAGCACGGGCGACAATGGTTGTGGCTGAGATGGGGTAACGGGCGTTACAATTTGCTCGGAAAATCGTGCCTCGGCGCTGATGACGAAACCATCGTCAAGTGCGCGTTGCGCGAAATGCCCACGGGCGTGAAACGTGAGGCGTGATGCGTAAGCCTCGCGTTTCATGATATCGGCTTCCTGCGACCACCTGGCCGCGAGGCATGATCATCCGTCTCGGCCACGTAGGCCCGGTCCGATGCAAAGTGCCGGGCTACTTCAACGTCATCAGGAACGCGATGAGGTCTTCCAGGTCCTGAGGGCTTAGGTTTTCTGAGATGTAGGGGGGCATTTTGTTGTCGAATCCGGGCACGATGTAGGCCCCGGGATCGACGATGGACTGGCGGATGTACTCCTCGGCCGACATGCCTGGGATGCGCGTGGCCGCGCGGGTGGCAATGCCCGCCAGCGATGGACCCACCTTGACCTCGTCCGGTTTCAGGGAATGGCACAGCCGGCATCCGGTGCCCCCACCGATGTTGCTGGCGAAGAACAGCTCCTTGCCCCGTTCGGGGTCGGGACCGGCGATCTCCGCGTCTTTGATGACCACGGGGAAGATCTGTCGCGCTTGCAGATGAATGACACCGTCGAAGACGACCTGGGGTTCGCTTTGGTTCAGCCGGTCGGTGAGCAAAACCGTGAGTTGATGCTCCTCGGCCGTGGTGGACAGATATTTGTAGGCAAAGGCCGTGCCTTCTTCCCCTTGTCGCGGATAGGTTTGATCCAGCACGGTTTCACCGTCCAGGATCACCGTCAGGCGAGGGGCGATGGCGTTGCTGAAATCGAGTTCCTTCGCGTCCACACTGGGCTGGTCGGGCGTCCACAAGGGCATGCCGCTGCGGTGTTTCATCTGAATCTCGATGGCTGCATCCTGCTGTCCGAAGGCTGTGTAGGGCACCAACGCGCCCGCCACCGTGATGGTCATGAACACGCCCAGCAGCACCAGGGCCGGGATCAGCTTGCCCCAATGGGCGCCGCGCAGGGTGAAGCCATAGGAGGTCGCTTCGGTTTGATGGTGTTGCGTGTGCAATGCCTGGGTGAAGTCATTGGGGGGCACCCAATCCATGCTGATGGGTGCGCCCGCGTATTGGCGTTTGAGTTTGGGCTGACGCTCCCGCTTCAGGCGCAGTTCCTCCCACAGATTTCCCTCCCGGTTGGTGCAATCCTCGGGCGGGCAACCGATGACCTGCACTTCGGCCGCGCCCGCGTCCAACGCCCGGGCGATGAGGTTGGGATGGGCCATGGCCGCGCAAGTCAGGGGCACGACCTCCACCCGCTGGTCCTCGGTCTCGATGCGGCCGGGATGCTCGGGGTGGAACATGAAGGGCTTGGCGCCGTGGAACACATGTCGCTCGCAGGCAAAGACCACCTTCACCGGCTTATCCCCATCCTGCGCGGCCCGGGCCACCGTATCCTCCCACAGGGGCTCCACGGGCTGGTGGCCCAAAGTGAGCGCGTCTGTCGGGCAGCTGCCGATGCACACGCCACAGGAAACGCACATCTTGGGGTCCACCACGGCCACGAACTTGTGGGGCTTGCCGTCGGTGCGCTCCACCATGGTCAGGGCGTTGTATGGGCAATCCTTCGCGCACAGGGTACAACCAATGCATTTATCGTCATGGACGACGATGGGTTCCAGCCTGGGCCGCACCCAGTTGCCCAACAACCAGGGGATGGCGGTGACCACGGCCAGGAAGAGGAAATTCAGTGCCCAGAACAGGCTTGGGTTCATGTGCAGGGCCGCGGGCAGTGCGACCAGGTACCAGGCATCGATGTTCATGCGGCCGGGGAGCTGCACCATGTTATGTTTGGGCAGCATCCCCACGGGAATAAGCAGGGCGGCGATGGCGGTAAATGCCAGCGACAGCCAGATCCAATATCTGGGAGGGAGGATCTTGCCTCGTTGCAGCCGCTTGATGTGCAGCCACATGAACAGGATGAGAAGCAGGGGCAGGCCGATGTGGATGAAAAACAGCGAGACGAACAATATCCAGCCCGACGTGGGGCTGATGGGCATGAGGTGGTTCAAGATGATGGCGTCGCCGCCGGGCAGACGGGCGATGAGGTCTACAAAGACCTGATTGATGGCCTGCGCCCGGATGTCCGCCACCATCCAGTAGCCCGTCACGCCTGTGAACCAGATGGCTACGGCCATGACGATGCCGGTGACCCAGGCCAGCCAGCGCGGGCCCCGGAACCGGTCCATGAAGAACATGCGCCAGGCGTGGAGCAAGGCCATGATGATGGCCAGGTCCGAGGCATACCGGTGGGCTGCCCGGATCACACGCCCCACCAGGCTTCGTTCCACATTGGAAACGGCCAGATACGACACCTCGAACCCGAACTGATAGAACATGAGCAGATACACGCCCGTGATGGTGATAAAAATCAACAACCAGACGGTAATCGTGCCCGTGTGATAGAGCGGGTTCAGGTGCGGGTTTTTTGCGATGCGGTTGATGGGTTTTTCCAGCGCCAAAGAGACGCGTTCCAGCAGGTTTAATAAGCTCCTTACCCATGTCCCCTCTCGTTTCGGCCAATCCACCGAACGGTGGAAGGCCGACCACCGCCCCGAAAAGCGAGGCGAGGTATGGTTGTCATCTTTCCTGTCAGTGTAAGCCATAATGACACACCCCGATGAACAAATTTCCGCCCCAGCATCTGGGGGAACATGCTGGGGCGGAATCAGAAGGATGGTGATAGCGCATTAGCCGCCGAAGATTTGATCGAAGGGCGGCGAGGTGAACTGGGCCGTGGAGATCTGATAGACCAGTTGCGGGCCATAGGCGATGATGAGCAGGATGGCCGCGCCCACCAGCCAGGGCACCCAGCGGTCGAGCCAGCGGGGGGTGGTTTGCGGGTCCAGCAGGGAATCGGCCACAGGGGGTTCGGGCTCTTCACTCAGCTTCTTCTTGGTGAGTACCGAACCGATCATCACGGCCACGAACAGATAGACCGCGAACAGGAGAATGACACCACCGATACCCACGCGCAACAGGTGCCCCGCCCATTCCTCGGGGATGTAGGGCGCCGCGCCCAGAGGCGTGCGCCGCGGCGCACCCAGCAGGCCCACGACGTGCATGGCATTGGAGAAGATGATCATGCCGATGAACCAGAGCCAGACCTGGACCACCGCGCACTTCTTGCACCACAAAGGCCTTTTAGTGAGGTAAGGCACCATCCAGTAGAGGATGCCCATGAAGGTGAGGGTCACCCCGGTGCCCACGGTGAGATGGAAGTGGCCGGGCACCCAGGCCGTGTTGTGGGTGACCAGGTTGATGTTGTAGGAGGCATTGACCAACCCGCCGATGCCGCCGAAGAAGAAGAGGATGCCTGCCAGCAATTGTGCGAGGACGCTGGGGTCATTCCAGGGCAATTTGGCCAGCCAGCCCAGCAGGCCCTTGCCCCCACGGTTGCGGCCCGCGTTCTCCAGCGAGGCCACCACGGTGAACGCGGTGATCATGGAGGGGAAGAAGACGGAGTAGGTCAGCAAGGAATGGACCATTTTCCAGCCTTCCGGCACGCCCGGGTCCACGTACTGATGGTGGAAGCCCACGGGCACCGAGAGCAAGAGGAAGAGCCAGAAGGAAAAGCGGGCCAAAGAGTCGCTAAAGAGCTTGCCTCCGGCCTGGCGGGGCAGGAACGCGTACCAGGACATGTACGCGGGCAGCAGCCAGAAATACACCAGAGGATGGCCGGTCCACCAGAAATACGTGCGGTCCAGTTGCGGGTCCAGCCCGGCGCGCAACCCCAACGACCAGGGGATCAGGTCCACCAGCAATTCCGCGGCCGCGCCCAGGGTCGCGATCTGCCACATGACCATGGTGATCAGGGCCATGAAGGAGATAAGGGGCGTGCGGGTGTTGGGGTTTTCCTTACGCCACTGATAATACGTGAGATAGAATCCATACCCTTCGATCCAGCTCCCGACCACCACCAGAGTCACGCCGATGTAGAAGGCGGGATGGGCCTTCATGGGCGGATAGAAGGTGTAGAGCACCGAGGCCTGATTCCTCAGGATGGGTACGGCCGCGGTCACCAGGCCCACCACCATCATCCACCAGCCCAGCGCGTTGAGTTTGGGGTAGCGCAGGGGCCGCTTCAGCCCATAGATCATGGTGAAGGTGAGGAAGCCGGTGATGAAGAAGGTGGTCCAGATCAGGGCATTGAGCACCCCATGCAAGGTGAGCCCTTCATAGTAGCTATGGAAAAAGTGGTTTAGGAACTTGTCGTAGAAATTCCAGCCTGCATGTTCCATGGCCTGGAAGGGGCCAAACAGGCTGCCAATGGCCAGTGCGGCCACGGCGAAGATGAAATGCCAGCCAATAAAGCGTTTCTCCTTGGCTGTAAGTTGATAGGTGTTTGCAGACATAATTTCTCCTCAATCGCGTTCAGAGCGGATGGGATGATGTGCCAGGAACGGGTTATGGCGTGACGATCACCTTGCCGTACATGGTGGCATGGGCAATGCCACAATATTCGGTGCAGATGAAGTCATATTCGCCTGGCTCGTCGAACTTCACCATCAGGCTCGAGACCTGACCCGGAACGATCTGCATGTTCACGTTGGTGTTTTGCAGCTTGAAGCCATGCTGCACGTCCCGGGAGGTGACATAGAATTTGACAATCGAGCCGGCAGGGACCGTGATTTCCGCGGGGTTAAAGGTCCAGGTTTGGGCGACGATGTAGGCTTCGTAGCGTTTGGGCGCGACCTCCTTCAGGCCCGGTTCCGCGAAGGTAATGCTTTCCTCCAGCTTATTGGGGTTGACCCGGGCCACGGGGTCGGGCACGCGTACGCCAAATGAAAGACCCGCCACGGTGATGGCGCCGAAGAACACGATCAGCATGAGGATGCTGACGAGAATCCAGGTACGCTCGTAGGGATCAATGTGCATGGATTCGCGTTGATTAGCCATAGAAGGTCACTCCTCGTGAAAGCATGATCAGATAGACGGAACCCCAGAGAATGATGATCAAGAGCAGGAAGATGGCCATGATGATGGCTGTGCCTTTGGGGTGCTCGAATTGCTCATTCTCGTTCTCGGGTCGTTGTTCATTGGACATACAATTACCTCCTGATGAACGTGAAAAGGGCTTATAAGGCTTCGATCAATCGCTCGATGGTGATGTCGGTGAATTGTTGGCGCTGATACAGGATGATCTTGTTCTCATCCATGATGATGAACAGGATGCGAAGGGGGTTGGTTTCGTCCATAGCCAGGTGCTCTAATTCGGGGATCATGGTGTCGGCCAATCCATAATCCGCGATGAGAACATCCGGCTGCAGGGTCGTGATCAGTCGTTTGGCCTCGGACCAGTCCTGGGCCACCCCGAGGATCTCGACGTTGGCGGTGTGTTCCTCCAGGACACGGATCAGGCCATCCTGAAACATGCCGCGTCCCACCAATAGAACCTGGGTGCTCATATTCCCATTATAGAAAAGAACCCCACCCCTGTCGTCACCATGACTGTTACAATCCTATGCCCAAAGGGATAGAAATGGCCAGGTGAGTTTGCCCAAAAGGATTACGCCTTTCGGGGATGTTCACCCGTCAGGCCGTGGCGTTCGGCCCAGGCCGCGGCCTGGGCCCGGCTGCGCAGGCCCAATTTGTCCAAAATATGCCGCAGGTGTGCCTTCACCGTGTGGGGCGAGATGGCTAACGCCGCGCCGATCTCTTTGTTGCTCATGCCCTGGGCCACATAACGCAGGATATCCCGTTCCCGGTCCGTGAGGACATCTTCCGGCCGCTGGCGCTTCCCCTGGGTCAGGGCGACGAATTCATCCAGCAGCTTGGCCGACATGGCCGGTGAGAGCACAGCCTCGCCTCGCTGCACCCGCTGGATCGCCTCCACCAGTTCGTCGCTGGTGCTGCTCTTCAACAGATAGCCCCGGACGCCGACCTGCACCGCTCGAAACAGGGTTTCCCGATCTTCCGACACGGTCAATAGCAGGATGTTCACGTTGGGATAGGCTTCCTTCAGCCTTCGGGCGGTTTCGATCCCATCGATCCCGGGCATATTCACATCCAACACCACCACATCGGGCCGATAGGTTGCGAAACTCGCGAGGACTTCCTCGCCGCTGCGCAGGCTGGCCACGACCTCGATATCCGCTTCGTCATCCAGCAGCCGTGTGAGCCCTTCGCGGAAGAGGTGATGATCATCGGCCAAGACCACGCGAATCATGATGCCTATCCTTCCTTCGGTATCGGAGATGTCGCGCCTGGGGCCGCGTCTACCACGTCCAGAGGGAGATGCGATGCCATGGGCACGGTGGCGATGATGACCGCGCCCCGGTCCGGCCCAGTCATCACAGAAAGCCGACCGCCGATGCTTTCTGCGCGTTCACGCATCGAGGTCAACCCGAACCCAGATGTCCGACTCTCCGAGTGATCGATGGCGCCGGTAAATCCGATGCCATTGTCCGCGATACGAAGCTCCAGTGTCTCCCCCTCCAACGTCAATTGCACTTCCACCTGGGTTGCGCGCGCGTGCTTGCGCACATTGGTAAGGGCTTCTTGAGCGATACGCAACAACTGGAGTGCCACCTCGGGGGGGACGGTGAGCTCTTCGGGTTGGGCCTGGAAGCACACCTCGATGCCGGTCTGATACGCGAAATCTTCGGTGTAGTTCGCCAGGTTTTCGGCCAGGCGGGAGGGATCTTCCCACCGCAGACGCAGCCCCTCGATGGCTTCGCGCACGTCCATGTAGGCCGAACGCACGGCCTGGCGGATCTCGGGCAGGACCTGTTCGGCCTTGGTATATTGTTCCTTTTCCAGCAACCGCGCGACCCGATCGATTTGCAGGCCCAGATAGCCCAGGGTTTGGGCCAGACCGTCGTGAAATTCCCGGGCCAGACGATAGCGTTCTCGCAACATGGCCGTCTGTTGCAGCTCGTGGGAGAGCTGGGTGTTGCGCAAGGCCAGCGCGATCTGATGCCCGAAGGTCTGCAGCAGGTCCGCGTGCTGGGGATTCAGGCCCTGGGGGCGTTTGGTGCCCAGGAAGAGTGCGCCAAAGGCTTCGCCTTCGCTGATCAGAGGCAGGGCCGCGGCGCTTTGCAGGCCGTGGGGCGCGTCCGGCGGCATCGTGCGGATGATCAAGGATCGTTCGGAGAAAGCGTCTTGCGCCAGTTGTTGGGCGAAGCTGAAGCGTTTGGATGTCAGCGCGCCCAGCCCTTCTTGCGAAAGGCACACCCATTGATCTAATGAGGGCTCGTAAAGGAAGATCGCGCCTGCCTGGGCTTTCCAACCCAGGATCGCGGCTTGCAGGGTCTGCGAGGCCAGTTCGGACAGGGACTTTTGGTTGCGGGAAGCGGAATCCAGGGAATGGAGGGCTTCCATCTGGCGTTCGCGGGTGCGCAGGCTATCCACCGCAAAGGCGATGACCCCGCCCAGGATGTTCAAAAGATGCGCCTGCTCCTCTTTGGGGCCATCCGCGGAGGGGAAATACGCGGTGAGGATGCCGATGCGCTCCTGTTCGGTATGGATGGGCAGGCACATCAGGGATTCCACACCATCCTGGCGGGCCACATCGGCCACCCCCACAAAGAGGGGGCAGTCACCATCCACGTGGGCATGCAGGGTGTTGCAGGTGCGGCAGCGTTCTGCTGCCACGCCCGTGTCCAGGTGCTCGCGAAAGGCCTGGGCGTATTCGTTGCTCAACCCCCACGCCATCGCCAGGTTGAGGGTGAGTTGCTCCTCGTCAAAAGTAACCAGGGTGGCGGCCTTGGCCCCCACAAGTTCGGTGGGCGCCTGCACGGCCACCTTATAGACCTCATCTTCGTTGGGCGCGGACGCGATGTATTGCCCCAGCCGGTCCAATGCCAGCAATTTCTTGTGGCTGTCTTCCAGTTGGGCAAAGGCCCGGCGCAATTCCTGTTCCGTCTCCGCCTGTTGCGCGGCGTTCCGGGCGATGTACGTGATGCCCCACCAGACCACCACACTCCCCGTGACGGAATAGACCAGCACCTCCAGCCACCAGCCGTAAGGAAGCTCCCGCGGCCGAATTACCGTTTCGACAAAAAGCTGGTGGAGAGCAGCCATGGCCACTACCAGAAGCGGCGCGTTCCACCGCAACAGCCGTAGCTGTTGGTGCAATGGCTGTTGGCGAAGATGTGCCCAAAGTCCGGCGAGCTTCTTTGGCATAATCAAACTTTACTAAACATTGGCCTTTTCTGTCAATACTGCTTTGAAAATAGCATGATCGTCGGCTGCGGAAGGATCGCCAGGCCGACGTTGGGCGAGTCGGCAAAGGTTCGTATTGCGTATTCCGTATTCCGTCCAGTCGTTACGCAATACGCAATACGGAATACGAGTCACGCCGCCCT
>DRQW01000122.1 GCA_011371305.1 Anaerolineae bacterium | reverse complement strand
GCCGCCCCCGCTGCCGCCCCCCGAGACCGTCGACGACAACGAGGAGGATGCAGTCGCCAGCATGGTGACCAGGCCCGCGCTCATGCTGGCCAGGCTGCTTCCCATGTGCGATGACCCCGAGGCCGCGCTTTGGGCCACACTCCCCAGGCCGCCGGAGCTCCCTTGTCCGCCGGAGGTCGAAGGATGATACCAGGTGGGATGCCAGGTCGCGGCCCCTGTCTTTTCTACCTCTTCCAGGAAGCTCTTTTCCACGCCAAAGGCCACAGCATAGGCGAGAAAACGATCCAGCCGTTCGACCGCGGGGGGAGTCTCATCCAGGTCCTTAAGTTCTGCCAGATAGCGGCGGAAGGCCCGCCAACGCGCGGCCTCCTCCCGGCCTTTGGGCGTGCGGGGGATCATGAAGCGGGCCGTGGCGAAGAAGAGGATACCCGTGAGCATCAGCGCCCCCATGGGCCAAAATACGAGGGATTGGCTCAAGCCTCGCCGGGGGAGCACATCGAAGAGCACGAGGACGAAGAAAATCGCCGCGACCGCCCACATCAGCGCGCCAATCCAGTTGATACGTCGGATGGTCTGCGAAGGCGGGTGAGGAAAGAGCCCCCGCTCCACCAGGGCTTCTTCCTGGGCCTCCATCATCCGCTTCCAATGTTTGGGAAAACTCTTTTCCACATCCCGCAGGGTGCGGGTCTGGGAGCGGCCCATGAAGGTGCGTAGTGCAAGCCGCTCGAAGCGGGGAAGCTGTTGGGGAAAATCGCCCCGCAGATGGAAGCGGTAGTTTTGGGGGACATGCTGGCGCTTGGGCATTTCCTCAATGTCCAGGATGCCCCGGTTTGCCAGGTCCAGGATGGTCGCCAGGACATGGCGCGGCTTGGCTACCCCATCCACCAGTTGCCCCGCCAGTGCCGGGGGCAGGTCGGAAGGCGGTTCGGGAAGATAGGCGATGGGGGCTGCGCCCGGATCCCGTCCGCGCAGGTACCACAGGAGGAATAAACTCAACACACCCAGCAGGAAAAAGCCGATGCTGCCGAAAATGAGTCCCAAGGCGATGATGGGGTTCCAGCGGGCTCGACGCTCGGCCTCGGCTGCCGCGGCGTCGGCCGCGGCCTGCCAGGGCGCGGGCGTGGCGGGGATGACGCCATGGGGCCATTGCACCCGCACCTCGAAGGAAACCCCCGGAGGCACGGGCTCCGTTGCCCGAAACTGCACCGTATGCTCATCCAGCAGAGTCATCTCCGCGGGCACGAAGTAGGCATCATACACCTGGATGGCCGCGGGCGTGGTGACGGTCACGGTGGAGGATGCGACCGGCCCATCTCGATCGGGAAAAACTGCTTTCCACCAGAGTTGATCCCCACCCGGATAAACCCGCAACCCGCCGTGGACGCGATAGCGCAGATGAAAGGTGCGGATGGTATTGGAGATGGGTGGAAAGTGCCAGGTGACTGTATACAGCCCTCCCACGGTGTCGTCAACCAAAAACCAGCGATCCCCGCTTTCGATTCCTTCCTCATACGTGCCCGTCTCATCCCATACCTGAAATTCATCGATGAAATCCACATACTCGGCGGGGATATCCCGATAGCCATAGGTGAAATCCTCGCCCCAAAAAGTAACCTGGATGATCTCTTCCACGGTAAAGGTGCCGTCGTCGTGGACCTGGATGGCAACATCGACCCGGTCCCAATCCACCTGTTTCTCCTGAGCCCAGGCCGCATTACCTAATCCAGCCAACAGGATGACGATAATGAGGATAGTGGAGATACGATGCAACATAAGTCTCGTGTTATGGGGTGATCGAGTCCGCGTGAGGAGGTGAGAGGGGAATCTTGAGAGTGTGACACGAACCGTGATAATGATAGGCAGGAGGGGGAAAAGAGTCAATTTAGTTGGGTGATGGATTTATGCAGCCTGGCCATCCTTTTATCTCCGGCGAAGAGTCTTGATTTAATGTCCATCTCGATGGGAGCAAATGATGTGGGTTGTGATATACTTGGGATTATGCGAGTCGTGATCCAGCGCGTCAGTGAAGCTTCCGTCACCGTCGATAACGAAGTCGTCGCAGCGATTGGTATTGGCTATCTTGTGCTTGTAGGTGTAACCCATGACGACACGCCCGCGAAGGCCGAATGGCTGGCCCGCAAGGTGGCGGGTATCCGCCTCTTCGAGGACGATCAGGGTCTGACGAACCTGGCTCTGGCCGATGTGGGAGGCGAGGTGCTGGCCGTCTCGCAATTTACCCTGTATGCGGACGCGCGTAAAGGCCGCCGTCCCTCGTTTGTCCAGGCGGCCCGGCCCGAGGTGGCTCAACCTCTGTTCGAACACTTCGTCCAGGCCCTGCGCGGCGAGGGCGTGAGGGTGCAGACGGGCATCTTCGGCGCCCACATGCGTGTAGCCCTGGTCAACGACGGGCCGGTGACCATTCTCTTGGAGCGATGAGTTTTGTATTCGATGTCGTCATAAATCCCTGCAAAGATGTTGGCGCAGGAAGCCGATTTCGTATTCCGTATTCCGTATTCCGTATTGCGTGACGACTGGATGGACTACGCAGTACGGAATACGCACCATGGCAGACTCGCCCAACCGGGGCTTTGCGAACCTTCAGCGATCAGCGATTCTGCTATTTCCAGAACAGGAGACTCACATGAGTTGGTTTAAGAAACTATTTGGCGAAAGCCGAGGAGAAGCTGCTCCACCCACCGATTCCCCGCCCGAACTGGCAGCCAAATTGTTGGAGGCGGAGAAGTTCGCAGATCAGTTGGAGGATTATTTATTGAGCGATAAATTGTTCTGGCAGATCTCGGTGGAGACACCGCTGGGCACGCGACAACCCAAAATGACCTTGGGCGCGCTTTATGAGCGCATCCAGGAACTGGAAGCCCATGCGGATGAATTAGGCCCCAACGACCGTCAGCGGCTGGAGAAAATCAAACAGGCTTGGGACGAAGCCCAGCGCCATTTCCCTGATCCGTGGCGGGAAAAGCTGCGCCGTGAGTTCAAAAGTTACATGCATAACTGGAAGTACTTTCTGGAACAGCGGGCAACCAATCCTGAGCGATGGGCGCAGGATTATCAATTCGAGGTGCGGAATCGGGAACGTGCCCGCTTGGTGTTGCAGCTACTTGGTCCCGATGCCGCGCAGGATTTCGTCCAGGAGTTTGAAACTGTGGAAAAAACGCTGGATGTCCCGCCAGAGGATACATAACCCGAACTCGGAATTCGACAGATTGGAGCCGGGTCTAGCTTGCCCTATGCGCCAAGAAATCCCTATGGGATTAGGTTTTGCATGAGTCCCTTTTTTCGGAGCCAACGCTGCTGCGGACTATCTTTCTGAGCGAGACTTTATAGGAGAAAACCATGCCACAAACACACAGGATTCATCTTGTTGTTGCTTATTTTGAAGATGAGGATAGGGCGCGAAATGCCCTCGAGACACTTAAAGACGCGAATAAGCAAGAGGATCTTCCCTTGGATGGTGCGGCCCTGGTGTATCGGGATGAAGAAGGTAAAGTGCATCTGCGAGAATTGGGAGATGCCCACGCCAAAGAGGGCGCGCTCAAGGGCGCGCTCATCGGTGGTGCTTTGGGGTTGCTGTTTGGGCCGTTGGGAGTCATCGGTGGCGGCGCGATCGGCGCGTTTTATGGAAGTATCGCGGCAGAAGCTGTGGATGGCGGTGTCCCTGATGAAGCTTTGGTCCAGATCGCTAGCCTTTTACCCAACAACGCTTCTGCAGTGGTGGCACTCACCACCGAGGAAGCGGCCCGCGATGTAGAAGCTCTGTTAGCATCAAATGGAGGCCAGGTCGTCACTGATGGCGGCCATCCCGCGAATGTTGTCGTGGATGTAAGTGAGGAGGATACTACAGAGGAAGCGGACGCCGACGAACCCTCGTAGCAGTCCGATGACGGGGGCGCCCGCGGCGGATACGGATGAAAAATGCCTCGCGGTCAGATTAGCGCGGGAAGCCGATTTCGTGATGCGTCATGCTTGATGCATACGTCCCCATGTTTCATACATCACGTTTCACTCCCGTTGGCATATGGATATGGATGGCACATGAGGCCCACAGGTTTTATGACGTTCTCGCCCATCTTCATCATGGCCGGGGATAGGGAAACACACCCGAAGTGTCCACTCGGGCCAGCATCTCCTGGGCGGTCAATCCCGTGACAGGATGCCGCCATTCCGGTGCGATGTCGGCCAGGGGGACCAGCACAAAAGCCCGTTCGGGCAGGCGGGGATGGGGTATGGTCAGCCGGGGGGATTTGAAGATGATGTCCTCGTAGGCCAGGATGTCAATGTCAATGATGCGCGGGCCGTAGCGCACTTCTCCGAAAATCCGGCCCATGCGCTTTTCGATGCCTTTGACCAAGCCCAACAATGCTTCTGGCTCCAGGTCGGTTTCAGCCCTCAAAACCTGGTTGAGAAACATGGGCTGCTCCAGTAACCCCCAGGGCTCGGTCTCGTAGATGGGGGAGAGGGTGTGGATTGTGATGGACTGATGCAGGAAATCGCGGGCTTGGGCCAGGTTTGCAAGACGCTGGCCCAGGTTGGTTCCCAGTGCGAGGAAGATGTGTGGCATGGTTCAAAGCGGATGATAAACCCCTGGCATTGTGCAGGCCAGGGGCATAGGTTCGGGTCAATGGCGTGATGAGCGCAATGTTGGGGCAAAAGAGATAACCGAAAACGTGCAGGCTATTGATTTTACCGTTTAACATTATCAACAAAATGGATATTGGATTCAAATTCTCGAATGTATCATTGCGCGGTCTCCGATGAAGATAGCATATGCATGTCGGATGTGAAAGGATTGTCAATCCCGTGTTGGCAAGGAGGCAATCGACGTGATGCGTGAAGACGTAAAACATGCGGATTTTGCGAATTACGCTTCACGCATCACGTTACACGGCCCACCAACTTGGCAAGGCATTCTCGTCCATGTCAGGTGTTGTTCGGTCCGACGGAATTGGGCGGCAGTTTAAAGGAAAGGGATGAAGTTCCTTAGGAAGGGCGGTTCTGGGTGCAGGTAAGTGCTCCTGGCAATGGGAGCCAGAGGTGGCCGTATTGGTTCAGGGTTTGGCGGTAGGATGTCGCCCAACCGATGGTTTTGTGGTTTTTATCGGTGAGCTGGAAGATGATCACATCGCCGAGCGTGCCTTCCATGCGGAACTGGAATTGAGCGGGTTCACAGGTGCGCAACGGATGGGTTTTGGTCACAAATCGGATGCCCACGAGGTTGTTGTTTGCATCGTAAATGGGTTCGGCCACCCAACCTGGCGGCGCATTGGTGCCTGTGCCCGATGTCCAAGGTGGGTTCTGGTCCGCGAAGTAGATCTCGATGTCATAGATCTGTCCGTCCAGGCTATCGTCCGTCACATGCACGGTCATGTCAATATTCCCTGTTTTGGGATCATGGGTGAAGTAGGAGTTGATTTGATTGGAGAGATCGGGTGGATATTTGGTCGGAGTGGGCGTGGGGGTCGGTGTTCGGGTGGGAAGCGGTGTAGGGGTTGGTGTGGGGGTGCGTGTGGGAGGACGCGTGGGAGTGGGTGTGGGAGTGGGAGTGCGCGTAGGGTTGGGGGTGGTGGTGGGGGTGACCTGGGGTTCCCGGCAATAGTAATCTTCGGTTTCTCCCAATGCGTAGCCACCTACCGGGCCTCGTCCATCGGACGCAGGAGCGGGGCTGTCACTGAGGGTGATGCGCCACCACAAACAGGTGTCCTGTTGAGGATTGTAAACCGGGAAAGTCAAAGTCTGGAAGGTGTAGGTGCCGGGGCCAGGAAGGTTGATGACCTGGTTTTGAACGGCCCATTCCTGGACCAAGGTGCCAGGACAATCCATCAAACCGCCCCATTCGCCGTCGCGATTCCAGTCGAACCATAAATTGACATAAACTTTACTCGGTGGTGTCCCCGGTAATGCTGTCACGGTAAAGGGCAGGCTCATGAGTTGACAATGCGGGAAGCTGGACGGAGGAATGATGCCGTCATCCCAACGATCTAGATTGGGCGCGTTATACAGCGGTAGAATGTTGTTGATCATATCTTCGTCCGTGCCGAAATCCGCTTCCTTTTCCGCACTGATTCCAGGTCCCAAGAAATATCGCGGGGGATTGTTGTGATGGAAGGGGCCGGGAGGTGTGGAGCCACTATAAACTGTGGGGAATTTGGCGACGATGATCGCGCCGTAGGTCTTCATGTTGATCCCGAAGTGGTTGTTGCTATCGGGCGCATCACCCAAGTCGGGCTTAGGGCGAGGAGGCGGGGATTGTCCGCATGTGAAATAATCCTCTGTTTCACCATACTCATAGCCGGCCTGGGGGCCACTACCGTCCGCGGATGTTGCCTGGGTTTCACTCAGGGTGATGCGCCACCAAAGGCAAGCGTCAGGATCCGGGCGGTAGGCGATAAAAGCTGGTGTGGTAAATGTGTAGATGCCGGGTCCGGGCAAAGCGATCTGGAAATTTTTCACCCCCCATTCCTCAACCATGGCTCCCGGGCAGTCCATCATATCCCCCCACCTGCCGTTGCGATTCCAGTCAAACCAGAGATTTACATAAGGGCGACTGGATGGAGCACCAGGGGGAACCGTCACAGTGAATGTGATCTGCACAGGGGTGCAATGGGAGAAAACGGGTGGAGTCGTTACTCCATCATCGTAACCGTCTTGATCGGATAAATCCATATTGGGTTGCAGATTGTTTACCCCGTCACTGTCAATTCCGAAGTCGGCCTCATATTCCCGTGAAAGCCCCGTGCCCAGGACATAGCGTACGTGAATGTTTTTGTGCATGGGACCATAGGGGGGCGAACCGGCCTGATAGACCGTGGGGAATTGCGCCGGGATGTTGGGCGGTCCTCCTCCGGGAGGATAGGCGGTCATGGCAGCTCCGTAGGAATTGCTGCTATCCGGTGCGTCACCTAGGTCCCGCTTTCCTTTGAAGGTGATGAGGGGCTCTCCAAAAACAGGGAGGTAGATGGTGTTCAAAACGGGCGTTAAGGTGAGTTGAGGAGGCTGTTGATATGGTGACTCATTGGCTGCCTCCAATGGCGGAGTGAGCCGAGCATAGGCCAGCAGTGTGACCAACAGCCCGAGGAAAACCCCAGCTAGCAACAATTTGCGAAAGCGAGAATGGATATTCATCGTGCCCTCCTTAAATTGATACTGAAAAGCATGGGATCAAGATGAAAACTCCGAATCTCCCAGTTTCCTCAATTGTGATGACTAAACGAGAAACAGAGTTTTCCTGCTGGTAGTGATTCTGTGCATCTAAATCCACCGGACGTTTTTTAAGACAACCGTGTCAATATTCTTGAGCCCACCCGCGATCGTTCTTTGCTTACTATATCAAAAAAATAATCTTGTATTCTGTAAGATACAATCCCAATGAAAATGACGGTTTTTTCAATATCGTCTTTTAATGTGGTTAAAATGATGAAAGATCTTTAATGTGGTGAATGGCGAAGATATAGGACTTTTGTGTAAAATAGACCAAATAAATTTTCCACAAGAATGTGTTCTGGCTGTGGCCAGGTTGGTGAGACCGAGCTCTTGACACCAAAAACAGATTCGGGCAAGATCACCGTGCCTATTCCCTTTGTATCTTAGCGTTTTGGTGTGAGTTCCATTTTCGAGACCGATAAAGCGATGCGCGTGCTACTTACCGGTGCCGGTGGCAAGACCGGCCGATATATCATCAACGCCCTCATCGCCCGCGATACCCAGGTACGTGCCTGGGTGCGCACGCCCGCACACGCCCAAAGCCTGAGACAACTATCTCCCATCGAAATCGTGATCGGCGATATGCTGGACCCCAATCTCTGGCCCGAGGCGCTGGCGGGTGTGGATGCGGTCTATCACATCGCACCCAACATGTTTCCTCGCGAGTTCGATCTCGGGCGTCTGGCCATCGACGCCGCCGCCGTCGCGGGCGTGACACGCTTTGTTTATCACTCCGTGCTCCATCCCCAAACCGAAAGTATGCCCCATCACTGGTGGAAGCTGCGGGTGGAGGAGTATCTGCTCGCCAGTAAGCTGAAGTTCACTATCTTCCAGCCCACGGCCTACATGCAAAACCTGCTAGCCCAATGGCCCGCTATCCGCAACCAGGGGATTCTCCGCCAGCCCTACTCGCCCGAAACGCGGATCAGCCTCGTGGATCTACAGGACGTGGCCGAAGCCGCGGCAACCGTGTTGCTGAATCAAGGACATGCGTACGCGACCTACGAATTGGTGGGCACATGGCCACTCTCTCAGCATGAGGTGGCCACTGCCATTGCCGAAGTGTTAGGCCGTCCTGTACGCGCCGAGGCGATTCCCCGAGATGAATGGGCAAGACAGGCATCCGGGCTCAGCGAGTATGCCCGGGAAACGCTGTTGAAGATGTTTGCGTATTACGAGCGATATGGATTGGCTGGAAATCCCAATGTGTTGCGCTGGCTCTTGGGCCGTGAACCCAAATCGTTGCACGATTGGGTGATGGAACTGGCGGTTCAATCGTAAATTCGGTGGAAATCGGAGGCCCAACGAATGACCAAAACGATGGCGAACCCCACCGCCAGGGCCATCTTTGGGGGAGCCGGACGGAAGGGCAGCAGCATAAGCGGCAGAAACGCGGCAATGAGCATCATGGTGCGGGCCTGATGTTTCATGAAAAAGTTCACGACCAGATAAGCCACCGCAAAGATGGGAAGGACCAGTGGGAATTGCCAGAGGGCTAGCCCCGCGGCTGTAGCCACCCCCATGCCTCCACGAAAGTTGAGGAACACAGGCCAGCAATGCCCAGCTACCGCGGCCGTCCCCGTCAGGGGAACAACCCAGGGGCTGGGGAAGAGATGTTGTACCAACCAGACCGCGAGCACGCCTTTGGCAAAGTCGAAGATGCCGGTGAGCACACCCGCTGCCGGGTGGACATTGCGGAAGACGTTGGTCGCGCCTGTATGGGTGGAGCCCACAGATCGGGGATCCGGGCCGCCAAAAAGGCGGGCGAGGATGACGCCACTGGGCGTGGAGCCGATGAGATACCCGGCGACGAGCGCGAAAATGATGCCCCAGGGGGAAAGCTGCAGAAAATCGAACATGGTTCCATGAATCCAGGTACACGAAAGGAATGGTCAATGCAAGTGGAGTATAACTGACTTCGCTTATTGCGAAAAATGAGTATAATGATCAAGAAGTGGTTGACGATGCCGTCACGAGTTTGGGTTCATCAGGAGCCAGGGGGCATCGTACCCAATGCTTTTTCGGTGGAAATGTGGCGACCCACGGGCGTCTTTTCCTAGCACTCTCGAGGATAGTTTTCGGCCATGTCATTGCAATACGACGCTTTCTTTGATATCCGGCACTATGAATGTGACGCATTCGGTCATGTAAATCATGGGGTCTATCTGCAATGGATGCAAGAGGCCGCGTTGCGGGCATTGGCGTCCGCGGGGTTTGATATCACTCATCCCCGACCCGATCAACCCATCTTTCAGATGAGCGAAAATGACATCACTTATTATAAACCCCTAACCTACGGCGATGCCGTGCGTGTGTGCACGCGCGTGATCGAAGCAACTCAGGCACATATCCGTAATGAATATATCATTCACGACGCGGCCAGTGGCGAGATCGCGGCCAAAGGCATCAGCCAATGGGTGTTGATGGCCGGGGATACCCTTGAAACACTTCCCATACCCGAATCGTTGATCCAAGTGCTGCAGCCGGGTGGCGTGGCCACCACGCCCGCGCCCGAGCCCTTTCCCCCTGCACCGCCTCCACCTGAGTTCGTATATACCCTGACCCGAGCGGTGGAATGGCGGGACCTGGACTTTTCGCGATTGGTGAATGGCGCGGCGTATATGTATTTTCTAGAGAATATCAGCTGGCGTGCGGGGGAGGCCTTGGGCTGGCCCATGACCCGGATGATGGCCATGGGGCAAGGGTTCGTGGCCCGCCGCTACCGCACGCTCTATCTCCATCCCGCCCGGCTGGGCGACGTCCTGCGGGTGGCGACCTGGGCTGGACGGCCTCGACGAGCCACGGGCATGCGTTACTATACCATCCATCATGCGGAATCCGGGCGGCTGTTGGTGAGAGCGCAGGCGTTATGGGTGTGGGTGAACTTCAAAACAGGCCTGCCCCAGCGCATTCCTCGGGCGTTGTTGGACGACTTCGCGCCAAATATCGCCAAATTATCTGAAGTAGAACAAGTTTCAAAATCGACAGTTGGTTGAAACAAAGGAAACCGGTAAACCGGAACGAAACAGCCAGGCTTACCGGTTTCCTGGTTTTCAGGACTATTCAGTCTTTCATGTCACTCGCTTCACGCCCAACACGACCTGCTTTCCGTCGATCTTGTGGCGCTCGATGTGCGCGTCCGAGGGCGGTTCGCCCGAGATTAACTCGTCCGTCAGGGTCTCCGTCCGGATGTACTCACCCCAGGCGTCCATGACTTGGGCCAATTCCTCGTCTTCGGTTTGGAACCAGGTGCGAATGTGGTCCGCGATCTCGAAGTCGGCGTTCTTGCGCATGTTCTGGATGCGGCGCACCACCTCTCGGGCCAAACCCTCGGCCCGTAGCTCAGGTGTGATCTCCGTGTCAATCCCCACGGTGATGACCTTGTCCGCGGCCACGGCTAGGCCAGCCGCGGGCTGGGTCTGGACCAGGATTTCGTCCGGGCTGAGTTCCACGGTCTGACCATCCACCTCCAGCGTCACCGGCTCGCCCGCGTTGACCTTGGCCACGACTTCTTCGGGCGGCAGCGCGGCCAGCGCGGCCCGCACCTTGGGGAAAAGCTTGCCGAATTTGGGGCCCAGCAGGCGGTTGTTGGGCAGGATGCGGTAGGAGACCAAGCTCTCGGGATCGGAGACGAATTCGATGGCCTTGACGTTCAGCTCATCCCGTACGATATCCAGCAGCTCGGGCGGGAGTTCGCCGCGGCCTTCGCCTACGTGAACGTAGAGTTTGCGCAGGGGTTGGCGCACCCGCAGGTTCGCGTTGCTGCGCGCGGCCAGGCCCAGGCTGGTGATGCGTCGGGCCAGGGCCATTTGGTCCAGTAGGGGCTGGTCGATGGCGTTTTCATCGGCCACGGGCCAGTCGGTGTGATGCACGCTCTCGAATGCGTCGGGGAATACGCTGCGCACCAGGTTTTGGTACATCACCTCGGTGACGAAGGGGACAAAGGGCGCGAGCATGCGGATGAATTTCACCAGCAGATGGTAGAGGGTGGCGTAGGCGTCGGCCTTATCGTCATCCTGCTCGCTCTTCCAGAAGCGGCGGCGGCTGCGGCGCACATACCAGTTGGTGAGGTCATCCAGCAGGGCTTCGATGGCCAGGGTGGCGCTGTAGGAATCGGAATTTTCCAGGGCCACGGTGGTGCGGGCCAAGACGTCGTTGAGCCGGGCCAGGATCCAGCGGTCCAATGGATTGCTGACCGCAGGGGTGGGGCCTTCGGGATGGGCTGGATCGAAATCTTCGGGCACAGCCGGAGTCCAGTCATCCAGGCGGGCATAGGTAACCAGGAAGTTGTACACGTTCCAGAAGGGGATGAGGAAGCGGCGGCGCACTTCGTCCGCCCGGTGATAGCCGAAGAGCAGGTTGTTCTCGGGCTTGTGATTGCAATAGAGCCAGCGCATTACGTCCACGCCCATCCTGTCCGCGGCTTCGTTGAACTCGATGGCGTTGCCCCAGCTCTTGTGCATCTCCCGGCCATCTTCGGCCAGCAGGGTGGCGTAGCCAAAGACCTGCTTGGTGGGATTGGAGCGATCAATGACCGTGGCCATGGCCAGCAGGCTGTAGAACCAGTTGCGGAACTGGCCCGGGAAGCTTTCGCTGATCCAGTCCGCGGGATACCATTGCCGCCAGTACTCGCGATTGGTACGATACTGCAAGGTGCTGAAGGAGACGATACCTGCATCCAACCAGGGGTTGCCCACGTCGGGGATGCGGTGCATCTCGCCGCCGCACTTGTCACAGCGGATGACGATGTGGTCGATGTAGGGCCGGTGGGGCGTGTGGCCTTCGAATTCCTCCCACCCCGCGATGGCCCGCTCCTTGAGCTCATGCTCATCGCCGATGACATGATAGTGGCCGCAGTCATCGCACACCCAGAAGGGCAACGCCAGACCCCAGTAGCGCTTCTTGGAGATCATCCAGTCATGCATGTTCATGAGCCAGTCGATCTCCCGCTTGTAGCCGAATTCGGGGATCCAGCGGATCTTGTCCACCACGTCCATGATCTGGTAGCGCAGGCTGCGTTCTTTTTCTTCGGGGGTGACTTCCTCTCGCGGCTTGTCATAAACCGGACCCATGTCGATGAACCATTCATCTACCAGGCGGAAGACCAGTTCGGTGCCGCAGCGCCAGCAGGTGGGATAGCGGTGGGTATAGGGTTCGATCTTGTAGAGCAGGCCCTTCTTTTCCAGGTCTTTGAAGATGTCGTCGGCCACGTCGGCCACGTATTTACCTGTGAGCCAGCCATAGCCTTCCACAAAGTTGCTGTCCTCGTCCAGGGGCGCGAGGATGGGCAAATGGTATTCCTTACCCAGCTGGAAGTCCTCGGCGCCGCAGCCGGGCGCGATGTGGACGATGCCTGTACCTTCGGCCTCGCCTACCTCCTCCCAGGAGATGACGCGATGGGCTTCCACCGCGCTTTGGTCTGCACCCGTATCCACTTGGACTTGCGGGTGCCAGCCGCCGGGGGTTTGGGCTGCGGGCAGGTCATCGAAGGGTCCGTCGTAGGTCCAGCCCACCAGCTCCTCACCCTTGCGTTCCTCCAAGACCTTGTATTCGCCCTGGAGCATGTGCAGCGCGCCTTTGGAGAGCCACAGCTTCTTGCCCTGGTTCTCTACCAGAACGTAGGTGATCTCGGGACCAACAGCCGCGGCCACGTTGCTGGTCAGGGTCCAGGGGGTGGTGGTCCACACCAGCAGGTATTCGCCCGGGCGATTTCGCAAGGGGAAGAGCAGGGTCACGCTGCGATGGGTGAGTTCCTGATATCCGTCGGTGACGATCTCATGCTGGCTGATGGCGGTGGCGCAGCGGGGGCACCAGGGCATGACATCCACGCCCCGGTAGAGCCAGCCCTTCTCCCAGACCTTTTTCAGGAAGGTCCAGATCATGTAGTTGTTCTCGTTGGAGAAGGTGAAATAGCTCCCGCCCAGCTCGGGCAGGCCCAGGCGGCCGACGATTTGTTCCACCGTGTCGGTAACCGGGCCTTGCGGGCCTTCGACCGTGATGACGCGCTGGGGGTCTTCCAAAATGAGGTCGGCCAGCCAGCGGAGCTGGTCGGTGTCGTTCCAGTCCATCCAGTAGCCCAGGCGGATGGATTGCTCCGTCTGCACCGCGGCGTATTTCAGCACCCGGGCTTTACATCGCCGTACGAAGGGATCCAGGCCATAGGCTTCGATATCCCGCTTGCTTTGGAAGCCCAGTTCCTTCTCGACGTTCACTTCCACCCACAGGCCCTGGCAATCGAAGCCGTTCTGATAGCGCAGCTCGCGACCGCGCATGGTCCAATAGCGGTTGTAGAGGTCTTTGTAAGTGCGGCCCCAGCCGTGGTGCACGCCCATGGGGTTATTGGCGGTGATAGGGCCGTCGATGAAGGACCAGTGGGGCTGGCCTTTGTGGCGCTGGCGCATCTTTTCGAAGGCATCGGTCTTCTTCCAGAAGTCCAGCACCTCATATTCCTGTTGGATGAAGTCCACGTTGGTGGGGACGGGTTTGAAGCTCATAATAATTTCACCTCGAATGATGGAAATAATAGCGAAACAGTCCGGAGTCCGAGGTCCGAAGTCCGGGGTCAGGATTGACGTAAGTAGCGAATGAAGCCGCTGATGAGGTTGCGAGTTGTTGTGGCGAGTTCGAATAGTTCATTGAATTGCTGTTGGGTAAGGTATCCTTGATCGAGTGCGACATAAAGGTGGGATTGCACTTCAGTCACCGAACGGCGAGCATAGCTTAGAAACCGGATAAAGTCGGCGTCGGCGTCGGAGTCATATCCTTCAGCAATGTTTGCCATCACGGAAACAGCTGCAGATCGAATCTGGTCACGAAAACGAAAATCCCTGGCGAAATCCGACTTATTGGAGTATCGATAAATCGCATCGGTCAACTGACGCGCCTTTTGCCATGCCTGGATGTCTTCGAACCGCCGAATAGCCATGATGCTCTCAAAGCGGGTTGTGTGAACTCAAGAAGATGTTGACTTCAGGCTCCGGACTTCGGACCTCGGACTATAACAAAAACGCCTTCGCCCGCTCAGGGACGAAAGCGTCTGGCTTCCGCGGTACCACCCTGGTTGACGGCGCGTTTTGTAAACGCCCCGACCACTCTCCGGGAGACCATCATCTCCCCGTGGCTGTAACGGGCCACGAACCCGGCCGCGTCTACTTGGGGATGCGGTAGAGATTGTATGAATCTCAATGAATCTCCACGAATCTCTATATGATTCCCCTTTCGGGCGGCGGCTCCGGAGGGATTTTCGGCGGGGGCAAGGCGTCCGGCTTCCACCCTCCCGGACTCGCTGGGCCCGGCTGGACCCGCCTACTCGTCTCCATCATTGCCTTTGGGTGGGCTATGAAGTTGTGGCGCAAGTTTAGCATTGATGGGAAGAAAATGTCAAACAGACATAGGAATGTTACAAGATTCTGGTGCGAGAAACGAAATCGTAAAATGTGAAAACGTGATGCGTGAAGGGGGTGATGTTTCACGCATCACGTTTCACAGCGATCCCTCGCCTCGGCCTTATCATGGGACCAAGGCATTTCTAGGCGTTGTCAGCGCGTTTTGCGTTGCAGAGTCGAGCCTGTAGAAGTTAGGGGATCAGGCTTAAGGATTGAGGAAGACTGGCAACCAGATGCGAGTGGGAGTGGGGGTGGGTGAGGGAGTGGGGGTGGGGGTGGGCACGGCGACCCAGAATTTGTTGTGGTGTGCGCCGGGCGCGGGGTTCGTCCACCGAATCGTATCGGGCGCGATGACCGTGCCATCCTCGCTCCAGGCACCGATCGGGACCATGCCCTGCGGGGCCATGGCCATCAGTGTAAATTCATCGAAATCCCAGGGTTCAATGATGTGGAAGTTGAAATAGCCGCCCGCGTCGGTGGTCGCATCCTTGTACCAGCTACCTGGTGCGGATTCGCCCGCATTGCGGCCATACAAGCGCAGAGTCACACCAGCCAAGGGGGTGGATTCATCGCCCGAGATGCCCTGATACACGAATCCGTCGAAGCGCCAGACCGGGAGGTCGAAGGTGGCCAGGACTGGATCATGGTCGCTGGGGCGGTCCGTGGCAGGGAATTCCGCATTCACATGCACCGCGTCGATGCGCGTGTAGTGCCCGTGCATGTTTGTACTCACCAGCAAATGGTCCAGCAACTGCGAATTCCCGTCAAAGATGAAGCTATACCGATCCTCTCGTGGGAGATAATTCACGAGATTGATCAGCTCGTCGCCTTGGAGGACGCCCAACGCATCCGAAAAGTCGAAATCATTCAGGTCCCCCAAGACCACGATATTGGCCTGGGGATCGAGATCCAGGATTTTGGCCACAAAGGCATTGATGGCCTGGGCTTGGGCCTTGCGCTGGGCCAAAGTCACTTGTTCCGGTGGCTGCACCCGACCGAAGAGCGGGTCATCCCCGCGCTTGGATTTGAAGTGGTTGACGATGACGAAAACTTTGTAGCCCTGGAAGATAAATTCACCAGCCAGGGATTTGCGGGTGGCCTCATAGCCCAGGTCAGGGTCTTCGTTGAAGGCGGGGTCATCGGGGGCAACGCGGCCAGGGCTCAGGGTGAGGGCAGGGCCGTTGGGCGTCCACTGGACGTCGGTCGGGGTGGTGGCATCACCGCCGGGACGATCCACAAAGGTAACCCGATCGGGCCGGAAGAGGAAGCCGACGCGGATGTTTGCGCCCGGTTGGCCGCCGTCCGCGTTGTTTTCGGGGTTGATCTGGCGGAATTCGTAGGTGGGGCCACCCGCAGCTTGGATGGCATCGATGAGCATCTGGAAGGTGACATCCGCGTCGACCGTACCGTCATCCGTCGGGCCGTTGTTGTCCTGCACTTCCTCCACGCCGATGATGTCGGGTGAGCGCATGTGCTGGACGATGATCGTGGCCAGGCCGTTGAATTTGTCCGCGGCATCGCCCGGGTCCAGGTTCTCTAGATTGAAGGTGGCGATGGAAAGTTGGCCGTAAGTGGGGTTGGTATATTCCCTCCCCAGGCCAGAGGGGGCTACTGCCGGCAAGGGGTCGGGATTCAGCACCTTGAAGTTGCCATAGCTGTAATGCATCACCCCCACGATGGGGTCTTCGAAGCGATCGCCTGGCACGACTTGCGGTTCGTTTCCGTAGAGGGCATCGTCGATGATGATGCGCTCGGGGTTGGGATCGTCGGGACGAAGGGCGAGGCCGCCGCGGTAGGTGCGCAGGCCAGCATGGGCGCCGTTGTCGCCCACCACCGGGATCTCACCATATTTGCTGGTGGGCCCCACGGCCACGGCGTCGTTGATCTGCACCAGCATCCCCTCCACCGATTCATAGAAGTCGATGCCGTCTTCATCGGGATCGAAGATGCCCGTGCTGTTGACATCGCCTGTGGCATCATCTTCGATGATGGTATTGGGCGGCATGCGCCCACCTTCACCCAGGATGACGGGGCTTGGTAGCGGGTTGCCCTGCGAAAGCACAATGATGCTGGGGTTGCTCAGTTCGGTAATGGAGAGATTGCCCGTGTCGTAGCCGCCCGGATAGTACTCGGTCACATCCGCGCTTACCAAGACTTCGTCGCCCTTGGTGACGGTAGGTGTGGACCCAACATAGACATAGACGCCTTCTGAAGTCGCGTCATCGGCATCCATATCGCTATCTGGTGTCTGCATCCAGAACCCACGCCGATCGATAACAGTGACGATGCCGTAAACATTCTCCACGTGTTGTCCTTCGTAGGGCGAAAGGTGTTGCGCCCCCTGGATTTCGTGGATGTACATGCGGGTGAGGTTGGTTTGATTGGATGCATTGGGGGAGGGTGCGATGGCATAGAGGGGGATCTGGTCCTGCTGCCAGCCGTCATTTGCACCTGCGCCGTCGGGAAGCCGGTTCCAGGAGGAGTTGGCAGCCTGATCCCAACCGATTTGATCCACCCGTTCCAACTGGTCGTTGAACAGATAGACGTTATCGCCATCGGCATCCAGGTTAAAGTATTGGGGGAAGGCGGCTTCCTCCAGCACCCAGAACCCTCCTGCGGGGATGGTGGTGCCGGCCGGGATGTCGTAGGAATCATCCACCGAGATGCGCCAGCCGGAGAGGTCCACATCGCTGGTGCCGCTGTTAT
>DRQW01000121.1 GCA_011371305.1 Anaerolineae bacterium | reverse complement strand
GATAGCGCATGATTTTACCTCCAGAAACAACAATGGAGGCATGGCAGGGGAAGCGAAGCAACCATGCAAAAGATAGTGAAACGCCCGCCCACCAATGCTCTATTCACTATCGATTACTTTTTCAGTATAGCACAAAATGCAGCATTGTCAACCTCCATTCCGGCAACCGGGTGCGTCCCAGAAGATTGGCGTCATCCGGCTGACTGAAGTCATGCCCCTTGAGGCCTGCGGCCAGTGGACAGCCTGCGCCGTCCAAAATCATGCCAACATATGGTCGCCGAAGGGCGACCACCGGCGCCATCGAATCCGCCTTCCTTACTTCCTCCCCCGCCCGTTTCGGCGCGGGGGAGGAACCCAAGGAGGGGGCCTGCGCCTAAAGCGCCCGAGTTTACTCGGCAAGTGCCTGCCAAAAATTGGGACACACCCGCTCTGAGGAGGTTATTGACGAGGTTGTTGTGTTTTCTGTATAATCATTTTGAACTGGTTTGAAAACAGGTTTTGGGAAACCGGGAGACCGGTAGACCAATAGACATGCAGGCCAGGAGAACGCGCGACGCGGCCCGGTTTCCCTGGTTTCCTGGTCTACCGGATTACCGAACTACCAACCACCAAAAACTCTCAAGGAGCAAAAACATGGAAAAGCCCTGGCTTCAGTTCTACGATGAAGGAGTCCCGGCATCCATCGATTATCCTCAGGTGGATCTTTGGACCCTTTTAAGGGATTCGTTTAAGAATTACCCGGACCACATCGCTATTCGGATGATCCTGAAGTATTTGCCCCTTGGGTTCAAATTGGGCGTAAAGATGACCTATCGGGAGCTGGAAGATAAGGTGAATCGCCTGGCCACTGCCATGGCCGGGATGGGGATTAAGAAAGGCGACCGGGTCGCGGTCCAGATTCCCAATTCGCCGGGGACGGTCATCGCCTTCTTGGCCACAGTGCGGTTGGGCGCAATCGTGGTGAATACCAATCCCATCTACACCCCTCGGGAGATGGAGCATCAGTTCAACGACTCGGGCGCGACCGCGGTGGTCATCTGGAATAACCTCTACCCCAAGCTGAAGGAAATCCAGCACAAGACCCCCGTGGAAAAGGTGATCATCTATCACCTGAACGACTTCATGAACCCTGTCTATGCCGCGCTGTTGAAGAAGGGGATGAAGGATAGCTGGGTGGATGTGCCCGAAGGGGACGGTGTTTACTGGATGAAAACCCTCATCGCCAACAATCCGCCCAACCCGCCCCAGGTGGACATCGACACCCATGACGTGGCTCTGTTCCAGTACACGGGCGGCACCACGGGCGTGCCCAAGGCGGCTATGCTCATGCACAGCAATCTCATCGCCAACATCATGCAGATCGACGCCTGGGTGCCCGACATGGCCCACGGCAAAGAGGTCTTCATGGGCGCGATCCCCTTCTTCCATGTCTTTGGCATGACCGTGGGGATGCTGGAAAGCCTGTACGTGGGCGGTAAGCTGGTGTTGATGCCCGATCCCAGGGATATCGAGCTGCTCATGAACATCATCCAGGAGGAGGGCGTCACCCTGTTCCCCGGCGTGCCCACCCTGTATGTGGCCATCATCAATCACAAGAACGTGACGAATTACAATCTGAAGTCGGTCAAGGTTTGTATCTCGGGTGGCGCACCATTGCCCATCGAAGTCCAGCGCAAGTTTGAGGAAATGACCGGCGGCAAGCTTCGAGAAGGTTATGGGCTGACCGAGACCTCGCCCGTAACCCATGCCAACCCCATCTATGGCTTGTATAAGGTAGGCTCCATCGGCCTTCCCTTCCCCGATGTGGAAGCCCGCATCGTCTCCCTCGACCCCGATGAGAACGGCAAGTATCGCCCCTTGGGCGTGGGCGAAGAGGGCGAACTGGCCGTGCGTGGCCCGCAGGTGATGAAGGGCTATTGGAACCGGCCCGATGAAACGGCCAAGGTGCTGGACGACGAGGGCTGGCTCTATACGGGCGATATCGCCAAGATGGATGAGGATGGCTATTTCTACATCGTGGACCGTAAGAAAGATCTGATCATTGCCTCGGGCTACAACATCGTCCCGCGCGAAGTAGAAGAGGTCCTTTATGAGAATCCCAAGGTGCAGGAGGCCGTGGTCGTGGGCGTACCTGATCCCAAACGGGGTGAGACGGTGAAGGCCTTCCTTGTGCTGAAGCCGGGCGAAACCGCGACCGAGGAGGAGATCATCGCCTTCTGCAGGGAACGCTTGGCCCCCTACAAGGTGCCCAAGCTGGTGGAATTCCGCACAGAGTTGCCCAAGTCGGCCGTGGGCAAGCTATTGCGTCGGGCGCTGGTGGAGGAAGAAAAACAGAAGCTGGCCGCGCAGCAGGCGAGCGGCGAATAACGACGAGTTGTCGAAGCGATGGTGGGCGATGCCTTATCGGCGTCGCCCGCTTTTCGCGCATGCATGGTGGTTGAACATCATGGCTGACTAATATCAGGTATCCCTCGCGCGCTCTGAAAAAGGCGGTTAGAGATTTTTGCGCGCTGCGTCATGGGTTTGTATAATTGCAACAAGAAGCACCATCGCCCGTCACCAATGCATGCTACTGCAATGATGCACGTCATACCTGTTCTCGGCCCAAGGAAGGGCCCTGTTGGTTTGGAGCCAGCTTTGCGTTGGCGGGATCAACGCGTGGGGCGGGGAACTTCATTTCGCCATTCATCGCGCGTCTGGGGGTATTCCACCTGCTGCCAAAGGAATGCCTACTTTCGCGCGCTTTCAACGCATCCATCTTGATCCAAGCAAGGAGAGAATGTCCTATGCGGTACCTGGTGTGTATCAAACAAACGCCGGACACGGCGGAGCTCCCTAAAGTATCTCCCGAGGAGGCCGCATCCGGAAACCTGAGCGTGAACCTCGTGGTGAACCCGTGGGATGAACACGCGATCGAAGGCGGATTGCAGCTCATGGAAAATTACGGCGGCACGACGGGCGCGATCACCGTGGGCGGCGAAGGTGCCATCGACGCGTTGCGCAGTGCCCTGGCCATGGGTTGCAAAGACGCCACCCTCGTGCAATATGAAGGTTCCACCGACGCCCTGAACGTGGCCGACCTACTGGCCGCGGCCATTAAGAATGATGGCGATGTCGATGTGGTGGTCATGGGCCAGATGACGGTGGACGGCAATACGGGCCTCACGCCCGTGGTGCTGGGCCGGAAACTGGGCTGGCCTGTGCTCACCGGCGTGGCCAAGGTGGTGGAGCTGACCGAAGACAGCATCACCGTGGAGCGGTCGGTGGGCCAGTCTCGGATCACGGTGAAGGCTCCCACGCCTGTGGTGCTTTCCGTGGTGAAAGAGATCGGCGAGCCTCGTTATCCCACTTTCATCAATATTCGCAAGGCCGCGCGGGTGAAGATCCCCGTGCTCACGCCCGAGGACTTGGGAGTGGATGTGCCCGAACCCAAGGTCCATATGGCGAATTTCCGCAAGCCGCCCGCGCGCGAGGCCAAAGTCAAGCTGTTCGAGGGTACGCCGCAGGAAGCCGCGGCCGCGCTCATCGACGCATTGCTCGAAGAAAAGGTGTTGTAAGGAGGTCATGACCATGAAATTCCTGGTATTTATCGAAACCGATATGGGCGACGCGGTCGCCAGCAGTTGGGAGGCCCTGGGCGCGGCCCTGAGCCTCAGCGAGGATGTGGAAGCCCTCGTCGTGGGAGATAAGGTCAGCGTGGTGGCGGAAGAAGCTGTCCAACGCGGGGCCAGCAAAGTGTATGTGGTCGAGGATGAAACCCGGGCCTTGTTCGACCTGGACCGGGCCCTGGCCGATGTGAAACACGTGTTGGACATGAGCGCTGCGGACGCGTTTCTCGCCTCCCATACCCTCAATGGCCGGGACCTGGCCGCGGCTCTGGCCGCCGAATTGGACGCGGGCGTCATCGCCGACGCACTGGAGCTGAGCCTGGAGGATGGCAGGCTGAAGGGGGTGCGCGGCGTTTACTCGGGTAACATCCTGGTGGATGTGACCGTGGATGGTTCCCCTCAGATCGCAACACTACGCCCGCGCGCCTTTGCGCCCGCGGAGAAGGTCGAGGGTCGCACCGCGGAAGTCGTTCTCGTGGATCCAGCGGACGCGGACAGCCCCTATGAGGTGCTGGGGGTGCAACGGGCCGAAAAGGGCGAGATCAGCCTCACCGAGGCCAGCATCATCGTCTCCGGCGGCCGCGGTGTGGCCAAGGACCCTGAGCTGGGCTTTGACCTGATTCGGGAGCTGGCGGGCGTGCTGGGCGCGGCCGTGGGCGCTTCTCGCGCGGCGGTGGACGCGGGCTTCATCTCCTACGATCATCAGGTGGGCCAGACCGGCAAGGTCGTCCGCCCCGACCTGTACATCGCCTGCGGCATCAGCGGTGCGGTACAGCACCTGGCGGGCATGGGCTCCAGCAAGATCATCGTCGCCATTAACAAGGATCCCGAAGCTCCCATCTTCAGCGTGGCCAACTACGGCATCGTGGGCGATCTCTTCGAGGTCGTGCCGGCGCTGACCGAGGCCGCCCGCGAGAAGCTGGGCAAATAAGTCCTCTTTCCTCGAAAAAATTAACGCCCGGAGGCCGTTCGGCTTTCCGGGCGTTTTTCGATGGGGCGTTCGCGTTTTTATACCGCCACCTCTTGGGATGTGCTCGTGGGGGAGTCCTCAGAGCCGAGCGTTTGGGATGGCGGCAAAGGGATACTGCGCTGGAACTGCACCCGGCCATAGTGCCATTTCACCCAGAGCAGGGTGAGGATCGCGCCCACGAGGATGGCCAGATTGCCGATGAGGCCCGCCTCCGGCCCGAACGCGCTCCCAGTCCACAGCTCGGGCCCATGTTGCTCGATGGCGATGAAGGTGACCTGGTTTACCGCAGTGCCGCTGACCGGGAAGCCGAACACATTGCCCTGGAAGAAATTCCACGTAATGTGCAGGCCGATGGGGATGGCCAGTTCGCCGGTGAGCACATAGCCCAGGCCCAGGAAGAGGCCAGCCAGGACGAGATTGATCGTGCTGATGGCAGTGGCATTGGGGTTGTCGGCGTGGGCTACCCCGAACACGCTTGAGGAGAGCAGCCACGCCAGCACCAAGGCGACGGTGGGCGTCCAGAATTTGAAATTCAGCCCTTCCGCCAGGTTATGGAGCAGGTAGCCGCGGGAGAGGACCTCCTCGAAAATGCCCACGGCCAGGAACAGGGCCGCGGCCATGAGGAGGCTGACGGCGAAGGTGGAACCTGCGGGCGCCTGCAACGTCCCCGTCACCTGGACCCAACCCAACAGATATTCCACCAGGAAGATGCCCGTCATCAACAGCGCACCCAACCCCAGGCCGAAACCCAAATCCAGCCACCATGCTTTGTCCAACCGAAATCCATAATCCCTAAACGGCCGACGGTCCACCCATCGCCCGACAATGAGCAATACCACCAGTAATGGGATGAGCATGAGCCATTCACTCAACGCCCATCCTGCCAAGAGCCCTTTTCCCTCGCCCTTTTGCAACGCCTCCAGCAGATCGGGGAAGAAAAAATAGATCAGGGATTGGGCCGCGGCCATGAGGGGACCGAAGATCAATAGAAACACCAGAAACCGCCAGACCAAGCGCAGCCGTTGTTCTTCATCGTTCCAGAAGATAGACTTAATGACATTCATGCGATGAAACCTCCTGTACTGGGAAACAGGTCGATATGCTATCTTTCATTACGGCGCGTTCCCAAATTGGGTTGCCGCGTCGAAATAAAAAGCCTCCGGGTGATGTGCAACCCGAAGGCCAGGGGGATCTCAGATTCGCGGACGAAGCGCCCGAAGCTGACGGAATAGCTCCTTTTCTTGCTCGGTCAGGTTTTTGGGCAGTTTGGCTGATACCTCGACATAAAGATCGCCGTGTTGATCGGGCCGTTTCAGGTTGGGCATGCCCTTGCCCCGCAACCGGAAGATTTTGCCGTTGTCGGTCTCGGGCGGGATGGTGAGCACGACCGGGCGATCCAGGGTAGGCACCTGGACTTCGCCGCCCAGGATGAGGGTGTAGAGATCGACGGGTAACTTTAGGCGCAGGTTATCGCCCTCCCGTTGGAACTGGGGATGGGGGAGGACGTTGATCTTCAGGTACAGGTCGCCCGGTTTGCCGCCGTTGCGGCCCGGTTCGCCTTTGCCCGCGACGCGTACCCGAGAGCCGGTCTTGACCCCACGCGGGATTTTGACCTCGATGCGCTCTCCGTTCATCTGTAACACCCGGGTGGTGCCGCGATAGGCTTCCTCCAGAGTGATATCCACCGGGTGTTCGATATCGCGGCCCCGTACAGGGCGGGCCCGGGTCCCTGCGCCCGTGGTGTAGGCGCCGCCGAAGATGTCTTCGAAACCCCCCGTCCGCGCGCCTCGGCGGCCGCCCATGCCGAACAGGGCTTCGAAGAAATCGGAAAAGCCGCCCGCACCGCCGAAGATCTCCTCGAATTCCTCGGGCGAAACGGTGCGATAGGACGCGCCGCCAGGCGCGCCCGCGCTGGCCTGCCATTGCTGCCAGAAGTCTTCGGGCCGACCGCCAGCGCTGGTGAAGTTCTTCCACTGCGCGCCGAATTGATCATATCTCTTGCGCTTTTCCGGGTCGGAGAGGACCTCGTAGGCCTCGTTGATCTCCTTGAACTTTTCTTCCGCGGTGGGGTCGTTGGGGTTGGCATCGGGATGGTACTGGCGGGCGAGTTTCCGATACGCTTTTTTGATTTCTTTTTCGGTGGCGTTGCGGGGCACGCCAAGGATTTTATAATAATCTTTGTATTCCATAAATGCGGTTCCTCTCAAAGCAAGAGTTTGTAAAATGCGGTGGCGTGGAAGATCTTACTCCGCCACCAGCACGCGGGCAGGCCGGATCACCCGACCATCCAAAGTATAGCCTCGTTGCAGGACTTTGACCACATGCCCGCTGGGCGTTTCCGGGTCGTGGATCATGCCCACGGCCTCATGGAGTTCGGGATTGAATTCCTCGCCCTGGGGATCAATGACCTGCACGCCGTATTTTTTCAGCGTATCCAGAAAGGCTTTCAGGGTGAGCTCAACCCCCTGGCGCAGGGCTTCCAGGTCCTGGCCTTCGCCGCTGTGGGCCAGGGCCGCCTCCAAGTGGTCGGCCAGAGGAAGCAGGTCGAGGATCATGCGAGCGCGTAAGTCCTCGTGGCGCTGGGCATAGCGTTTTTCGATGCGTTTTTTCGTGTTTTCCAAATCGGCTTGCAGACGGGCATATTGCTCCTGCCAGTTGATCTCTTTTTGTTGTTCGATCTCATCGGTGGAGATGGGTTGTTGCGCGTTGGTTTCGGTCATGGTTTCGGGGTTGTCCTCCGCGGATGGGGATGATGACCGGCGCGAAGGACCCGCCCGGCGCACTTTGATGTGCCTGACGGGCTTGCGCCGCTGAATAATGTAGGGATTGTAGCGGGGATCAAGGGGGTTTCTACGGAAGAAAGGATCGTAAGGCATGGTAATTTACGTCGGTGGCCGATACGGATGAAAAATGGGAACGCTGATTCACGCCGATGCTTTGCAACACAGATTCGCGCAGATAATCTTGGTGCCTTCCTATTTTCAAACAGGTACCGCGCGCCGAAACCGATGAAAATGTCTCGCGGCCCGGTTGGCGCGGGAAGCCGATTTCGTATTCCGTATTGCGTATTGCGTGGCGACGACTGGTCGGAATACGCAGTACGCAATACGCACCATGGCAGACTCGTCCAACCTGGACTTTGCGAACCTTCAGCGACCAGCGATCATGCTATTTTCATTGCAGGCACCACGCGCGGCCACGCGCCGATACGGACAAAAACCTCACGCAAAGTCGCAAAGACCGCCAAGAATTCTTTGCTTCTTTTTCCCTTTGCGCCTTAGCGTCTTTGCGTGAGATCGATTTTTATAGCAAACGGGCGGAAGTCTTGGCGACTCCCGCCCGCGTGGTTGGTGATGCGTGGCGGGATGTTCCCGCCGCAAGGAGGTGATGCCTACCGGGATTAGACCTCCCGGAAGTCGCCTTCGACGACCTCTTCCTCGCCGCCGGATTCAGGGCCGGCTGCGGAGCCGCCGTTGGCACCGGGCGCCGCGCCCGGAGCAGCCTGTTGGCTGTACAACTGCTGGCTGAGCGCGTGGCTGGCCGCCTGGAGCTGGTCCGTGAGGCTGCGGATGCGGTTAATGTCCTCGCCATCCATGGCCTCTTTCAGCTCTGCGATCAGATTCTCGATCTGACCCTTTTCGGTCACGGGCACCTTGTCGCCCAGCTCTTTGAGCATTTTCTCGGTGGCGTAGATGACGCTGTCCGCGGTGTTGCGGGCATCGATGAGCTGGCGCCGCATCTCGTCCTCGCGCTCGTGCTCCTTGGCTTCGCGGATCAGGCGTTCCACTTCCTCTTCGCTGAGGTTCGTGGTGGCCGTGATGGTGATGCCGGTCTCCTTGCCCGTGGCCTTGTCCTTCGCGGTCACGTGCAGGATGCCGTCCGCGTCGATGTCAAAGGTGACTTCGATCTGCGGCACGCCACGAGGCGCGGGCGGGATGCCGTCCAGCCGGAAGGTGCCCAGGAGCTTGTTGTCCTTGGCCAGAGGGCGCTCACCCTGCAAGACGTTGATGTCCACCGCGGTCTGGTTGTCTTCCGCGGTGCTGAAGATCTCGGTCTTGCGGGTGGGGATGGTGGTGTTGCGGGGGATGAGCACCGTCATGACACCGCCCAGGGTCTCAACACCCAGGCTCAGCGGGGTCACATCCAGCAGGAGGACGTCCTTGACCTCACCAGCCAGCACGCCAGCCTGGATCGCGGCGCCGATGGCGACCACTTCGTCCGGGTTCACCGACTTGTTAGGCTCTTTGCCCGTGAGTTCACGCACCAGATCCTGGATCATGGGCATGCGAGTGGAGCCACCCACCAGGATGACCTCATCCAGGTCACTGGCTTTCAGGCCTGCGTCGCGCAATGCCTGGTCGAAGGGGCCGCGGCAGCGTTGCACCAGGTCTTCCGTCAGTTGCTCGAATTTACTGCGGGTCAGTTTCATCTGCAGATGCTTGGGACCCGACGCATCCGCGGTGATGAAGGGCAGGTTGATCTCGGTCTCCTTGACACTGGAGAGCTCGATCTTTGCCTTCTCCGCGGCCTCGCGCAACCGTTGCAGGGCCTGGCGGTCGTTGCTCAGGTCGATACCCTGATCCTTCTTGAACTCTTCAATCATCCACTGGACGATACGTTCGTCCCAGTCATCGCCACCCAGGTGGGTGTCGCCGGCCGTGGATTTCACTTCGATGACGCCGTCGCCCACCTCGAGCACGGAGACGTCGAACGTACCGCCACCCAGGTCGAAGACCAGGATGGTCTCTTCCTTCTTCTTGTCCAAACCATAGGCCAGAGCGGCCGCGGTGGGCTCGTTGATGATGCGCTTCACTTCCAGGCCCGCGATCTTGCCCGCGTCCTTGGTCGCCTGACGCTGGCTGTCATTGAAGTATGCGGGGACGGTGATGACCGCCGCGGTCACAGGCTCGCCCAGATAGGCCTCCGCGTCCTTCTTCAGTTTGGCCAGGATCATGGCGCTGATTTCCTGCGGGGTGAAGACCTTATCCACCACAGGAGCATACACCCGCGCGTCGCCCTGCGGACCCTCGACGATCTTGTAAGGCACCATCTCCATGGTCCGCTTGGTTTCAGGATCGTCGAAGCGGCGGCCCATAAGGCGCTTGATGGAGTAGAATGTGTTTTCCGGGTTGACGATGGCCTGGCGCTTGGCGGTCATGCCTACCAGACGCTCGCCATTTTTATTGAAAGCCACGACCGACGGGGTCGTGCGTCCACCTTCGGCATTGGGAATCACCGTTACATCACCGCCTTCCATCACAGCGATGACGCTGTTGGTCGTACCGAGGTCGATGCCTACGATTTTTGCCATTTTGAATCCTCCTCAGGATAAGTTGAATTGTCAGGTATGAGTGCGCGGGCAGGTTTTCCCCGCCCGATTGGTTGCTGTCTTAAGCATACGTCCAGAATATATGCAGGATATAAGGATTGCATTAGCAAAGTATATGAGGTGGCGTCCTTTCGATTTTGCCTCAGAGACGTGATATACTGCTATGAAAATAGATTTGGTAGGCCGGGAAACCGGTAGACCGGTAGACCGGGGTGAGCGAATCGGCCCGGTTTCCCTGGTTTCCTGGTTTCCAGGTGTACCGGGTTACCGCCCACGATTTTCGTCCGTATCGGCGCTGGCAAGCCAGCCGT
>DRQW01000120.1 GCA_011371305.1 Anaerolineae bacterium | reverse complement strand
TTTTCATAGCAGTCCGACGGCGGGCCACCCCGCGCCGATACCGACGAAAATACCTCGCGGCCAGGGCGGCGTGACTCGTATTCCGTATTCCGTATTGCGTATTGCGTATTGCGTAACGACTGGACGGAATACGGAGTACGCAATACGCACCGTCGTAAACACGGCCAACGTGGGCCTCACGATCCTCCCGCATCCAACGACATTCTATTTTCAAATCAAGCCTCTCGGATGCGGCGGATGGCTTTGAGCTGACGTTTGGATGCCAGTCGCCATTGGCCTGGTTTCAGATCGTGGATGTGGATGGCATCGATGCGAACGCGGATGAGGCGACGGACGCGCAACCCCACCGCTTCGCACATGCGACGGATCTGCCGGTTCCGACCTTCGTGCAGGATGAAGACCAACCAGGTGTGCCTGGGATCGGGCTGAATCCAGAATCGCTGTTCGGGCGGGATCTTGCCCAGATAGCGCACCCGGGCCCGGGCGGGGCCATCTGCCAGCGTTACCCCTTTGCGCAGCTTGTGCAGTGTGACCTCGGGCACCTGGCCCGCGACTTGCACCCAATATTCCTTCTCGTGCCGAAAGGCGGGGTGGGTCAGACGCTGGGTGAGCTCCCCATCGTCGGTGAGGAGCACCAGCCCCTCGCTGGGATAATCCAGCCTGCCCACCGGGTGCAGATGATGGTAGCGTTTTGGGATGAGATCGTAGATGGTGCGGCGGCCCTGGGGGTCTTTGCGGCTGGTGATGTAACCTGCCGGTTTGTTCAGCAGCAGGTAGGTATAGGTGGCTGGGCGAGGGCGGACGGGCCTGCCATCCACCATAACCTGGTCCCGATCGGGATCGATCTGCACACCCATCTCACGCACAACCCGCCCGTTCACCTTCACCCGCCCGGCCGCGATGAGCCGGTCCGCCTCGCGGCGAGAGGCAATGCCAGCCTGGGCAAGGAATTTATTGAGGCGCATGGGAGATGGCAGTTCGTGTTGGGTTATGGCAAAGGTGTGAAGACCAAGGGCAATTCTACCAGCTTTTCTTCGCCATACCACACTTGATACAGGCCCGCAGGCTGTCCCGCGGGGTCGAAGCGGACGATGCGAAGGGCGCGTAGTTGAGGAAGCTGCCATCGCTGGAGCAGTAAGGGCGCGGGGGGCGTTTGCAAACGATAGCGCGTGCCTTCGGGACCAACCACCGTGTTGATGGGGTCCCACTGCAATCCCACATCCACCCACACCCAATGCCGAAAGTAGAAATCCATCAGGCCGCGGGTTTCGGCATAGCGGTCGGGGCTGTGCATGACCACGGTCAGCACATCCCCATGCGCACGGCGAGCCGCGGCGATGAGCACCTGGCCCGCTTCGTCGGTGGTGCCCGTCTTCACGCCGTAGGTGCCAGGATAGGTGGTGAGGAGTTCGTTGGTGTTGACCAGTTTGAAGCCTTCCAGGGTGATGGCGGGGGTGGCCACGATCTCGGCCAGGAGGGGGTTGGCCAGGGCTTTGCGGGCCAGTTGGGCCAGATCGCGGGCGCTGGAGACATGCCCGGGCGCGTCGATGCCGTGGGGATTGACGAAGTGGGTTTGACGCAAGCCCCATGCCTGGGCCTGGGCGTTCATGCGATCCACAAACGCCTGTTCGCTGCCCGCGGCCAGGATGGCCAACGCCAGGGCCGCGTCGTTGCCCGAAGGCAGCAACGCGCCATAGAGCAGGGTCCGCACTTGCACCCGCTGTCCGGCCTGCAGCCCCATGCGCGCATACCCCGGCGGGATCGCTACCGCGGCCGCGGGCACGGTGACCACATCCTCGGGCGAGAGGGTTTGCAAAGCCACCAGCGCGGTCATCAATTTGGTCACGCTGGCCATGGGCAATGGTTCCTCGCTCTGCCATTGCCACAAGACCGCGCCGCTGGGCATATCTTCGAGCACGCCGGCGCGGGAAGCCGTTGGAGGCCCCTGGGCGATGGTGCGGAGCTCCTGGATCTGGCCCTGGGTCAGGCGTAGTGGTTTGGTGTGGTTGCTCTTCCACACAGGAGGGCCTGCTGCGATCGACAACCAGGCCAGCAGGACGATGAGCCAGGAATAGGGTTTGGAGGGCATGGGGGAACGTGTCGGGGGAGGCAATGGAATCGAGAAGTTGCTGTCTTCATAACCAGCGAGGCAGGTCGTTGATGCTATCTACGACCACATCGGCTTCGCCGAGGGCTTCTTTGGTGCCGAACCCGGTGAGCACGCCCACCGAGGCCGCGCCCGCGGCCCGGGCAGCGTGGATATCGGCCAGTGTGTCGCCCACCATCACGCACTGCACTGGCTCCACGCCCAGGGCTTCGGCGGCTTTGATCACGGGCTCAGGATGGGGTTTGAGACGATGCACATCTTCACGGGCGATGATCACATCGAAAAGGGGGGTGAAGCCGTAACGGTCCAGAAAACGCCGGGTGGAATGACGGTCGCGCGTCGTTACCAATCCCAGGCGGTAACGTGTCCTCAGTGTTTCCAGCGTGGGCAAGGCGCCATCCACGGGTTGCAGGTCGAGGGATTTCTTGTAACCTAACAGGGTGCGCACGCGGCGAACCGCGTTGAATGCGTCGTCATCCAGGTCCACTGCGTCCAGCCGGCTTAGCACCCAGGCGACCACGGGCTCCAGCCGCATCACCCAGCGACGGACGTAGGTTTCGGCATTGTTGTTGGGGAAGAGTCGGTTGAGTGGGCCCAGCCACGCCATGATCCGCTGAATGAGGGTTTCATCAGTCTCGGCCAGGGTGCCGTCCAGATCGAAAAGCACTGCGGCAATGGGCTCGCCCCGCAACATGCCCCGCCAGCGGATAGCCGTGGCCGTGGCCTCATCCTGTTCGGGAAAAGGTGGTTGGTCGGCCAAACGTCGCACAAGATATCGCCCCAGGACACGGGCGGAAGCGAGTACGGGCGCGGCCAGCAACACCCCCAACACGCCAAATTCCACAGCCCCCAAGATCGCGCCCACAAACACAATGCCGGGATGCAAATTGACGCGGCGGCCGACGATCCGGGGGTAAAGGTAAACCTGTTCGAACTGGAAGATAAGGGTGTAAACCACCAGCACCAGGATGGCGATCATCCAATTTTCCAGGGGCAGCCAGGAGGACCCGCCCAGAAAGGCGATGAGGGTCGCCAGAATCGCGCCCACGGCCGGGCCAATCGAGGGGATAAACTCCATGAACCCGGCGAAAATAGCCAGCAGCAACACATGTTGAATCCCCAAAATCCACATGGCAAGCCCCACCAATGTCCCTACGATGATGGCCAGCACCAGGGTACCCTTGAAGAAACTGCCCCAAATCAAGTTCAGTTCCTTGAGGAGATAGGAAACATCCTTTCGGTAGGGCTTCGGGAGATGTTCGAAGAACCATTTTTCCAATTTGTAACTGTCCTTCACCAGCCAAAAAGTCACGACGACCACGAAAGCTACCCAAAACAGGCTGGAGAGGACGTTGAGCAGGGAAAGAATGGCCTGGGAACCGAAGCTGGAAAGCAGTTGCTGCAATCCCGTGGCCGATTGCAACAGCACTTCGCCCACCTGCAATTGCACTGGTCCCAGCGTGATCTCGGTGTTGCTGAGATTATCGGCCAGGGCGGTAACAGCGGCCATATCGAACTGGACGCTGGAAGCGATGCTGGTGATGCTGGGGGTGAGGACGATGGGCGTGAGAATGAGCAGGAGGAGGAGGATCAGGTAGATTACGCCCACGGCCAACCCCCGGGGCAGGCCCGTGTGTCGTACTAACCAGTCGGTGGGAGGGATGAGAAGATAAGCCAGGAGCCCGGAGATGATGATGGAGGGCAAGGCCTCGCTGAAGGTCACCAACACCCATCCCCCGATGCCCACCAGGATCAGCACCACTACCAGTTTTGTCGTGTTGGACCAGCCTGTTTCTTGCATGATGGCTGCTGTGAAAATAGAATGTTGTTGGGGGCGGGAGGGTCGTTAGGCCCACGTTGGCCGTGTTTACGACGGTGCGTATTGCGTACTCCGTATTCCGTCCAGTCGTTACGCAATACGCAATACGCAATACGCAATACGGAATACGGAATACGAAATCGGTTTCTCCCGCCAACCTGGCCGCGAGGCATGTTCATCAGTATCGGCGCCAGGTGGTAAGGGGCAAGTTACGTTGCGCGGGCCACCTACCACTTGCAAACTTGCATACTTGCTTGGCGGCCTTTGCGTGAGATTGTTAATCCATATCCGCCGCGGGCTCGCCCGCCATCGGCCTGGGTTGGATTAGGGCATAAAGCCAAACTCATCGAGGGGCCAATAGCGCATCCAGGCATGGCCGACGATGTTCTCGATGGGCACCGGGCCGAACGCCCGCGAATCGTTGGAGTTATTGCGATTATCGCCCATGACGAACACATGACCTTCCGGGATGGTGGTGGCCGGATAGCTGCCCCGAGGCCGCCCGTTCACGTAAGGCTCTTCCAGGGGTTGACCATTGATATAGACCAGGCCGTCACGAATTTCCAACGTCTCGCCCGGAAGGCCGATGACGCGTTTAATCAGGAGTCTGTCGAATTGGGGGATGCGCACCACCACGATATCCCCCCGTTTCGGGCCATGGAGCCGATAGCTCACCTTTTCGATAATCAGGCGTTGGTGACCATAGAGGGTGGGTTCCATGCTGTAGCCTTCCACCCGGGTGGCCTGCGCCAGGAAGAAATGAATGAAAACCGCAATGATGAGCGCGGGGAGGATGGTGCTTACCAGTTCTTTAACCACCGCGGCGGGCAAGGATTCGGTTGTGGCGGTGGCGGACGGAACCGAAGCGGTCGAGGGCGTAGGATATTCCAGCGCCCGGGAATAGCGTTGGGGTTGTTGGGAGGGATGGATGATCCTCGCGTCCGGGGGGAGAATGCGTTGCCGGGGTCGTGACTTTTCCATAGCATGAAATCATACCGCCAAAAGGATGTTTTCACAAAATCCCCTGCCCTGGGCAAACCATCATAGAAACCCTTACCTCGCGATTTTTTACGGTCAAGAAATTCGTGTACAATCAAGATCGACGCTTTGTCGTTCTATCCTTGCCGTCCCCCTATCCCCCTCCTCTTCGAGTCAAGCACTATGGCTGCCACGTTAAAAACAGAAGTTCAGATCGTTCACTTGCAGATGGGGCGCAGGAGCGCCTACGCGCCCACAGCCCGGGTCGTCGAACCCACCACAGGCATTGCGCCAGCCAGGGGCAAAGGCAACCTCTATATCTTGCTGGAAATCACGGGCGATGAACCGGCGGTCATCCTTCGGCTATACCGGGAACTGCTGAATCTGATCCAGGAGACCTATTATGAGGTGCAGGGCGATGTCATCAACGCGCTCACCGAAGCTATCCAGGCCGCCCACGCCCATCTCCAGGCCCATAACCAAAAACACGATGGGCATGTCCTCGCGGGGGTGACCTGTCTGGTGGTGACCAGCCAGGAAGTGATCTCCGCCCAGGCCGGGCCCACCATTCTGGCCGTGCGCAGCCGCGCGGGGTTGCAATGGTTTTCGCCGTTGAACCATGAGGAGTATGTGTCGTTGGGGGAGGAAGAGACCCCTGCAGTGGAGATCGGCCGGGTGGCCGGGCATGTGGGCGTGGTCATTGTGGCCATGAACAGCGCCTGGGCCAATTATCTGGAAGTGCCCCTGATGATGGAGGCCACCGATGTACCCCACGCCCAGGCCGTGGCGGACCAAATGGCGGGCATCGGTATCGAGGCGGATGAGGAGTTGACCGCGCTGGTCGTCACCCTGGGCGAATCGGTGAGACCCGCCAGGAGGGTGCCTATCACGCCCGAAGCCCTGCCCGCAGATGCAGAAGCCGCGACCCCCAGCGATAGTATGCCTTCGGCTCCGGAAGAGCCCCTGGAAGAGGAAGTACTGGATGAGGAGCTGGATTGGGAGGCGGTGTATGAGATGCCGGGAGAAACAACCCCATCGAAGCGCAAGCAGTCCCGGCGAACCTTCTCGCTGGCTGCCATCACCCGGTTGGGAAAACGCGCGCCCAGGCCTAAAGTCACCAAAAAGCCGGCCGAGCCCGCGAAAAAACAGGCTGCGGTGAAAAAGCCCCGACGTATCCCCTATGTCCTGGGCATCCTGCTGGTCCTCATTGTGGGTGTGGCCGTGCTCACCGGTGGCATGTGGTATTACCAAAACCTGCAACGCCAACAACTTTTCGAGAAATTCATCCAGGGGGCCATCGCCCAATACGAAACCGCAAAAAGCCTGGAGGAAATCGAACTCAAGCGTCAGTCCCTGAAATTTGCGGAGCAGCAGTTAGATCAAGCCCGCCAGCTTTATCCTGATAACCCGAAAGTGCGCCAGGTGGAAGCGCAGCTACGCGCGTATCAGGCGGAAGTGAATAAAGTGGTCGGCTTGATGGCGGGCTTTGATCTCCCCCTCCATTCATTCACCGACCCTGCATCCAATCCCACCACCGTGTTCGTGAACGGGCTGAGTGTGTATATTCTGGACACAGGCCGGGGGGTGTTCGAGCGCTTGCAACTGGATGAGGCGACCGGCGACCGCCCCGCCCAGGGCATCGAAAACCCCCGAGTCCTTCTGAAAACGGGCGACACCGTGGAAGGCCGCACGGTGGGGCAACTGGCCCATGCCATCTGGGCCCCCGCCGCGGGCAATCGCACCGTCACCAGCCCACTGATCCTGGACCAGGGCATCCAACTGTTCGGGATAAGCGAAGGGCTCGGGCCAGTCAACGTGGGGTTGATCGACAATCCCAACCTGCAATTCGTCAACGGGCTCTATTACTACAACGGCAACATCTATCTACTGGATTCGGTGGGCGGCCAGTTCTGGCGCTATCGCCCCAGCGGGGCCAATTATCAGAATACGCCAGAACCCTACTTCCCGCCCGAAACCACCGTCAATCTGAAATCGGTCATCGATGTGGGCATCGACGGGTATGTGTGGCTGCTGTATCCCAACGGCAGCATCCTCAAATTCCTTTCGGGCATTCAGGAACCTTTCGCCCTGGAACCCATCGATCCTCCACTGACCCAGGCTGTGGCCCTGTGGGTCAACGCCGCGGAAGGGGATTTGGGCCGGATTTATATTGCGGACGCGGCCACCAACCGGGTGGTGGTCTTCGACAAGAACGGCAAACTCCTGGCCCAGCTCGAACCCCTGGAGCATGCGCAAGCCCTGGATGAATTGCGCGACATCTATGTGGATGAGCTGACCAACACCCTCTACCTGCTGACCAAAACCGAGCTCTATCAATCGCCCATCCCCAGCTTCGAGATCGCGCCCACGCCTTAGAGACTGCTATGAAAATAAATTCGGTAGGCCGGGAAACCGGTAGACCCGTAGACCGGGAGGGTGAGCGAATCGGCCCGGTTTCCCTGGTTTCCTGGTTTACAGGTATACCGGGCTACCGCCCACTATTTTCCTTCGTATCCGCTGCGGACTCGTCCGCTGTCGGACTGCTATGAAAATAGAACACGGATGAACACAGAAAAACACGGATAATTCAAAAAATCTGTGACCGATGGCCGTGTCAATCCGTGTCCTCGTCTTTCATCGGTATCGGCGAGCC
>DRQW01000119.1 GCA_011371305.1 Anaerolineae bacterium | reverse complement strand
CATAGCAGTCCGACAGCGGGCCACCCCGCGCCGATACGGATGAAAAGCTCACGCAAAGACGCAAAGACCGCCAAGAATTCTTTGCTTCTTTTTTACTTCGCGACTTAGCGACTTGGCGTGAGATCGATTTTCAAAGCAGGCGACACGAGCGATAGCACGCCGATACCGATGAAAATGGCGGGCTATGTAGCCCAGGAAACCTGTAAACCAGGAAATCGGGCCGATTCGCTCACCCACCCGGTCTATCGGTTTCCCGGTTTTCCGGTTTACCAACGCTATTTTCAGAACAACCCTCAAATGCCAACTAGAGCTATTCTCCTCGGCGTAGCGCAGGATGGCGGGCTGCCCCAGCCGGGGTGCAACTGCCCCAACTGCACCGCGGCCCGAGCCAATCCCGCCCTGCGTCAGCGGGTCGTCAGCCTGGGGCTGGTGGATGAAACCGCAGACCGGGCCTGGCTCATCGACCCGACGCCCGATTTCCCCGCGCAATACGACGCCCTCACTGCCCGCGCGCCCCTGGCGGGCATCCTCCTCACCCACGCGCACATGGGACACTACCCCGGCCTGCTCTGGCTGGGTCCCGAAGCCATGAACGCTCGCGATCTGCCCCTCTACGCCACCCCGCGCATGGCTGCGTTCCTGCGGACCCACGCGCCCTGGTCGGGCCTGGTGGATGGCGGGCATGTCAGGCTGGTGGAAGTCGTTCCTGGACGGGCGTTGGTGCTGTCAGCTGGGCTGCGGGTGACGCCCGTGGCCGTGCCCCATCGGGATGAGTACAGCGACACGGTAGCGTGGCTTGTGCGCGGCCCCTCCCGAACCCTGTTCTATTGCCCCGACATCGACCATTGGCGCGCGTTCCAGCCCGACCTGCGGGCCTGGCTGTGCCACCAAGACGTGGACATCGCCCTGGTGGACGGCACCTTCTTCAGCCCGGACGAACTCCCCGGCCGCGACCTCGCCCAAATTCCCCATCCCCCGGTGCGTGACACCACGGCCCTGCTGGCGGAGAGCGACATCCAAGTCACACTCATCCACCTGAATCACACGAATCCTTTGTGGCGCCCAGGTCCAGAACGGGCCTGGCTCGAAACGCGAGGGCTGCGGGTGGGGGCGCAAGGAGATATGTGGGCGTTGTAAGAGGGGGCTATTGCAAACGCACCACCACCCTGGCATCCTGCCATAGCTCTTCCAGGCGATAGTAATCGCGCAGTTCGGGCGAGAAAATGTGCACGATCACTTCCCCATAATCCAACAATTGCCAGCCCGAATGGCTCTCACCTTCGATAAACAGGGGCTTAATCCGCTGTTCCCGCAGGGTTTCCACCAGCATCTCCACGAGCGATTTACTCTGACGTTCGGAGGTAGCGGTGGCGATGACGAAATAATCGGCAAAGGGTGCCAGCTCCCGGATATCCAGCAAAAGGATATCCTGAGCCTGTTTTTCATCCAGTAAATCGACGATATCGTGGGCAAGTTCTTGCGCGTTCAGGGAGCTCACCTCGTTTTGAGTGGAGATAGATGAAGAAAGATGACAATGCTAAACCTGGCATGATCATAGCACAAAACGCCGGAAACAAAAAAGCCGCCCCTGGGGAGCAGCTTTTCTGTGAGCAAGCATGTTGCTCTTACAGACCGCCCTGACGGGCGCGTCGCCGTTGCGCCTGCCGGGCCTTGCGGATGGCCTTTTGCTTTTGCAGGCGACGCAATTCGCTGGGAGGGGTGTACCACCGCTTGCGACGGACTTCCGGCAGAATGCGCGCTTTCATCACTTCCTTACGGAAGCGCCGCAACAGCGATTCTTGCGACTCGCCCGGATTCAGCTTTACGGTCATGCAATTCTCACCACCTTTTTGATAGGAATGATTATGTGAATACGCAAGTGCTTATTTTATCCCATCTTCTTCCGAAAGTCCAAATCAAGCCAATTCCAAATCGGTCAGGGCAAAATCATCTCCTACACAAAGCAGTGGCATCCCCGCTATCTTCGCCACAGCATATGTCATACAGTCTCCGAAATTTAACCTTGCGGGATGCCGGCCCTTCCCATGGTTTATCGAATACCGTTTCATAGCCAGGTTCCGCTAAGAAAAGCGCCACCATGGCCGACGAATCCAAAATCATACCCCCAATTCTCCCAACCCCAGGATGGTTTCTTCCTCCTCTTTGGAAAGACGCCGGCCTCGTTCCCTCTCAGGGACCAGGGGCCACACTTCTTCCAAAAACCGGCGGAGGTGTTCTTCGCGAGATAGGCTCACAGCCTGGTGAACAAGGCGCTGATACCGTTCCAACAACGCCACCCGCACAGCTTCGGTTTTCGTTTCACCTGTCTGCTCAACGATGTAATTGAGCAAGGTTTCGACTTCGGGATTTTTGATATTGATAGACATGATTGAACCGCCAACATGTATTGTATTCCCTTTTCTGTAATGCAACAAATTTTCTTCAATTCTGTCCCAAGGCTTTTTCAAGTCATCTGTGAAGCCATTTCAACCATATTTGCTCAAAATCTCCATCAACGCCCGGCCCATTTTTTCGGGATCATGCCGCCACGGCCGCTCCCGATCCTGCAGATCCGCGGTGATCAAACGATAACCGCCATGCCGTTGTTGGGGCAACTGAACCCATTCCGAACCCTCGCCCGCGGGGGGTTGGCGGGGGATGTGATCGTTGGCCAGAACGAAGTGAAAGAGCTTGCGATTGGCATGGCTTTCCAGGGCCGCCAGGTGATCATGGACATCGTAGCCGTCGGTCTCGCCCGGCTGGGTGGCGATGTTGCATACATAGACCTTCACGGCCCGGGCCGCAGCCAGGGCCTCGGTGATCTCGGGCACCAACAGGTTGGGGATGACACTGGTGTAGAGGCTGCCAGGCCCGGCGATGATCATATCCGCATTGAGAATGGCTTTGATCGCCTCGGGATAGGCTTTCGGATCATCCGGTTCGAGATAAACGCGACGAATGCGTCGCCCCCGCCCCAGCTTGGGGATCAGTGATTCGCCATAAATGCGCTCGATGCGCCCCTCCTCATCCTGCACATCTGCCAGAAGCTGCACCAGCTCCAGCGTAGAGGGTAAAACCAGGCCGCGCACGGCCAACACGCGGTTCGACATGAGCAGCCCCTGCTCGAAGGAGCCTGTGACCCCGGCCATGGCCGCCAGGTACAGGTTGCCGAACGCATGGCCGCGCAAGCCTGTACCTTCGGGGAAACGATATTGGAACAACCGTTGGGTGATCTCCTCGGCCTCCGAGAGCGCGGCCAGGTTATTACGAAAATCCCCCGGCGGCAACAAGCCCATCTCCCGGCGTAACCGCCCTGAACTGCCGCCGTCATCGGCTACCGTGACGATGGCCGTGATGTTCGCGGTATAGGCCTTCAGCCCGCGCAATACCGAGGGCATGCCCGTCCCGCCACCGATACAAACAATGCGCGGCCCGCGCTGACGCTGTCGATGCCGGTAAAGCTGCACCGCCACGTCCTCCCCGGGCTCGGTGAACGGCTCTAGCAGGGATTCGCTGAGCCGCACGAAAGCCCACACCGTCAGCCCAATGCCCACCGCGCCAAACAGCGCGGCCCGCACTTCATGGGGCAGGAATTGCAACGTCAGCCAATACACAAATGGCGGATAGGGCCCGGCCAGATACAACGCCCGCAGCAAATACGCCAGCCCCAGGCTGATCATCGTGATCCCCAGCATCAACACCAGCAGCCAGCGTTTGATGTGGATGCCGGGCGTCAACCAGACGCGCAGGGAACGGAACACATGGGGTCGGCGCATGCTCCGATCTTACCCCCGAGCGGCCTGCCAACGCAAATCATCCCGTATTCCGCAGCCCAGCGGCAATGCCATTGATGGTGATGACCATGACTTCGCGCAGGGCGGCTGCTTCCTCGCTTTCGGGGTCCGGCAACGCGCGCAGGCGCCGTAGGGTTTCCACCTGAATGAAATTCAGGGGATCGATGTAGGGATTCCGCAACCGCACGGCCCGTTGGATGATGGGCGTATCCTCCAGGAGTGCCTGGTGGCCGGTGATAGCGAGGATTGCATCCCGCGTGCGATGGTATTCGGCCCGGATATCCGCGAAGATCGCCTTGGCCAGGGCCTGGTCCGGCACCAGGGTCGCGTACCGCGCGGCGATGTCCATATCCGCCTTCACCAACGACATGGCCGCATTGTCGATGACCGCCTGGAAGAAAGGCCATTCCCGATACATGGCCCGCAGGTCGTCCCAATCTTCCCAGGCATGCAATCCCGTGCCCAACCCAAACCATCCTGGCAGATTGTAACGGCTTTGCATCCAGGAAAAGACCCAGGGGATGGCGCGCAGTGCGGTAATTGCCCCGGATTTGGATGTGCGTTTCGCGGGGCGGGAACCGATATGCAACCGGCTGATCTCATCGATGGGCGTGGCCGCCTGCCAGAAATCAAGAAAGCCCGGACGCTGAAACACCATCGCCCGATAGGTCTCGAGGGCCGCGGCAGCCATCACATCCATGATCTGGCGCCAGGGATGGGTGGCGGGCACGTGGGGGGATGCCGATGTTTGGGGCAAGGAGGCCAAAAGCACGGCATGGCTGATCTGTTCCAGGTGCCGTTGGGCCAGTTCGGGGTTGAGATAGCGGGCCGCGATCACCTCCCCCTGCTCGGTGAGGCGAAACCGCCCGGGGATGGCGCCCGGCGGTTGGGCGCGAATGGCCCGGTTGGCCGGTCCCCCACCCCGGGCCACAGTCCCACCCCGACCATGGAACAAGGTCATCCGCACCGCATGTTCCCGGCAAACCTGGGTGAGGGCCTCCTGCGCCCGATAAAGGGCCCAGTTCGCAGCCAGATAGCCGCCATCCTTGTTGCTGTCCGAATATCCGATCATGATGGTCTGCGCCCGACCACAGGTGATCAAATGCTCCCGATAGGGCTTCAGCGTAAAGAGCTGGCCCATGATCTCGGGCGCAGCTTGCAGATCATCCATGGTCTCGAACAGGGGAGCGATGTCCAGCCCCTCATCGCACCCCGCCCATCGGGCCAGCAGGAGCACGGCCAACACATCGCTGGCGCTGGTGGTCATAGAGATAATGAAAGGCCCTAGCAACCGCGGGCCATACACCCTTCGCACCCGGGCCAGGAGCTTGAACAACCCCCACGTCTCCGCGGTCTCGGGTGTGACCCCTGCGTGGCGTGCCAGTCGCGGGCGCGGGGCATCCAGCAAGGAAAGCAGCAACTCGGTGCGATCCTCTGGGCCCATGGTCAGATAATCCCGACCTTGGGTGATCCCCAGCCCACGCAACAGCTCGCCGAGGGCCGCGTTGATGCGTGCCGCGTCCTCCCGCATATCCAGTCGCGCTGCATGCAAGCCGAAGATTTCCACCTGACGCATCAAAGGCCGCAACTGACGTTCGCGTACCGGCCTGGGCAGGCTGGCAGCCATCAATTGCAGCGGCCGCATCAGGTTTTCTTCACGGGCCCGCGCGGTGTGGGGTTCATCGGAAAGCAACCGCGCGGGCATGTCCTCTTGCGAGGCCCAGGCCATATCCGCGCGCAACAGGGCCAAGCCCAGGCGGTAGGGCTCGTTGGGATAACGGCTTTCGAGAAATGCCACATGGGACGGGAAAGGACGACGGGACTGGAGCCAGGCCAGATATTCGGGCGAAGGAGGCACGCGGCGGGCGCTCAGGCTCATGCGGCGGGCCAGCGCGCGCAGCGCAGCCCGGTGTTTTTCCACAGCCAAACCCCGATGCAACCGAAACGTCTCCGCGGTCACGGTCACGGTCACATTCGGATTCCCATCCCGGTCCCCTCCCACCCAGGACGCGATCCGCAACCAGGGGTGATCGACCTTTAACCCTGGGTAGTGTTTCTCGAGGGCGTCGTCCAGGGCCTGATAAATGCGGGGAAGCACATCCCAGAAGGTTTCATCCACAAAATAGAGCACGGTACGCACTTCGTCGGTAACCGTGGGCTTCGCGGTGCGGGCCCGGTCCGTAAGCCAAAAATTGGTGATCTCGGCATAGAGATCGGCCTGGAGGGCTTCGGCTTCGTCGGGCAGGAGCCGCATCCGTTCCAGGATGGTGAGGGCCTCGCTCATCCACCGCACTTTGGAAAGGATGGTGCGGCGTTTGGCCTCGGTGGGATGCGCGGTGAGCACAAGCTCGATATCCAGTTGCTCTAACAGGCCCGCGAGCTCGTCGCGGCTCACACCGGCCGCCTTGATGCGGGCGATGGCGTCGGCAATGGATTCATCGATGGGTTGGGGATGGCGTTGGGCGCGGCGTTCCCGGATGACCTGGATACGATGATGTTCCTCCGCCAGATTCACCAGATCGAAGTACATGGCAAAGGCCGCGGCCACCACGCGGGCTTCCTCGGTGGAAAGCGCGGCAATGGCCCGGGTCAGCCGTTCCCCCGCGTTGGCATCCCCCGCGCGGCGGGCTTTTGCCGCCAGTCGAATCTGTTCTTCGATCTCAAAAAGTTCGACCGATTCCTGCTCGCGCAACACCTGGCCGAGCAGATTGCCAAGCATGCGGATGGTGGCTGAGATATCCATCGTGTGTGGGAGGATGGGTGGAGGAGGGATGGATGTGGTTTCGGGAACTATACCATGAAAGTGGGGCTTTCGCTAGCGTGGTGCTTTCCCTTCGCCCAAGCCCGGATGCGCAAACGCCCCCACCATCGTTCAAAAAAACGCCCCGTCCAGAAAAGCGGGACGGGGCGTGGGGATGGTTGGGGCAATGGCGCTATCGTTTCGCGGCCACATCCTCGGGGGTTACCGAGCCGAAGCTATTGCCCCAGCTCGAAAGGACATGGTTGATAACCGCCGCGATTTGCTCATCATTGAACTGATTGCCCCAAGGCGGCATGGCTGTGCCCTGGCGCCCGTGCAACACCGTATCGATGACCATCTCGGTATCCGCGAGATTGGCGTTGCCCGCGAGCGCGGGGAAGACATCGCCCTGGCCTTCGCCATTGGGGCCGTGGCACGTAGCACAATTCTCCGCATAGATGGCAGCGCCATCGACCGCGCCCCCCTCGGGCATGGCACCCTCGGGCTGCGAGGCCTCGGCAATGGGCTCGATGTTCGTTACCACATCGCTGACTGCGGAATCGCCATAGATGGAGAACCAGCCCGCCACGAGCAGAATGAGCAGGAACAACAGCACGGGCAACACCGCGTGGGTGAACAGCTTGGGCGGGGGCATGCCCTCCTGCTCCATGGGATCGACGAGCGCGATCTCCACTTCGCTGAAGATGGGGGCCCGGTTGATGTGCGCGACTTCAACTTCGCCCGTGTGGTCGATGGTAAACAGGTAGGGCTGATCGTAATATTCGCCATTATCGTAGTACGTCACCACCCGCATATGGTGATCGCCTTCCTCGAAATCGGAAGGACTGAGCTTCACCTTGAAGGGCGCCTGGGTGATGACCTGAAGGGGTTCCGGGGAACCGTCCACGTAAACTTCCACACGTTCGATTTTTGCCATGGTCTCCTCCTAACTCAGGGGGCCAAAGGGAGCGGACGGCGCGGGAACATGCTCGTCCTCTTCCTCATAGTAGTGATGAAACGCCAGGACAATTCGCCACATGATGGGGGGGATGACCAGATAAGCCAGGGCCGCGAACAGGATCAACTTCACCCAGAAGGGATCCAGAAAACCGGTCGAGATCATGATCATCGCGGCCGCGAATTGCCCGATGGCGCAGGCATAGCCGATCCACGCCAGCCAGGCCCGGTGAAACATCTTGGCAGCGGTATAAAATCCCGCATACAGCCCGGCCAGGAACACGAACAGGAAGCCGAAGGCAATGATGGTGCCTACAGCCTGGACCACCTCATTTTGCTCAAACATCGCCACCTCCTGTCGCTACGGCTGCGGTTTGAGGCACCGCTTTAGGTGCTTCCGCGCGCTTGCCAATGCTCAGCAGGTCTGTCACCAGCAGCACATAGCCGGTGAGCATCACCAAGCCAAATCCAAACCGCCACCAGAGGGTGTTCGCGTACCAGGGATGGGTATAGCCTTGGATATAAGCGGCCCAGGTGCTGCCGCCCGCGGCCCGTTCTACCAGGGTTTGCGTGAAGCCCGAAAGGGTGAACGCGCCGCCGATGCCGATGATGCCCAGGATGAGCAATCCGGCGGCCCATCCCCACAGCCGGGAATTCAGGGGGATATGCACCGGCCGACGCAGGTTTTGGGCGGCGATATAAACCAGCACCATGACCGTGGACACATAGGCGCCGAAGAAGGCCAGATGCCCGTGGGCCGCGGCCAGTTGGGTGCCGTGGCTGAACATGTTGATCTGGGGCAACGTTTGCATGAAGCCCCACACGCCCGCGCCGATGAAGTTGCCAAACGCCTGGACAATGACCCAGAACATGGCGGGGCGATTCACCGCGCCCAGCCGATGGCCGCCCGCGTCATAGACCGCATGCACGACCATGGCCACCAGGGGCAGGGGCTCCAGCGCGCTGAAGAAGCCGCCCAGGCCCAGCCAGTATTCGGGCGTGCCGATCCAGAAATAATGATGGCCGAGACCAATGATGCCCGTGCCGAACACCAGCGCGACCTCGATGAACAACCAGGTCTCCAGCAGGCGGCGGGATGTCCCCAGGAGATACATGAGGGCCCAGGCCATGAGCACGCCCACCAGCACCTCCCAGGTGGCTTCCACCCACAGGTGGATCACCCACCACCACAGGAACTGATCCATGGTGATGTTCACCGTAAAGTGCATGCCCGCGGTATAGAGCGCGCCCAGAGCCACCAAGTCGAAGATGAGGACCATGAGGATGCCGGTAATACGGCGCGACTTCAACACCGTGGCGATGACATTGAACAGGAAAATCGCCACCCACAACACGATGGCGATATCGGCCCAACGGGGCGCTTCGATATACTCACGCCCTTCGTTGATGAACCAGATGGTGGTCCACTGGGCCGGGCCGATCTGCACAAAGAGATAGACCAGCACGACGACCGTCACACCGGCCACGATCACCCACCAGATGATCTTGGCCAGGGTGATGCCGACCACTTCCCGGCCCGTTTCCTTGGGCAGGAACCAATAGACGCCGCCCATCATGCCCACCAGCAGCCACACCACCATCGCGTTCACGTGCAGCGTGCGGTTGGTCATGAAGGGGGCCAGTTGGAAGAGGAAATTGGGATCGATCTGTTGATAAGCCGCAATCAGGCCGAAGATCAATTGCGCGCCAAACAACGTGATGGCGACAACGAAATACCAGCGCGCCAGCTTCTGCGATTCGTACAGCTTGGGGTGAGATTGCACTGCTTGTGTCATGGTCACCTTCCTCGATTATTGCATTTCGCCGAAATACGCGGGGAAACCGTTGGTGTCGATAGCCGACATCCACTTCAGGAACGCCACCAGCGCCGTGGCCTCATCCTCGGTCAGGCCCAGGTTGGGCATGCGCCGTTTGCCCTGAGGATACTGGGGTGGGTTCATCAGCCACGTGCGCATGGCCTCTTCGCGGCTTTGCGCGCCCACCATGGGCATGATGCGTTCCTCCCACCACGGATCCAACCAGGCTCGGGTGAGATCGGGCGCGAAGTAGGCACCGTTCCCCAACAGCGTGTGGCATTCCATGCAGTTCCGGGATTGCACCACCAGCTTGCCCTTCTCCACCAGCCGATACGCCTCTTCGGGTGAATACACCTTACCGAAAAAGCCCGTCTCCTCCCCGATCACCGGCTCTTGCCACCGCTTCTCTGGGTTCCACTTGAGCCCGATCTCATGGTTGATCACCGTCCAGGGGGCGAGACGCTCGCCGCCGGGCCGGGTCTGCGCCGCGGTGTCGAAGCTGAGCCATAGCAGCACCAGGATCATCACCGTGCTGCTCACGACCATGGCATTGCGCCAGAACCGCCACGACAACCAGCCAGCGCCCCGGCTTAACACCAGGGTGATGACCACGGACAGAAACACCGCGGCCACCGCGATCTCAATCCAACCGTAGTCCATACAATACCTCCTCTTCGAGATAAGTGAACGTGATGAAGCTTGATAATCGCACCTTATCTTCCCTGATAAGGCAACTCACATTGTAACCAATCATCCATTATGATTCTGTGATCAGTGTCACACACAAACCACGTCCCTGTTTTCTCCAGCAAAATCACCCCTCAGGATGAATGCCATCCCACAGGCTCCCCGCGGCTCCAAACAGATCGCCCGCCCCACATCTCGGGACGGGCGATGGTTTTCCCATGCGTGTTATACCAACGTTGGTGCCTGGCAGACTGCCATGCGCGTTCTGCCAGCCCTGCCTCTCAAAAGCCGCTGGCCGTCACCAGCGCCAGCGAGCTATTCACCCAGGTCATGAAGAACTGGGCGAAGATGCCAATGGCCAGCACCATGACCGCGTTGATGGCCAAAACGGCCATCAGCCCACGGCTCACGCTCATGCCATCTTGGGCTGGACCCTCCGCGAAATACATGTGGCGGATCACATTCAAATAGTAGAACGCGGCGATGACCGT
>DRQW01000118.1 GCA_011371305.1 Anaerolineae bacterium | reverse complement strand
TGCTATGAAAATAGAGGACGCAGATGAACGCTGATAGAAACAGATTCACGCAGATAAAATCAAAATAAAAATCATTTGCGAAAATCTGCGCTGCGAAGCATCGGCGCAAATCAGCGTTCTCAATTTTCCTTGGTATCGGCGCGGGGTGGCCCGCCGTTAGGCTGCTACGACCCTGTTTGCCATTCCATCGTGATCCTCGCGTCAATTGATGAGACGACACGCATCCCGCGAAACGCTTCTTTCACTCCTGGTCATCCTCCTGCTCCTGGCCGGAGGGTTGGCGCTTGGATGGCGGATATCGACCCTACGCCCGGCCTATCATCCGCAATCAAAGGGGCCAACCGGAACCCTGGCCCTGAAAACGTGGTTGGAACGGATGGGCTTTCAGGTGCGCGGCCTGCCAGTAGTCATGCCCCAACCTCCCGCGGATGTCGAGATGATCCTGCTCTTCCCTGGCAGCGCTTCGGTAACGGCGCAGGACGCCAAAATGCTGCATGACTGGGCTGCAGAGGGGCACACCCTGGTGCTCGTGGCCATGGACGATTTCGCCCTCGATACCCAGTTCAGCCTAAAGCGCACCGATCTCTCCGCCGAACTCATCCCCAAAACCAGCCCACTTGCTCAGGATATCCCCCTCCTGCCCGAAGGCCCCGCGTCCCTGCGACCGGCCGCGCCATCCCTGCAGGCCCTGAAAAGCCACGGCACCCCCGCGCCCGCGACATTGCCCGTGCTCAGCCAACGGGCCGACGCAGCACGTTTTCCTGCGGTGATGGTGCAAAAGATAGGCAAGGGCACCGTGTGGCATGTGACCGCCCAGGCCGCGCCCACCAACCAGGCCTTACAAAAAGATGCAGGCTACTTGGTCCTCGCCTGGTTGCGTACCGTGCCCGAAGGAAGCGCGATCCTGATGGACCTCTATCATCCCCTCAGCCCCATACCCGCCCATGCATTCCAGCCCGGGAAGCCGGGCCTGCTCGGGCAGCTTTTGCACACCTCCTGGGGCGTGGCGATATTGGCCGCAGCCACGCTAATGTTCCTCTTTTTGCTGATCCAGGGCCGACGGCTGGGGCCAGCCATCCCCTCCCCTCAGACCATCCGCCGCCGCGAGGCGGCCGAGTATGTCGTGGCCATGGCCCAACTCAAACAGCGCGCCCGCCAGCGCCACACCGTGGCCCGACATCAGTATCGGAGGCTACGGATAGGGTTAGCCAGACACTGGTCCATCGACCCCAGCCTGCCCATCGAGGCGTTCATCACCGCCTTGCAAGAAGCCAACGATCCCCCATCCCCTGCCATGCTCCAGCGCATCGAAACCGTGCTCACGGCCCTGGAACGCGCCCCCTCGGAAGCTCAACTGGTCCGCCTGGCCGCGGAAGTGGACGCGATTCTGGAACAAACGGCCGCGCGCCGATACCGATGAAAATGGCTGACTACGTAGCCCCGTAAACCGGTAAACCAGGAAACCAGGGAAACCCGGCCGATTCGCTCTCCCCGGTCTACTGGTCTACCGGTTTTCCGGTTTACCATCTCTATTTTCAGAACAGGAGTCCCTTTCATGAGCCTATCCCAATACTACCAGCAAATCCGCACCGAGATGGCCAGGGTCATCGTCGGGCAAGAGATGGTCATCGAGGAGATCGTGGTGGCCTTTTTCAGCCGTGGGCATGTGTTGTTGGAAGGTGTGCCGGGCACCGCCAAAACGTTGCTGGCCAAAACCCTGGCCCATCTCATTGACGCGACATTCAACCGCGTGCAATTCACGCCCGACCTCATGCCCAGCGATATCCTGGGCACCAATGTGTTCGACATGCAAAACGCGCGCTTCCACCTCCGAAAAGGCCCCATCTTCACCAACATCCTGCTGGGCGATGAGATCAACCGCGCACCCCCCAAAACCCAGGCCGCGTTACTCGAAGCCATGGAAGAACGCCAGGTGACCATCGATGGCGCACGCTACCCGTTGGCTGAACCCTTTATGGTCCTGGCCACCCAAAACCCGGTGGAATACGAAGGCACCTACCCCCTGCCCGAAGCCCAACTCGACCGCTTTACCTTCAAGGTGTTGGTGGATTACCCACCCCGTGAGGTGGAACGGGAGGTACTGCGGCGCTACCATCAGGGATTCGACGCCCACGAACTGGAAGCAACAGGCATCCGCCCCATCCTTTCTCCTGCCGACCTACCCGCCCTCCATGCCGAAATTACAGCGGTGACCGTCGAGGAAGGGATTTTCGATTACATCATTCGCATCATCGAAGCCAGTCGTCGCAGCCGTGATCTGCTCATGGGCGGTAGCCCCCGGGCCAGCATCACGTTGTTGCAGACGGCCAAAACCCGAGCAGCCCTCCATGGCCGCGATTTCGTCACCCCCGACGATGTCAAAACCCTGGCCTTTCCCACCCTCCGCCATCGTATCATCCTGCGGCCCGAGGCCGAGATCGAAGGCCTGACCCCCGACGACGCCATCCGCCGCATCCTCGCGGGCATCGAAGCCCCCCGCTGAGCCCTACCATGCAACTCACCTGGCGCAGTTTTCTCCTGCTGATAACCGTGTTGCTGCTGATGGGCCTGAGCGCGCTGTGGCAGGGATTCCTGGCGCTGAGCGCAATCGCGCTGCTGCTCACCCTCATTTTGATGCTGGCCGACTGGCGCCTCACCCCCGACGCCAACGCCTGGTCCTTGCAGCGCCATCACGACCAGCGCCTCTCCCTGGCCGCGTGGAACCGCGTCGTGGTCCAGGTGCATCTGCGCCATGGCCCCCGGGCTCTGAAAATCTGGCTGCGCGACACGCCCCCCGTTACCTTTCACCTCCGCCCAGCCATCCCGATCTTGACCGGACAGATAACGCCGGGAACACCCCAGACCCTCCGCTATCACGTGCGCCCGCCCCGTCGCGGGGATTATACCTTCGGTGACCTCTATCTCCGCTGGGAATCCACCCTGGGGCTTTGGCGTCGTCAGGCCCGCTTTCCCGCAGAGGAACCGGTCAAGGTCTATCCCAATCTGACGGACGTGCGCAAATATGACCTGCTGGTGCGGCAAAACAGGCTCTGGGAGATGGGGCTACGCCATACGCCGATCCTGGGCATGGGAACGGAATTTGAACGACTGCGCGACTACCAGCCCGATGACGACTACCGCCGCATCAACTGGAAGGCCACCGCCCGTCGCGGCAAGCCCATCACCATGGAATATGAGACCGAACGCAGCCAGAACCTGGTGGCCATGCTGGATGTGGGACGGATGATGCGCAGCCCGGTGGGGGATGTGGCCCGGTTGGACTATGCCATCAACGCGGTCCTGCTGCTGGCATATGTAGCCTCGCAGAAAGGCGACCGCGTGGGCCTGTGCACGTTCGCCCACGACGTCCAAGCGTGGATGACCCCGCGGGCGGGCAGAGGCCAGTTTTTACGCATGCTGGAGATGCTTTATGCGGTGGAAAGTCAGCCTGTAGAGCCTGATTACAACACCGCGCTTGGATTTCTGGCTTCAAAACAGCGCAAACGCAGCCTGGTATTGGTCTTCACCGACATCACGGGCAATATCGGTATCGAAACCCTCATCGCCCAGCTCACCCGGCTGCGCCGCCAGCATCTGCCCCTGCTCATCCTCATCAGCGACCCCACCATCCAACGGATGGCCCACCAGCCCATCCGCGACAGCACCAGCCTTTACCAGCGCACCGTCGCGGAACAACTGCTCCAGGAACGCCAACTCACCCTGGAACGCCTGCGGCGGGCAGGGGTACTTACCCTGGATGCCCCGGCCGACCGACTCAGCATCGCGGTTATCGATAAGTACCTGGCCCTAAAAGCTCGCGAACTTGCCTGAGCCACTAAGTCTCCCGTCCGGCCCGCCACCAATACCCATACAACAGGATGCCACTCCCCACCCCCACCGCGGCCTTCACCCACCACGGCGCCTGACTGGGGCTAATGAACCCTTCGATGAGTCCGGCCACGATCAACAAAGGGATACTGCCCAAAATGGCCATCACCCCCATTCGAGCGCGATGGACCAGCACATCCCGACGAGACTGCAAACCGGGCCGCAACAGACCATCCCCCACATAAAGCCCCACCCCACCCGCAAGAAAAATCACGCTGAGCTCGATGACCCCATGCGCGATGACAAATTCCGCCAGTTGCCCGCTCATGCCATGGGCATGAAGCAACCCAAACACTGCACCTAAATCCAACCCATTGACCATCAGCACGTACACAGTCAGCAGCCCCGCGGTCACGCCCCCGGCAAAGGTGAGAAACATGACCTGGATGTTATGGGTCAGAATGAACATGGACGCAAATGAGCGGACTTCGGGCTGAATATCTGTCCACAGCTTACCCTCTTCCACCGTTTCCATCAGGTCACGCGCCCCCGGTCCCATCACGACGAGGATGGCCTCTGGGTTGCGCAGTACCACAAAAAATGCGATGATAGCAGGCACCAGGAAGGCCAAAAACGCGCTCAGCGTATAGGGCCACAGGCGCCGATACACCTCCGGATAGGTATGGGTGAAGAACCTCCGCAGCCCCAGCGTCCGAAAGGTTCGCTCCCCATAGATGAACGTATGGGCCCGGGCCACCAGGTCATTGAGATAGCGAGTCACCTGATGTGTTGGGAAATCCCGCTGGGCTAAGGCCAGATCCGAGGTCACCTGCCGATACAACCGCCCCAGCGCGTCCCACTCCTCATCAGAAAGGGCTTGCACATCCCTTTCCGCTTGATGCAACAACGCTTCCAGCCTGCGCCAGTCCGACCGATTTCGGTCAATGAATTGATGAATCTGTGCCATCGCCAACTCGCAAAGCACGACAAACGATGAAAAAAGAGCACGATCTTTTCTTCGAACAGTATACCATCGATACGCCCGAAAACGTGATGTTCCACTATCACGTCGCCGGGATCGGAAGCCGTTTTCTGGGCGCGTTGGTAGATACGCTCATCCTGGGCATCACCCTGCTGGCCCTCTCCCTGGGATTGGGCAGCCTCCTCGCGCTTTTCAATGTCGATCCCGATATTTTCGGCGGAGAAGGTGAGGAGGGCAGCTGGGGAGTGGGCCTTGTGATGGCCATCGCGGTGGCCATCAACTTCCTGTTGATTTGGGGCTACTATACCTTTTTTGAGATCGTTTGGCACGGGCAGACGCCCGGCAAACGGGTGGCTCGCACGCGCGTCATCCTGCTTTCTGGCAGCACCGCCGACCCCATCGCCATCGTCATCCGTAACCTGGTGCGCATCATCGACTGGTTGCCCTGGGGATATTTCATCGGGGTCGTCACCATGCTACTGAACGATCAGTCCCGACGCCTGGGCGATTTCGCCGCGGGGACTCTGGTGGTTCGTGAGCAAAAGGATGAAACGCCGTTAGAGCAGGCAGCGGGATTCAACATGGCAGTAGTACGCCGGGCGAAAGCATTATCGCTGGACGCGATCCAACGCTTGCATGAAACCTACCCACACATCGACCGCCTTACACAAGAAGAATACGCTCTGGTGGAAGAAGCCCTCTACGGTCCCCATGCGACCACGCTTTCTCCCACGGCCCGCCCACGCCTGGTGCACATCCTTTCGCCCAAAGTAGGTGGCCCCTTGCCCGACCCACCGGGCAGCGATATCGAAGCCAAACGCATTCTCCAGGACATCGCTACGCTTTACTACATCTACCACACCCGGGCCAAGACCAACCCGTCATGAGCCAGATGTGGCTTGCTGGTGAAAGCAGCCATCTGGCATGATCCGACCGGTTTTGGCAAAATACTGGTCAAACATATCCGGTAAACCGGGAAACCGATAGGCCAGTAAACCGGGACACCAGTAAACCAGTAGACCGGGACACCAGTAAACCAGTAGACCGGGAAAGGAAGCCGCGTGGTTTGGTTTGCTGGTTTCCTGGGCTACCGGGCTACCAGGCACTAGCGGCCTGGAAACCACCCATCGATTACTCACCCCCCTGGCGAATTCCCTATGATCCGTTTCCTCACCGCGGGTGAAAGCCACGGCCCGCAGCTCACCGCCATCCTCGAAGGCATGCCCGCAGGCGTGCCCATCGACCCCGACGCCATCCGCCAGGAGCTGGCCCGCCGCCAGAAGGCCTATGGCGCGGGCGGCCGCATGGCCATCGAAAAGGACGCGGCCCGCATCACCGCTGGCGTCATGGCCGGGAAGACCACCGGCGCGCCCATCGCCCTCCACATCCCCAACAGGGACTGGAAAAACTGGCGGGATCGAGACATCCCCCCCATGACCACGCCCCGGCCCGGCCACGCCGACCTGACTGCCGCGGTGAAATACGGCTATCGGGAGCTGCGCCTGGCCCTGGAGCGGGCCAGCGCCCGGGAGACCGCGGCCCGGGTGGCCGTGGGCGCCATCTGCAAGCAGTATCTCGCCCAGTTCGGCATCCGGGTGCAGGGCTACGTCACGGCCATCGGCCCCGTCCGAGCCCACATCCCCGACCACATGCCTTATGCCGAGCGGTTCGAGCGGGCCGAAAGCAACGACCTGCGCTGTCCCGATCCCGACGCGGTGGAGCAAATGCGGGCGCTGGTCTATGAGACCATGCAGCGCAAGGACACCATCGGCGGCGTGTTCGAGGTGGTCGCGCTGGGGCTGCCCGTGGGCCTGGGCAGCCATGTCCACTGGGACCGCCGGCTCAGCGCCCGGATTATGGCCGCGATGGGCTCCATCCACGCCATCAAAGGGGTGGAGATCGGCCCGGCCTTTGAGAACGCCACCCTGTTCGGGTCGGAGGTGCACGACGAGATCTTCCTGGATGAGCATGGCAACCTCGTGCGGAGAACGAACCGGGCCGGGGGCCTGGAAGGCGGCATCACCACGGGCGAACCCCTGGTCGTGCGCGCGGCCATGAAGCCCATCAGCACCGTGCTCAATCCCCGCCGGTCGGTGAACCTGGCCACGGGCGAGCCTGAACCCACCACCTACGAACGCTCCGACTTCAACGCGGTGCCCCGGGCCGTGGTCGTGGGCGAGGCCATGCTCGCCATCGTCCTGGCCGACGCACTCATGGAAAAACTGGGCGGGGATTCGTTGGAGGAGCAACGGATTCGGTTCGAGACGTTGCGTCGGGCCAGGTTAGAGGACCTGCCCATGGATAACCGCGCCTGGCAGTTTGGGTTTGAAGAATGAGGCAGAATTGCCACCGGCGCGCCTTTTGTGCTATAGTTGATGCCGATCATTTTATCTTTTCGGAACGGAATCATGGCCAAGAAATCCCAATCTCGCAAAAAACGCAAGCAACGTAAACCCAACGTCCCGGTTTACACCATCCCCACCCAGGAAGCTACGCAACCTGAAGCCCAGCCACCCACCAACGTTGCGGCCGCCGCTGCCACAACGACCAGTGAGGCATCGCCCCAACACATCAACTGGGCCGAAGAATATCCCTACTTCGCGACCGATATGAAACGCCTGGGGCTGGTCGTCCTGCTCATGGTTATGCTCCTCCTGGCTTTGAACTTCCTCTTCATCTACGTGCTCTGATCTCCTCGTCTTCTACGCCCCCTGATGGCCGTCTTCCTCCGCGAAACGGCCTTCTTTTTTGCCAAAGAAAAAAGCCGCCCTGCGGCGGCCTGAGTGGGCGAGGAGGGACTCGAACCCCCAACCTCACGGATGTGAACCGTGCGCTCTAACCAGTTGAGCTACTCACCCGAAGCAATTTCAAGTATGCCATAAGTGGCAGAAAAAATCAAGTCTCATGGGCCGATTGAATCGCGGCTATGCCATCGCTTTCCTCCTGGTCCTCATCGCAGCCTATCTGGGCATGCGTTGGACCTATCAGCGCGCGGCGCCTTACTTCCAGGCCAAGGCCCAGGAATTCGCTACCTACACCATCGACGACTGGATCGTGTTCTTCAGGGTGGAGGACCTGGTTGGAGAACCCGACATCACGCCCGTGCCCGCACATCAATACCCCTTCACCATCACCCCGCGTCCCACGGAGACGCCCGCGGCCACGCCCCAGCCCACACCTCCGCCCGAGAGTTGACGGACGCCGGGGGCAGAGTATAATGGAGGGGCCAGAGCAAGGGCCAGTGGGCTCTCATTGTCCTCCACATTGCTTTACCACCACCGCGGCGTGGGAAGCCAAATACGTAATTCGTAATGCGTAACGACCTCACGGATCACGAATTACGCATTACGTCCATCGCAGACCGCCCAACGTCGACCCATCGGCCCACAACCCTAATCCTTTATCTCCCGGAGGATCGCCATCATGATGATCGCCCGCGTGGTCGGCTCGGCCGTCGCCACCATCAAAGATGAAAAACTGCAAGGATTGAAACTGCTAGTGGTACAAGAGGCGACGCTGCACAATGAATTGGTGGGAAAGCCCTTCGTCGCGGTGGATGC
>DRQW01000117.1 GCA_011371305.1 Anaerolineae bacterium | reverse complement strand
GGGTAGGAAGGTTTGGGACCCCAAGGAAGCAAAGCCTTGATATAGAGCAGCATCAAATAATTGTTCACATCGCCACAATTCGGGTCTTTGAAGCGCCACCGATTATCGTAGAATTGGATATTAGCTGGATCGGGCCAGAAAAACGCCCGATCCCAGTGGTTTACCCTGGGCACAGGATAGGCGCGGCTAAGCCAGGACACCAGTCGGTCTGCATGATATTTCGATGTCCCGTACCACTTGTTGTTCCATTGGTAATGGATGCGGGTGGTGACCAGGTTAAGGGGACGCACCTTTTCGAAGTGCACCGTGGTGGTGAGGGTGTTGTCGTTATAATTGGCTTCTTTGGGGTTGCGGCTTCGCCAGTAGGTGACAGGATTGAGATAGGCTTTGATGGTGACTGTGCCGGAACGAAAGCCCTGAGGCAATTCAAACAGGAAGGAATCGTTGAGCTTGCCCCGGTCGGGTTGGGGAGAGACCGCGATGTGGCCCAGAAAGCCGTTGATGGGATAGAGGGTCTTCTCCTGGTCTCCCCTTTTCACCCGCAGATAGGCGTAGGTCCAATGTTTGCCCTGATTGGCGTAAACATGGAGACGGACGAAGGTGCGCTTGCCACTCACCAGCCGCACACTGTTGTGCAGATCCTGAATGCCCTGGGTGACTTCGATGGCGAAGGGATGCAGGTTCAGGGTGATGGGCGTGGGGGTGGGGGTGCCGGGCAAGATGACCAACGGCGTGGGGGTGGGAGTGTTTGTGGGCGTGGGCGTGGGCGTCGCGGTAGGGAGGGGTTCATATTGGATGATGATGCGAGGCCCAAACCGTGGATTGTTGCCGGAATAGAAGGGAATGTCGGGATAGGCATCGATAGGGGATTTGCGCAACTGGATCACCAGGCCATCATTGGCGTTGCGATAGTCCCACAGAATGGCGGTCGTCTCACCCACGGGTTGCAAGTTGAGCTCCAGCCAGCCTGCAGGGGAAGGAGGGATATCGATCCATAAGCCAATGCCTTCTGTGTCGGGTTGGTTCAGCCAGGTGATATCCCCTTCGTTCCAGGCGCCTCCGGCGCGGAGGACCGAGAGATACATGGGTGTGGTGGTGGGTTGCGTGAGATAGAGTTGCAGCGTCAGTTTCGTCACCTTGGTGTTTTCGGGCGGCTGGATGGGCGGGAATTTCAGATAGATGCGTTTTTCCAGCGGCCCGATCTCGCTCATGCCCAATCCCAAGCGCAAATCATCCGTCCCACCGAAATTGTTGTAGGGCAGCCCCGAAAAGACGTAGGCATCTTCTTCGGCATAGATCACCTGGGTTTGGTTGGGATTCGCGGCCGCGAGCGAGGGTTCCCGCGTCAGCCAGGCCATGAACGCGACAGCCAAGAGCCCAACAAGCGCCAGAAACAGGAAACGCGCGCGCATAAGGACCTCCTTGTTGTGTGGGGAAGGCAGTTGACGGGCGGCGATGCCCCTGGATCCTGGCCGCTTCGATTGCGGTTGAATTTCACCCCGCCAGAACAAATCGTGCGATGGTGTGGTTATCGGTGATATGGGTCGTCAGGCATTCCCCCCGGGGCGCCCCTCACTGGCGTATGGACGAAAACGACCACAATCGCGGCCGAAGATGTCGATGGCCCTATTCTCGCGAAAAGTCCCTGGTTTGTCAATGGGTTGGTGTTTTGCGCTGTTCCCGCAGCATCCACCCATATTTTTTCTGCTCATAACGGGCCATGATCAGGCTCAAACGCAGCCCGTGCAGCCCATCCCGATACCCCTTCCAGGTCACAAACCGCCGCCAGAATTCCTGAGCCGGGCGGGTGATGAGGTGACGGGGATGGGCGCGCACGCCCGCGTGGAGCAGGGTGCGGGCGTCGTAGCGGGTGTAGCGCTCCTGCTTGGCGTGGAATTGCTCCCAGCTATCGTAGTTGTAATGGATGAGGTGTTCCTTCAGATATCCCTCTCTGCCATCGATGATGGCGAGTTCGTGCACCTCGCGGGCCTCGTCGTAATGCGCGCGTGCCCGGATCATCAGCCGCAATTGATAGTCGGGATACCACCCCGTGCCTTTCATGATCCGCCCGACGATGTAGTTATACCGGGGAATCCACCAGCCCGCGATGGCGTCATCCCCGATGACCTGCCGCACCTCCGCGGCCAGTTCGGGCGTCACCCGCTCATCCGCATCCACGAAAAGCACCCAATCGGTATCGAGATGGGCCAGGGCGAAGTTGCGAGCCTGGGAGAAGTTGATGAAGGGCGTATCCACCACCCGCGCGCCCGCGGCCCGGGCCGCGTCCTGGGTCCCGTCCGCGCTGTCGGTGTCGAACACGACGATATCATCCGCGAAGGTGCAACTTGCTATGCATTCGCGAATGTGGTGCACGACGTTTTTGGCAAGGATGGCGCAGGCGAGGGTGGGCATAGACACTAACGCGCACGACCGATGATGGTCATCTGGTCATCGGTGATGGTGATCGCTTCGACGTAGAAATCGTCGGACACCTTAGCGAGCTGGTCGAGATGGGGTGCGATCAGGGCCTCGATCTGGTTGCGGATGAAGCCCGAGGCCCGGTCGCCGTTCACGTAGATTTCCTGGATGGTCACCTTCGCGGAGCCGTCCACGGCTTCCGCGGTGGCCAGAACGCCGATGTTCAGTTTGAAGAACCCGAGGACTGTATCGCCCGACACGTACATTTCGCCCGGGCGAAAATCGACCTTCGGGTTGTCGATCTGGACCTCTTGTTGCCCGGCCAGGGCCTCTGCGGCCATGCGGTTGGCTTCTTTTTCGGAGATGATGAGGACGAGCTGGGACGGGGTGGCCGTGGCCAGGGGTTTGGCGGTTTGGCCTGAGCCCTGGGTTTGGGTGACCGGGACGGGCGTGGGGGTGTAGGTGGGAGATGGCGTAGGGGTAGGGGTGAAGGTGGGCGTGCGGGTAGGGGTGGGCGTGCGGGCGATGGTGGCCTGGGCCACGGGCTTGGACGGGACTTGGGGCACGCCACAGCCCGCCAGCAACCCACCGGCAATCAAAAAGACAAGAAAAAGTATGTGTAGGTGTTTTTTCATGTGCTTGGTAGAGAGATGTGGTTTGGATTTTGGCTAAAATGCCTCGCGGCCAGGTTGGCGCAGCCGATCTCGTATTCCGTATTGCGTATTGCGTGGCGACGACTGGACGGAATACGCAGTACGCAATACGCACCATGGCAGACTCGCCCAACCTGGGCTTTGCGAACTTTCAGCGACCAGCGATCATGCTATTTTCTTTCAGAGCGGACGTCAAAAGTGGCGTTTGAGTTCCTGTTTGACCGAGGGGGTGAGGGGCTGGGCGGTACGACGCATGACCTCGATGTTCAGCATCGATTCGAGTTCCATCCGTTCGTGGTGGGTGATCAGGGCCAGTTCGTGGGCCCGGATGAGGACGTAGGGATAGCCTGAGCCGTCCGCGTCCTCGTAGATGGCGCGGTGGATGCGGTCCACCAGGCCCGGTTGTTCCGTCGCCCAGACAGGGATATCCACCCGGGCGATGCGGGGTTCGTTTTCGTGGCGGGAGACGTTGAGGTAGAAGAAGGCGATTTTCTGCCCCGCGAGGGCGAATTCGCCTTCGTTGACCTGCGCGGTGCTGACGAAAAGCGCGGTACGTTCGTTGGGGCGTAGGTCGGCAAACAGGGTGGCGTCGGTCAACGCCCGGTAGCGGCTTGTTCGCACATGGGCTTTGGTGATCGCTTCTTCGGGCAATTGGGCGACGTGCAAAAGCCGCAGCACGTTCGCGGAGCGGGGGCGGGCCACATAGCCGATGGGGACCGCGCCCGTTTCTTGGATGGCCGCTAATGCACGCAGATACGCTTGAATCCGGGCCTGGGTTTCTGGATCCTGCCGGTCCTCTCGCGCCCAGGTGAGCAGGGGGCCATCGGTCAGAGCCAGGATGAGGCGGTCCAGATCGCCACCCCAATACGCCCGTTCCTGCGCGGCCCAGCGGGCCAGTTCCCGCATCTCCTCCAGTTCCCGGAGATCGTTCACCTTGTCCGCGTGCAACAGCTCCAATTCGTCGTTGTAGAGGTCGTCTTCACGGAAAAAGAGCTGGGGGCGGGTGGCGACGATGGGCGCCTGGCCCGTGCCCTGGCGCAGCACGATGACGCCCGTGTTGATGAGGTAGTAGAGCGCGGGGCCGTGACGGTCGGGGTAGATCTGCGAGCCATCCACCGCGATAAGGGAAACGTCTTCGGCCGGGGTTTGGGGGATGAATCGGGCATTGAGCCCCACGTTTTCATCCAGGGGACGGGCGCCGCGCCAGGAGGAGTCTTCGCGCTTGGCTGTATCGATCTTGTCCATCAGCGCCTGATCCACCTGGTGGAAACGCTGGAGCGCGTCGCGCGCATCGGCCAGGAGACGGGCGTAATCCGCACGGCGCCGCGCGATCTCCTCACCCATGGCGTGAACCTGATCCACCAGGCGGGGTAACTCGAGCATGGCGGCATTATACCACATCGGCGAAGCAAGATAGCCCATGGGGGCCCAAGTCGCTGACGCATCACGCTTCACGTTTCACAACATGATAAAAACATGAAGCCGTAACCATTTTTCTCATTTTGCGTTAATGAAGGATGCTTCCACCCCCTCCATTCCCATCGCCTTCTCATCTTTCTCCTCGGAAGCGGATCGCCCCATGCCGTCAACCCCACCAAACTCTCATAAGGAGAAACCACGATGAACAGAGAACACTCCTTGCACTTTCCCTTGCAACACATCCACAAATTCCTGCTCGCAGGGTTTGTGGTGCTCTTGCTGGCAGGAGCTTTCCTCTTTTGGCCACAAAGTCAGGCCGATGTGGTCCAGGCCAAAAGCAACTACCTCACCTCCTTCGTCGATACCTATCCCCACACCGCGGGCACGCAGCTGGATAGCTGCAACACCTGTCATCCCAGCGTGCCCGACTTAAACCCTTATGGTGAAGATTACAGATCCCACGGGCACAACTTCCAGGCCATCGAGCTGTTGGATTCGGATGGGGATGGCTATTCGAACATCGAGGAGATCAACGCGCTTACCTTCCCCGGCGATCCCAACAGTCATCCGGGCGCACAGCCCACGGCCACCCCTGCG
>DRQW01000116.1 GCA_011371305.1 Anaerolineae bacterium | reverse complement strand
GGTGGTCGCGTCTTCCTGGACGATGAGTGCGGGGCCGGTCAGGCGGTGGCCCGGCTGCAGGGCCGCACGCTGGTAGATGGCCGCGTCGTGGGTCTGGCCCTGGAAGCGCAGGCGGGTCTGGCCCACCCGCGCGGGGGCGGGATCGGGCGAGGGCGCAGGAGGGTGCTGGGGCAGAGGCGGTTGGGGACGCAGCCCGCGGGCAGTGACCCGCAGGTTCACCAGTTCCACGGGCTCGCCCTCCCGGGCGTAGCCGTAGCGGCGATGATGGGCCCGGTAGAAGCCTTGTACCGCGGCCTGGGGGTCGTAGGCGTCAATGGGCACGGTTAACTCGAAGGATTGGCCTTTGTAGCGCAAATCCAGGGCCTGCTCCAAGCGGATGGCGTCATCCGCGAAGCCTTCGGCCCGCAGGTCGGCCCGGGCTTGCTCCAGCAAGGGTGCGAATCCCTGGGCCAACTCCTCGGCCCGCACGTGGTCCATGGCCCACATGACCGTGCGGGAGTAGTCCTTGACCAGGTCGGCCAGGGTGAGGCCCAGGGCGGAGAGGACGCCGGGATAACGAGGGATGAGGACTCGGGGAATGTGCAGGGCCGAGGCCATCTCCAGCGCGTGCATGGGACCCGCGCCGCCGAAAGGAACCAGGGTGAACGCGCGCGGGTCGAAGCCCCGTTCGATGGAGATGACGCGGATGGCTTGTTCCATACGGGCGTTGGCCACGCGAACCACGCCCTCGGCCAGGTCCAGGGGTTTCAGGCCCAATTTCCGCCCCAACCGCTCCGCCGCGGCCCAGGCCGCGTCCATGTCCAGCGTCATGCGGCCACCCAGGAAGTTGGCCGCAGACACCCGGCCCAGGAGCAGGTTGGCGTCGGTGACGGTGAAATCCCGGCCCCCGCGGCCATAACAGGCCGGGCCTGGTTCGCTGCCCGCGCTTTGCGGCCCCACCCGCAGCGCGCCTCCGGCATCGGCCCAGGCAATGGACCCACCCCCCGCGCCCACGGTGTGAATGTCGATCATGGGCACGCGCACGGGCCAGCCCTCAATGCCACCCTCGGTGGTGCGGCGGATGGCGCCATCGGCCAAAGAGACGTCGGTGGAGGTGCCGCCCATGTCGAAGGTGATGATGTGGTCGTAGCCAGCCATGCGGGCCACGTGGAACGCGCCGGTCACCCCCGCGGCCGGGCCGGAGAGCACAGTGCGCACCGCTTCCTCCCGCGCGGTGCGGGCGCTGATGATGCCGCCCGAGGATTGCATGATCCACAGGGTGCGGTTGCCTCGTTCGTGCAGTCCCTGTTCCAGGTTGGCCAGGTAGCGGGCCATGATGGGGGAGACGTAGGCGTTGATGACCGTGGTGCTGGCCCGTTCGAATTCCCGGTATTCGGGCAGGATGCGGGAGGAGAGGGAGACGAACAGCCCCCGCTCCCGGGCCATCTCGCGGATGCGTTCTTCGTGCGCGGGATTGGCAAAGCTGAAGATGAGGCTCACGGCCACGGCCTCGACGCCGTGGGCCTTGAGCGCGTCCAAAGCTCGGGCGGCCGCGTCGTCGTCCAGAGGGATGAGCACGGAGCCGTCCGGTTCGATGCGCTCGGGGACTTCGTACGCGTCCTCCCGGGCCACGGGCGTCCAGCGCGGGGGGAAGCTGAGGCGGTAGAGCTGGGGTCGGGTCTGGCGGCCGATGAAGAGCACGTCGCGGAAGCCCTGGGTGGTAATGAGCCCGGTGCGCGCGCCTTTGTGTTCCAGCACCGCGTTGGTGGCCACGGTGGTGCCATGGGCGACCGTCGCGTCGGGCGAGACCGCGAGGGCCTCCATGCCGTCCAGGAAAGCGATGGAGGGGTCTGCTTTGGTGGAGAGGAGTTTGTAGATGCGGATGTGGTCATCGGCGATGGTTACCAGGTCGGTAAAGGTCCCGCCGATATCGACGCCAAGGATGGTCATGGTCGGTAGTCAGTATTCAGTGTTCAGTAATCAGTAATCAGTTATGGAAGCCGCGCCGGGCGCTGGCTCTGAGGGAAAGGAGTTGATGGCGAAAGGCTTCAGCTTCAGCTTCAGCGATGCCATCACCCGAGCGAGGCAGAGCTATCTGCATTATCAGTTTCTCTCGATGAGATCGGAGCTGATACAACCAAAATCCTTCGGGCGAAGCGACAACAAATGATGGTACTCCCAACTGCAAGGCGTAAGATTTCGCTTGAGCTGTCGCCTTTCGGAGATCGTCCTCGCCAAGGATGCGAAATTTATTTTCAAACAAAGTAATGGGACCCTGCTGATCCTGTACGAAAAAATCCACGCGACCGCGAATAATCTGGCTGCCGATCTGAAACGCACAAACGTATTGCCGTTTGAAAGAAAAGCCCCAATGCCGTAGCAATGGTTCAATCACCCGATCTTCGAAATCTTTTTCCGAGACAAACTCCCCCGAACGGGGGGCATGGGCAATGCGTTCCGGGCGAAGTTGATGTCTTTTGCGAACCGATTCGGGGATGTGCCGCAACAAGCGATTGTAAACGGTGTGAGGCATGGCCTCGACACTCCCTTGAAACTGACGTCGCACCAAGCTCCACTGAGCCAGCGTAGCATCTGCTCGCATTACTTTCAAAGAGATAGGGGGCAATGCGGCGACTTTCTTCATTTCCACCCAGAATCCGTGCCATCCGCCCCAGGGGTCAAATACAGGGTCATCCTCGATGCGGAAAAGATCAGTCAACGAACTATAGGGCTTCGTGCGATAAACGAACACCCAATCGCCCCGCTTCATTTCCTTGCGTCCTGACCACACCACGCGTGGTCGGTTTAACCGCTGGTGCTCACGAGAAATGACAACCCAATATCGTTGATAATCCCTTTTCTGGAGGAATAATCGCGCCAGGCCACGATAGAGGAAATAAGCCAGATAGGCATCACGTTTTCCCCTGTGCCGCGGCCAATGTTTTTCAGCAAACTGTAACAAGGCTGTGTTCAAAATCAGATATCGTTTCAATCCATTCTTGCCGACGGCATGGAAGGGCAAGTCGAAAAGGGGTTCAATTTCGGAGAAAAAAGCGAAGCCTTCAAAGATCTCTGATTCAAGTTGCGAATGCCGATAGTACATGTACCGATCAGGAAAGTATGCATGCATGACCAATGAAATCCATGTGACGTTACGGTCAAAAATATCCTGCAAAACGGCCAGCAAAGCCTGCTCATCGCTGGGCAAGTGCCGGGGCAACGAAACCGGACGTCGGCCATTGAGTTCAAAAAGCGCGTCTTCGAGTTTTGGCTTCGATTTATGAGCATAGACATGGGCGTTTTGGGAAACGTCTTTGAGAAGCCATTGCAATATCAGTGATTTGTTCACGGTAAACGTCCTTTTGGAAAATGTTACCTTGAGCTTAGTAAACTGACATCACCGTGTCTATTCTTCTCGTCGATTATTTCGAGATCAAGGTCATGTGCCGCCGGTCCAAGGGGAAGTAGCCGGGCCGTAGGGAGGCCATCAAGCGGAAGAGAAAAGGCGCGGCCCGCCAGAGCATCTGTTTGCTCCATGTATGGCGCATGCTGCCAAAGGCGATGGCCGCGCCGAGATGCCGCGCGCGCAGTTGTTTCAGCAGCCAGTGATGACGCACGCGATGGGTATAATCCGCGAAATGGAATTTCCCGGTGGCAAAAGCTGCGTCCAGCGCGTCTGCGGCAACCTGGCCGTAGGCCAGCGCGAAGCTAATGCCTTCCCCCAACAGGGGATCGACGCCCGCGGCGTCACCGGCCAGGAGCACGCGCGGGCGGGAGAGGATATCGCCCGGTGCGAGCCAGTGGATGGGGTGGCCTTGCAGCGCCTGTTTCTCCAGGGGAACGCCGCGTTGGCTCAGCATGTGACCTAAGGCGCGAGGGAGCGTCGGGCGGGGATGGCCCAAATAAAACCGGCTGTGAAAGATCCCCCGGTTGATGCGGCGTCCCTGGGTCCCGGGCGTGGGAAAAT
>DRQW01000115.1 GCA_011371305.1 Anaerolineae bacterium | reverse complement strand
TGGTAGGAATCGCCAAGAAGTCACTCGTTTTTCACAAAAAGCGATAGTTGTTGATGAAGGAAAGCTGCGAAGATAAGGTTTCTACTTCATAGTGCTATACCTCATCTAATTTTCAGATACGTGATATTATGAAAGAATTGGACATTCCTATTGAAGCTGTTGTTGGAGCGATTTTCCTCATGCCTTTACTGGCAACCCTCTCTAATGAAATGTTCCATTTTTGGATTAGCAGTATATTTCCTGCTCTTCCTTCATTGATAGTTAGCTTACTTGCTAGTTTGCCTGGAATATTTTTGGTGCTTGCCATAATGATTCTGTATGCCTATTGGCGTTCATCCAACGATGTTGAATAGGGTAACGTACCGTTGACGTATGAAAACGGCGTGATAGAACAGGCTGCTTACGCCAGCGAGGTACGCCGCGGCTGCCCCCTCCCCCGCTAGCGGAGAAGGGCGTCTGGCGCGTTGTGCTGGCATCCTATGACACGAATGGGACAAAACACAAATAGATAAAATGCTATTCGTGTTTCTTTTTGTTCGTGCCCTTAATACGCCTCGCGCACGATGACACCTAACACATTGGAACCCAAGAAGGTAGCCAAGGTGGCATCAGGTACATCGGTGAAAACGGGTACGTGGGGGAATCGCTCCCGCAAGCGCTCCAACAATGCGGTCGCGATCTGCACGTTGTTGTGCTGCAACAATGCCAGTTCCTCCAGATAGGCGAACTCACTGATGTACTCGTACAGCTTTTCCACCGCGTCCAACGAATCCCGAGCTTTGTCCATGACCAGCAGATCGCCATCCCGGGTCTCCACCAACGCCCGAATGCCCAGCATCGACCCTAGAAACGCCTGAGATTTGCGCAACCGACCATCCCGCTCCAGATAATGCAGATCGCTGGTAAGAAAGGCCAGGAAAATGGCCGGGATCATCCCCCGGATCTCCCGACCGATGGCTTGGGCGTTTTCGCCGGCCTGAGCCATCTCCGCCGCGCGCAATACGATCATCCCCAGTCCCCGACTCAGGGTCTCACTGTCGATCACCGTGATGCGCGTATGACTGCGCAACGTGCTCGCAGCCGTATGGGCTACCTCCACCACCCGGTTCAGCTTTCGTGACGTGTGAATGGAGATGATGTGATCGGTCTCTTTACTGAGCTCGTAATATAAATCGATGACCTCCTGCAACAAAGGCGGCTCCGATGTGGGGAGGGTTTTGACCGATTGCAACCGCCTGAAATAATCCTCATACGAAAGTTCGGTAAATTCCCTGTACACTTTTCGCCCCATGCGCACCCGCAAGGGGATGATGCGGATGCCATAGCGTTCAATTTCATCGGGAGTGAGATGCGCGCTGCTGTCGGTGACGATGCGAATGTGGCTCATGATGGCTCTCTAGGATAAGGATGGGTGATGGATGGATATGGCAATTATACCACCGTTTCCGGGCGAGGGATGGGTTTATTCTACGGAAATAATGAAATGGTAGTGGGGCTGGCCCCCAGGGATCACTTGAACCTCGACCTCAGGAAAACGTGATTCGATGGTCTGGGCCAGGGCTTGGGCCTGGGTTTCAGAAGCAGGGGCACCGTAGTAAATGGTCACGACTTCATCCTCCTCCCGGCTCAAAATATCCTCGACAGCCTGCAAAGCCACCTGGATGGGATCATCCCCCGTGCAACAAAGGGCGCCATCCCGGAGTGCCAGGAATTGGCCCTTTCGCACCTGCACCCCATCGATGGCTGCCGCGCGTACAGCTTCCGTCACCTCGATGGTGTGGACGTCGGCCATGGCCCGATGCATGGCCGCGGCGTTTTCGGCCACACTGGCTTCGGGGTTGTAGGCGAACAGCGCCGCGATGCCCTGGGGCACGGTGCGGCTTGCCACCACATAAACTGCTTTCTCCGCCAGCTCCGCAGCCTGCCGCGCCGCCATGAGGATGTTCTTATTGTTGGGCAGCAGGATGACTTCCTGTTGGGGAACCCGGTCGATGGCCTGGAGAAGTTCTTCGGTGGAGGGGTTCATGGTTTGCCCGCCGGTGACAAGATAACACACGCCCAGGCTGCGGAAGACCTGGGCAAACCCTTCGCCAGGCACGACGGCCACCACAGGCACACACCATTCCTTCTCTTCAACAAGTGCCATCGGAGCCTCAGCGGATAAGCCCTGCCCGCTCCCCGCTTCGGGCCAGAGGCCCTGCCGCCGCCATGTCTGGATGGACATATTCTCCACCACAATGTCATCCAACGGCCCCAGAGACGCGCCATAGGCCAGGAAGGGGCCGGGGTTCTCGCCATGGACGTGCACTTTGGTCACCCGGCCCGATTTGCCCACGACAATGCTTTCCCCACCCAGTTCGATGAGCTTTTGGCGGATGGTGGCCTCGTCCGCAGGGGCATCATACACCAGGAATTGAATGTCATAACCCCACTCCTCGGGCACGGACTCCAACCGGGGTGGGGTGATGGAAGCAGTCGGCGCCGCGGGCAACGCCTCCCCGACGAGCGCATGGGTCATGCCCTCCAGCAGATACACCAACCCAGCCCCCCCGGCATCCACCACCCCAGCTTCCCTGAGCACAGGAAGCATGTCGGGGGTTTGAGCCAGGGTTTCGCGGGCTTTAGCGAGGCTGGAGGTTAGCAAAAAACGGATGTCGCTACTGAGCGCGGCCGCGTGCTCGCTGGCCTCGGCAATCGCCCGGATGATGCTCAGGATGGTGCCTTCCACCGGCTGCATCACGCCCTGATAAGCCACCTTTTGCCCCTGGCGAAAGGCCCGGGCCAGGGCGTGGGCATCGATGCTGGCCAGGGGAGCAAGCACATCTGCCATCCCCCGAAAAATCTGCGAGAGGATGACACCACTGTTGCCCCGGGCGCCCAGGATCGCACCATGCGCGGCCGCCTGCATCATCTCCCCAGCATGGTCACTCTCTCGGCCCTCAATCGCGTTCCATGCCGCCTGCATGGTCAGGGCCATATTCGTGCCCGTATCGCCATCAGGCACCGGAAAAACATTCAGCGCATTGACTTCCTCCTGATGCGCCCTCAGATTCTCCAGGGATGCCGCCAGCATTCCCTTCAGTTCCATACCACGTATCTCGATGATTGCCGTCGTGGTCCCTTCCCTGGTCATGCCTGTGCCTCGCCTCCGTTGGGTGTGCTCACGCGCAACGCCTGAACATGGACGTTCACAGCCAGTACGGGCAATCCCAACGCCTTTTCTACGATGTACTTCACCCGATGGATAACCCCGCGGGCCACTTCCGAGATACGCGTGCCATATTCGACGACGAGGTAAAGATCAATGATTACCCCTTCCTCCGTCACCTCCACCAAAATCCCCTTATGCCCCTGGCCCGAACGCCGCAAGCCCCGCCGCCACGCTTCGAACCGGTTGCGATCGGCCAGGCCCACCACGCCATAACTCTGCAACACCGCCTGCTCAGCCAGGCTGGCCACAGCTTCCGATGCGATCTGAATGGTGCCGAGATGGGTTTTGTGTGTGATCATTGGCGGTGAAAGATTTGCGAAAACGGTGTTCTTATGCTAACCTACTGGTTGCGCCCCGAAAAAGGGGGTTTTTTCTTGCCGTCTCACATTCATATGGACGTTATCGATCCAGCCTCAAGCTTATCTCGGTCGAGTCTGCAACCGGCGGCCTGTCACAAAACTGATTACTGAACACTGATCACTGACTACTGAATCCGGAGAGTGTATCATGGCCAAATGTGATATCTGCGGACGCGGTCCTCAATTCGGCAACCATGTCAGCTTCTCGCAGCGCCACGTAAAACGCCGCTTCAATGCCAACATCCAGAAGCGTAAGGTGCTGATCAATGGGAAGATGCGCCGGGTGCACATCTGCACCAGTTGCCTGAAGACCCTGTCCAAAACTGCCTGAAGCAGTCGCCAATTCCGCGCAGGGATTGGCGATTTTGCTTGAGAGGGGCTTGTTTATTTTACCCCGCCCGGCCCAATTCACAAAGGATGAGGTTTCGGGCGTAGTCGGGTGTGATTTCTACCAGTTGCAGAGCGTGGGCATGGGCATGGACGGGCAGAGCCATGTCCCAGGCCAGGGCGAGGATGCCAAGGGCCTGTTCCGGGGTCAGATCAAAGGCCAGGGTCACGTGCGGTGTCCAGTGGTTGGGGGCATAATACGCTCGCCAGGCCGTCGCCACCCGCTGGCACAGCCCGAACGTGGCCCGATGCAGGTCCAATAACGCCTGAGAAGGCGCGACCCCCAGAAAGACAACGTTCTCGATGGTCCGAAACAGGCCGAGATGGTTCAGCAGGATAGGGAAAGGACGCCAGCTTCGGACGACATCCGCCAGATGGGCGCGGCAGGCATTCACATCAAATGCTGGGGCGTCGGAGACGGCCAGGGTGAGGTGAGGACGATAGCCATCGGCATCCTGCGAAGAAGGATACCCCGCGTCGGCAATCCGCTGCCATAGGTCGCGTATGGCGTCTTCGGCCTCGGGGTTGAAAAGAAGCTCGATGACATACGACATGGTGAAACCTCTTACTGCAGAAAGGTTTGAATCATGATACGATAACTGCTGGAAATCCAAAAAGTGGTTTTCTGCGTAATGCGTTTGTAAGAATTGCCGATTACAGTAAGCGTGATGCAGCAGCCTGAGTGCCACGCATGCCCTGGCTGATTCCAACAATCCCTTGAGTGTAAAGAGACCGACCATGTCCTATCCCAAGATCCCCGCTTCCGAAATCACCCCCGAACATCTCTATCGATCCCGGCGTCGTTTTATGAAAGGCGCGGGCGCCATGGCCATGGCCGCGTTGCTGGCGGCCTGCGGCGTCCCCAGCCTGAAGGGCCAAGAAGCTGCCGAACCTGCTCTCTCCGGCGCTGGGGCGACGCCCGGCACGGTGCCGCCCACACCCCTCGCGGGCCTCACCGACGAACTGGGCGACCCCGCCAACACCTGGGACGAGATCACCCACTACAACAACTTCTATGAGTTCACCACCAAGAAGACCAAGGTCGCACAGATGGCGGAAGGCTATCCCACCGAACCCTGGAAGGTGGAAGTGGGGGGATTGGTTGCCAATCCCCGCACCTTCGATATCGATGATCTGCGGAAATTCGGTGAGGAAGAACGCATCTATCGCCTGCGGTGTGTCGAAGCCTGGTCCATGGTCATCCCCTGGGTGGGATTTCCCCTGGCCCGGTTGTTGAAAGCGGTGGAGCCCCTTTCCAAAGCCAAATACGTGCGCTTCCAGGCCGTGTTCGATCCCGATCGCCTGCCCGGCCAGCGCAGCAAGGTGTATCAATGGCCCTACGTCGAGGGATTGCGCCTGGATGAAGCCATGCACGACCTCACCATCCTGGCCACGGGGCTGTATGGTAAACCGTTGCCCATGCAAAACGGCGCGCCCGTGCGCCTGGTCGTGCCCTGGAAATACGGCTTCAAGAGCATCAAATCCATCGTCAAAATCGATCTGGTAGAAGAGATGCCCGTCTCCCTGTGGATGGCGGCCGCGCCCAATGAATACGGCTTCTACGCCAATGTGAATCCCGAAGTGCCCCATCCCCGCTGGTCACAACGCACCGAGCGGCGCATCGGCGAGCGCAAACGTCGTCCCACCCTCATGTTCAACGGCTATGCCGAACAGGTTGCCCACCTCTACGCCAACATGGACCTGCGCAAGAATTTCTGATCCCATGGCAGCCCGATTTCCCCATCGCATCACGATTTTCCGCCTTGCTGTGCACCTGGCCGCGTTGGCTCCCCTGGTCGCGCTGCTATGGGACATGTGGCAGGGTAATCTTTCGGTGAACCCCATCCAGGATATCACCTTTCGCACCGGCAAGGCCGCGATGGTGCTGCTGACCGCATCTCTGGCAGTCACGCCCATCGTCATCGTCTTCGGCTTGCAGCGTGTGCGCAAAGTGCGGCGGGCGCTGGGGCTTTACGCCTTTCTCTATGCCTTTCTGCATTTTCTCACCTACGCCTGGCTCGATTATGGATGGGATTTGTATCTCATCCGGCTAGAGATCACGGAAAAGCTCTACGTGCTGGTGGGATTCGCGGCCTTTCTCATCCTCATCCCCCTGGCCATCACCTCCACCAAAGGCTGGCAACGCCGGCTGAAAAAACGATGGCTCCAATTGCACAAGCTGGTGTACCCCGCGGGCGTACTGGTCATGCTCCATTACATCTGGGTGCAGAAGGCCGATATCCGCCAACCTCTGGTCTGGACCGGACTCCTGACGTTGCTCCTCATCGTGCGCTTGCCCTCCGTGCGCCGCTGGTTCACCCAGCGACGTCATCGCAAAGTCGCGGCCCAACGCGCTCCCCATTCCCTGTCCAAAACCAAAACGCTGATTTGAACTTACAAACATCGCGGCGGCCCAGCCGGGCGCTATCCCAGCCGCTCTTCCAACACCCGCTTCACCACGTCCACATCCGGGGGCAAATAGATGGGCTGGTTTGCCAGACGGGATTCAACCCCCTCCAGTTCTCGCATGTGATAACGCATTTTGAACTGGGTGAATTTGAGCCCATGCGCGGTGGAGATCACCACAACGCGCTCATCCGATTGGATGACCCCGCGGGCCACCAGCTTCTTGAGCACGGCCAGGGCCACGCCCGTATGAGGGCAGGTGTAGAGCCCGTTCAGGTCCGCCTGGGCCGCGGCTTCGGCCAATTCCGCCTCGGTGGCTTGTTCCACCACCCCCTCGAAGGCCCGGAGCGTCTTCACGGCCTTCTCATAGCTCACGGGATCGCCGATCTGGATGGCTGAGGCCAGGGTGGGTTTGGCCTTCACCGTCACCTTCTCACGGAAGTTCTTTTTCCAGGAAAGATAGAAGGGGTTCGCGTGCGCGGCTTGGGCCGCTGCCAACCGGGGCAATTTGCTGATGAGTCCCAGCTCCTTCATCAGCAGCAGGCCCTTGCCCAACGCGCTGATGTTCCCCAGATTGCCTACAGGGATGATGAACCAGTCGGGGGTCTCCCAATCGAATTGCTGCACCACCTCGATGCCCACGGTCTTCTGGCCCTCGATGCGCAGGGAATTCATCGAGTTGGCCAGGTAGATGGTCTGGTCCTTGGTCACCTCCTTGACGATGCGCATACAGCCGTCGAAGTCGGTATCCAGGGCCAAGACGATGGCGCCGTTGGCGATGGGCTGGATGAGCTGGGCCTGGCTCACTTTGCCGCGGGGGAGGAAGACCACGGTGGGGATGCCCGCGGTCGCGCCGTACGCGGCCAGGGCCGCGGAGGTATCGCCGGTGGATGCCGCGGCCACGGCTTTGATGGGCTTGCCCTGCGCGATCATCTGCTTGACCACACTCACCAACACCGTCATGCCCAAGTCCTTAAAGGACCCCGTATGGCTGTTGCCCGATTGCTTGACCCACAGGTCGGGCACGCCCATCTCTTGCCCCAACCGCCGGGCGTGGAACAGGTTCGTGTTCCCCTCGAAGGTGCTGACGACATTGTCATCATCCAGATCGGGGATGACCCATTCCTTGTAACGCCACACGCCCGAACCATAGGGCCACTGGGTGGTGCCCGCACGACGATCGAACAGGTGCATCCATCCCGCCGCGGAGCGGTTTTTCAGTGCCTCCACATCATGCGCGACCTCGAGCAGGCCGCCACAATGTGGGCAGGTGTAAATGACGTCGTAGAGGGAATATTCGCCAGGACAGCCGCGAATGCAACGGAAATAGGCACGATACATGGGAAGACCAGGGAAGTGAAAAGAGTGGGAGAGATAAGGAAAGAGCCGGGAAGTGCCGAATTGTGCTTTAGTTTTTCGTCATCATCCTTCGATCTTCATTTGTCGAAACCAAGAATCGCCTTCGCCTGGTTGAGCTGCGCCAGCACGGCCTCGCGCGCCGTGCCACCGGCCGCGCGACGTTGCTCCACCGAGCGTTCAAAGTCCCAGACTCGCAATGCATCTTCGGTAAAGCCGGGATAGATGGCCTGGAGGTCAGTCAGGGAAAGGCGGCTGAGGGGGATGCCCCGGCGCTCGGCCTCGGCCACCACCTGGCCCACGATGTGATGGCTCTGACGGAAGGGCACGCCCTGGGCCACCAGCCAATCCGCCAGGTCGGTGGCTAACATGGCATCGTCCAAGGCCTGGGCCATGCGGTCGGGGTGCAATTCCATGGTCGCCAGGGCCCCCGTCACCACGGGCAGGGCCAGCTTCAGGGTGTCGATGGCATCGAACAGGGGCTCTTTATCCTCCTGCAGGTCTTTGTTGTAGGTGGAAGGGAGGCCCTTGAGGGTGACCAGCAAGCCGGTGAGGTGGCCGATGAGCCGGCCCGTCTTGCCCCGCACCAGTTCGAACGCGTCCGGGTTTTTCTTCTGGGGCATGAGGCTGGAACCCGTGGTATAGGCATCGGCCAGACGGATGAAGCCCAGGCTGGGGTTGGAGAAGAGAATCAGGTCTTCGCTGAGCCGACTGAGATGCACGCTCAGCAACGCGGCCCAGAACAGAAATTCGGCCACAAAGTCCCGATCGCTGACCGCGTCCATACTGTTTTCGGTGATGCGGGAATAGCCCAGACGCTGGGCCAGCTTCTCCCGGTCGATGGGCAGAGGCGTACCTGCCAGCGCGCCCGACCCCAGGGGCATGACCTCCACCCGGCGTCGCATATCCTCCAACCGGCCCCAATCCCGTTGCAGCATCCAGAAATAGCTCATGATCCAATGGGCGAAGCGAACGGGCTGTGCGGGCTGCAGATGGGTGTACCCGGGCATGATCACATCGAGGCTGCGGTCGGCCACTTCGATGATGGCGCGCTGCAGGTCGGTGAGCATGAGCTCCAGGTCTTGCAGGACATCGCACAGATAGAGGCGCAGGTCGGTGGCCACCTGGTCATTACGGCTGCGGCCCGTGTGCAATTTGCCCGCGACCGGGCCGATGAGCTCGGTGAGCCGACGTTCCACCGCGGTGTGGATGTCCTCATCATCGGGATGGATGCGAAACCGTCCTTCCCGCCATTCCTCGGCCACCCTTTCCAGCCCGCGCACGATCTGGTCTCGCTCGTCGGGGGTGAGGATACCCGCTTCCAAAAGTGTATCGGCATAGGCTTGGGAGCCGAGGATATCCACTTCCCATAGGCGGGCGTCGAAGCCAATGGATTTGTTGAACTGGTCCATGCGGGGATCGGTGGGCTGTTCAAAACGCCCGCCCCAAAGTTTAGTCATACGTGCACGCTCCAAAAGCTGGGGGGTGGCTACGGAACCTGACTTGTCACCTGCAAACTTGCTACCTGCATGCCTTTTCCCTTTGCGTCTTAGCGTCTTCGCGTGAACTATCACTCCCCCCGTCGGCTGGCTTCATCCAAGAACGCCATTTCCTCGGGGGTGAGCGTGATGTCCACCGCGTCCAGGCTGGGCAACAGTTGCTCGACCGAGTTGGCGCCGATGATGGGCGCGGTGATGACAGGCTGATTCAACAGCCAGGCCAGCGCGATCTGCAGGGGTTGCACGCCCCGTTCTTCCGCCACCTTCTCCACCGCGGCCAGAACGCGCCAGCCGTATTCATTGAAATAACGCCGTTTGACGCTTTCCTGGCGGGCGGAATCGGGCGGGGGCGCGTCGAGGTGGTATTTGCCCGTGAGAAAGCCGCCCGCGAGGGGGCTGTAGGGGATGACGCCAATGCCCTCGCTTTCACACAGGGGCTTGAGCTCCGCTTCGAATTCAGTGCGATGAACGAGATTGTAGTGGGGTTGCAGGCAGTCGTAGCGAGCCAGGTCGTATTTGTCGCTGATCCACAGGGATTTCATCAGTCGCCAGGCGCGGATGTTGGACGCGCCCAGATAAAGCACCTTGCCCTGGCGCACCAGGTCATCCAACGCGCGCAACGTTTCTTCCACGGGCGTGCTGAAATCATCCGCATGGATCTGATAAAGATCGATGTAGTCGGTCTGCAAACGGCGCAGGCTGTCCTCCACTGCTTCCATGATGTGCTTGCGGCTGAGGCCCTCGCCATTGGGGCCATCCCACATGCGCCCCCGCACTTTGGTGGCCAACACCACCTGTCGGCGATTCTTCCGCTTTTGCATCCACTCGCCGATGATCTGTTCGGACACGCCGCCCGGATTGCCTTCAGCCCAACGGGAATACACATCCGCGGTGTCCAGGAAATTGCCGCCGCGCTCGAAGAACGCGTCCATGACCTCGAACGCGGTCTCCTTGCTGGCGGTCCATCCCCATTGCATGGTACCTAAACAAATGGCCGAGACTTTCAGGCCCGTGCGGCCCAGGTTACGGTATTTCATGGGCTTGGTTCCTTGAGATCAGGTGGGACGCACCACAAGCACAGGGCAAGGGGCATGGCGCACCACGTCGGTGGTGACGCTACCGAAAATCCACCGGCTCATCCCGCCCAGGCCGTGGGTGCTCATGATGATGAGATCGACGCCTTTTTCGGCAGCAAAGGCCAGAATCGCATCCGCGGGGCGAGGATCCACCACCACTTGGGGGCGAACATCCATGCCCTGGGATTGCAACACCGCGGCCACGCCTTTGAGATAAGCCAGGGCTTCCTGCCTCTGCAGCGCCAGGGCATCGGTGAAAGGAGGTGTCGGGACGCCTTCGGGCCTGATCTCGGGCGCGGGAGGCTGGATCACCCGCACCAGATAGACCAGAGGCCGATCACAGGCGATATGGGGAATTTGATGCAGGGCTTGTTCCGCCAGCGCTGAGCCATCCAAAGGGACCAACACGGTTCGGTACATGATGGGCTCAGTCACCTGCACTTTCTCCTTGGATTTTATCTTGCACCAGCTCAGCGCGGACCAGCAGCACGGGGCAAGGAGCATGCCGCACCACAGATTCGGCCACGCTGCCGAAAATCAGGCGGCTGATGCCACTCCGGCCGTGGGTCGTCATGACGATGAGATCGATATCATGCTCCCTGGCATAATCCACGATGGCATCCGGCACCATATCCCGTTCGACCGCATCGGTACGCACCCGCACGCCCTCTTGGCGTAACTTCTCCGCGATGCGATTCAGATAGGCCAGGGATTCCTGGATAAGTTCCTCTTGGTCGGGGAGAGGCATGGCCATGCTGGCGTCGGGCGCGGCCAGAGGTAGGGGAAGATGCACCACCTGGAAGAGCACCACCTCGGTCGAGCCTTTGCAAAGTTCGGTGGCATAGGGAATGGCTTGTTCAGCCAGTTGGGAACCGTCCAGAGGAACGAGAATGCGTTGATACATGATGGCCTCCTGGGTGAAAACGATTATGTTCGAAATGAGGAAGATTTCGCCACCCCTGTTGACCACGAAAGCGGCGACTTTTCGTGGTTTTTTGAGGCTTCAAGCCGTGGACTTTTCATCCTTAGTATGCCCGATTTCCGCTGAAAACGCCATGAGAGAGATCATGGCTTTAAGGGAAGCGCCGACGGGCTTTTTCCAGCTCGATGGCACGGGCGGTAAAACGATAGAGTTTGGCAGGTCGGTGATCACCATGCCGCATCTGGCCTGTTTCCTCGATGATGTTCATGCTGAGGATTTTCTTACGGAAGTTGCGCTTATCCAGCTTTTCCCGCAACACGATCTCATACACCGTCTGCAATTGGCTGAGGGTAAAGGATTCGGGCAACAGCAAAAAGCCCAGGGCGGTGTATTCCAGCTTATAGCGCAACCGTTGCAAAGCATATCGGATGATGCGTTCATGATCGAAGGCCAGGGGAGGCAGATCATAGACATTAAACCAACCCGCGTCGCCCGCATCGTCGCCCGCGCGTACATCGCGCGCCTGGTCCGCGCTGATGATGCCGAAATACGCGACGCTGATCACCCAACCCCGGGGGTCTCGGCCCGGATCGCCAAAGGTGTAGAGCTGTTCCAGGTAGATGCCGCGAACCCCGGCCTCCTCCTCCAGTTCGCGGGCCGCGGCCGCCTCCAACGGCTCATTTTCGTTCACAAATCCCCCCGGCAGAGCCCAATACCCGGCAAAAGGCTCCCTCTTGCGCTGGATAAGCAGCACACGCAGTTCGCCCTCCGTAAACGTGAAGAGCACGATATCCACCGTCACCGAGGGTTTAGGATAGTCGCGAGAAACGGAGGACCGGGGCATAAGGGGCCGTGTTTGCCAGCAAAGGAAGGATGGGATGGGAGGATATTTTATGGTAACGCAGCCCCTCATCTTCGTCAAGAACGCACGGGCTACAGAAACCGGCGTACTCCAAGCCCTGTTTTTTCGCGCGCCCGCGGACTCAACTCAAGGCGGATTGAAACCAACGTTGTCCACAAAATCGGGGAAAGCCTCCATGCGCCTGCTTCCTCACCCGTTGTTGTTCCTGTCCTCGTTCGCCTCCCCTTCCGACGCGCGGTCCTCAACCGAAGGGGGTTGCTTTGCCTTACGGCTCCCCAGACGTTGGGTGATTTTCTCCGTGAGGGAGGCGCCATCCTCGGTCGTCAGGCTGCTTTCCAGCCGTCGGCTAATGCGCAGCCATTGGGAGCGCGCCCGGGCCAGGCTATAGGCCGCTGTGCGTTGGCCAGCCTGCCAGAGAGTGCGCTCGCGTTCCGAAGGCACCCCCCATGTGATCGCTGCCCCGGCCCAAGTCAGGCCCGCCCCAAATCCCACCATGACCAGGGTATCCCCTGGCTGGATGCGGCCTTGTTCAATGGCTTCGGTCAGCGCGATGGGGATCGACGCGGTGGAGGTGTTCCCATAATTTTGGAGATTTACAAACACCTTGTCTTCTGACAATCCCAACTGACGCATGGAAGCCTGAATGATGCGCTGATTGGCCTGATGAGGGATGACCAGGTCCACGTCATCTACGCTCAAACCCGCGCGGTCCAACACCTTGCGGGTGGCATCCGCCATGACGCGCGTGGCGAATCGAAAGACCGCGCGGCCGTTCATTTTGATGAAATGCTGGCCCGAGGCCACGGTCTCCAACGTGGCCGGGAGTTTGCTCCCCCCTGCGGGCAAGGTTAACAGCTCGGCCCCCGAACCGTCGCATCCCATCTCGGTGGAGAGGATGCCGCCGGGCACGGAGCGGGCCTGCACCAACACCGCGCCCGCGCCATCCCCGAACAACACACAGGTGTTGCGGTCCGACCAGTCCACGATCCGCGAAAGGGTTTCCGCGCCAACGACCAACACATTTTCCGCCTGGCCCGAGACGATCAGCCCCTTGGCCATGCCCAGCGCATACACAAAACCCGAACAGGCCGCGCTGAGATCGAAAGCCCCCGCGTTGGTCGCGCCGATGAGGTCCTGAATGATGCAAGCTGTGGCGGGGAAGATATGCTCGGGCGAAGAGGTGGCACAGATGATCATATCCACCTTGGTGCTGGGCAGATTGGCGACTTCCAACGCTGCGCGAGCGGCCTTCGCGCCCAAGGTGGCAGTCGTTTCCGCCGGATCCACCGCGATATGTCGCTGGCGGATGCCCGTGCGTGTGCGAATCCACTCGTCGCTGGTATCGACGATCTGCGCCAGCTCATCATTGGTCACCACGCGTTCGGGTACGGCTTTGCCCCACCCCACGATGTGGGCGTGGCGGCCAAAAGGCATCATGCCGCCGGTCGCGCTCATTCCTCATAACCTCCGAAGATCAGCGTGCTGTTGTGGCCACCGAAGCCGAATGAATTACTCATGACGTACCGGAGCTTCTTAGGCCGGGCCTGATTGGGTACGTAATCCAGATCGAGTTCGGGATCAGGATGTTCGTAGTTGATGGTGGGGGGGATGATGCTGTCGCGAATGGCCAGGACCGAGAAAATGGCTTCGATTGCGCCCGCCGCGCCCAGCAGATGCCCAACGACCGACTTGGTGGAGCTGATGGGCACTTCGTAGGCGTAATCGCCGAACACCGCCTTGATGGCCTGGGTTTCGCTGGCATCATTCAGGCGGGTGCTGGTGCCGTGGGCGTTGATGTAGTCGATGTCTTCGGGCTTCAGGCCCGCGTCATCCAGGGCTTTTTGCATCGACTCGATGGCGCCCAGCGCATCCTCCCGGGGCGCGGTGATATGATAGGCATCTTCGGTCGCGCTGTAACCCAACACCTCGCCATAGATGCGTGCCCCGCGTGCCCGGGCGTGTTCCAGGCTCTCCAGCACCAAAATGGCGGCCCCTTCGGCCAATACGAACCCATCGCGATCCCGGTCAAAAGGCCGGGAAGCCTTGTTCGGCTCATCGTTCCGACGTGAAAGCGCGCCTGTACGATCAAAGGCGGAGACGGTGTAGCGGTGGAACCCCATCTCGACCCCACCTGTGATCATCACATCCGCCTCGCCGCGGGCGATGGTGTTGTAGGCTTCGCCCACCCCATAATTCCCAGAAGCACATGCCCCGACCACGCCGTAGTTCTTCCCCCGAAAGCCGTATTCGATCGCGACCATGCCCGGCGCGGAGTCAATCAACATGGCTGGGATGGTGAAGGGACTGATACGCCTGGGGCCCCGTGCCAACAAGGTATCATATCCATCCAGCAAGGCATTGATGCCCCCGATAGCAGAGCCGAGGATCACCCCCGCCCGGGTTGGATCCACCTGCGCCGGGTCCAAACCGGCATCTGCCACGGCCTGTTGGGCAATGGCCAGAGAATAAGCAATATACCGACCATAGCGCCGCAAAGTTTGCTTGCCCACATGGGCTACCAGATCAAATCCCTCGATACACGCGGCAAAGCGTGTATTCAAATCGGAGGCATCGAAGCTCGTAATCGGCTTGACATTGGGTCGGCCTTCGACCACATTTTTCCAAATGGTCTCGACGTCATGACCCACGGAGCAAACCGCGCCGACGCCGGTGATAACAACGCGCTGTTTTTCGCTCATAATCATTTCCTCGATGCTTGCAACCTTGAATGGATGATGGCTTCGTCAATCTGATAACACCACAACGTGGAGAAAGACGCGCCGGGAACGGCCACCGACACGACACGCCCCCAAAAAGGAATCCATCTTACTTCAGAAACGTAATTTAGATCATGGAAGTTTTTCAAATCGATGCGATAATGAAAACAACGTGATTTCTCTTCTGCACGAACTCATTTGGAGCATATCATGCGCGTACCTGTCGATACAGGACTTTTTGGTGAGTATCTCCATTATGGCATGCCCCTGGCTTTGGTCACGGTGCTAGACGAAAACAACGCCCCAAACGTCACCACCATCGCCTCCATCACGCCGCTGCCGGGCGAACAACCCCGCCTGGTCATGGGCGTGCTGGCGGAAAATTATACCAGCCAGCTGGTGGAAAAGCAGGGGGAATTCGTTGTCAACCTGGCCACGCCCGACTTACGCAGCGTGGTGCGGGCATGTGGCATGTATTCAGGCAAGGACGCGGACAAGATGGCCATCTGCGGCCTTACCCCCATGCCTGCCAACCACGTCCACGCGCCCCTGCTTGCGGAATGCCCCATCAATATCGAATGTCAGGTGGATCATGTGCTGAAGGTTGATGACCTGTATCTGTTTGTGGCCAAAATCCTGGTGCTGGAAGTTGCACCCGAACTGTCTGATGGACGGGGTGGGGTGCTTGTGGATAAGCTGGAACTTCTGTTTTATGCATTCGGTCACACCTTTGCCCGCGGCCCCATGGTCGGCAGCGGGCCGATTTGAACTGGATCGGATGAGGAATGATGATCACCTTCACTCTTCAACTCCCTCCCCTGACCGAAGAGCAACAATTCCAACTGGAAGAAGCCCTGTTGAAAGTGCCACGGGTGGATGCATTCGGTGTGGAGCCAGACAGTGGCTTCTTTGTGGTGACCACGGCCAAAGAGACCTTACACGACATGGCCGCGACATTGTATAGCTGGGCTTCGAACTACACGGGCATGCTGTTGCTGACCGCGGTGGCCTGCAACGACCGGGCGCCCATGATCCTGGGCAAACATTCGCCCAACGACGTGATCCACTATCTGGCATCCTGTTCGTGAGCCTGCAAGTCCACACCAGCCAATCACCCGACTGGGATGAGGCAGCCTGGGATGCGTTCGTGGACGCGCATCCCCATGGGCATTTTCTACAGCTCAGCGGCTGGGGTCGGTTCAAAGCCGCCTTTGGTTGGGAATCGGTGCGCGTTGGCGTGGTGGAGCACAACAGGCTGGTCGCAGGGGCTCAGATCCTGCTGCGTCCCCTGGCCCGCGTGCCCCTCGCTCCCCGTTTCGCCTACATCCCCAAAGGCCCTGTGGTGGATTGGTCGCGCGCGGATCTGCTCCCTTCCCTGTTCGAAGCGATCCATGCCGTGGCGCGCACGCGCCGCGCCGCAATGTTGCGCATGGAACCCGAACGGCTGGATAGCCCCGACCTGCGGGCGCAACTCCAAAGCCTGGGATTCACCCCCTCCCGCGCCATCCAGCCCCGCACCACCGTGTGGGTCGATCTCACACCGGACGAAGCGACCATCCTCAAGCGGATGAAGCAAAAATGGCGCTATAATGTGCGCCTAGCCGCGCGCAAGGGCGTGGTCGTGCGCGAAGGCGATGCACACGACCTGGACGCATTCATCGCGCTCATGCAGATCACAGGCAGCCGCAAAGCCTTCGGCGTGCATACCCCCGACTATTACCGCACCTTCTGGCATCTCTTCGCGCCCACGGGCCGGGCCGTGTTGCTGCTGGCGGAATTTGAGGGCAAACCCCTGGCCGCGATCATGGTAGGCTACACGGGGTCCCGCGCCTATTATTTCTACGGCGCGTCGGGCAACCAACACCGCAACCTGATGCCCAGCCACTTATTGCAATGGGAGGCCATGCGCTGGGCTCGGGCCCGGGGTTGCACCAAGTACGACCTCTGGGGAGTGCCCGACGCGGTGGCCGATGACCCCAACGCGGCCATTCCCGACCCCCCCGAAGGCATGTGGGGTGTGTGGCGTTTTAAGCGAGGCTTTGGGGGCCAGGTGGTGCGCTATGTGGGCGCCTGGGACAAAGGCTATTGGCCCGGCGCCATTGCCCTCGCCCGGCGGATGCACCTATGACCTCGCTTCCCGCTACACCTGAGCTGCCCAATCGGCCAGCGCGTCCTGCCAGGGGCGCAGTACGATGCCCAGGGCAGCCGCAGCTCGGTTGACCAGCACCGCGCGCAGCGGCGGCTGCGCGGCCCGTTGCCATTCGGTGTGAGAGATGGGCGTAACAGGGATGTGCCCCCGGCCCGTGAGACGCAACGCGGCTTTGGCGAACGCATACCGGCTGGTAGCCTCGCCATTGATCAGGTGATACACGCCCGGAGGTGCTTTTATGTCGATAAGCTGAAAAATGGCTTGGGCCAGATCGGGCGCATACGTGGGCACGCCGTATTCATCTGCCACGACCCGCAAGGCACCATGCTTGTCGGCCGCGGCCACGATCTTGGCCGGGAAGTTATTCCCGCCCGGTGCAAAAAGCCAGGAGATGCGAATAATCCGGGCACGGGAATGGTAGAAACGCACGGCGTTTTCCCCTGCCAGCTTGGAGCGGGCGTAAGTGCTTCCGTGGGTGTTATCGGGCTGATCCCACTCATCATAGGGCTGCCCCACCCGTTGCCCGTCAAACACTTCGTTGGTGGAGATGTGATACATCACCGCGCCCAGTTCCTCGCAAAAGCGGGCGAGATGCCCCGCCGCGTGGGCATTGATACGATAGGCAAGCTCCGGCTCCGCTTCCGCGCCATCCACATTCGTATAAGCCGCGGTGTTGATCACGATCTCCGGGCGCATCTCCCGCAGCGCATATTGGGTGCGCTCCACATCGGTGATGTCATATTCGGGCAGGTCCATGCCCAACAGTTCGTGATCCGTAGGAAATCGGAACAAGGTGCGACCAAGCTGGCCTTTATGTCCAACAATGAGAATGCGGGTCATGGCAAGTTGTGTACAGAGTCGTTAGCGGAAAAGTCATAAACGAAGCAGGTTTGTAGGTTGGCAGGTTTGCGGATGGCAGTGGACTTCGCAGCTTAACTTGCTACCTGCTACTTGCCATCTGCACACCTTATTCCCTTTGCGTCTTGGTGCCTTGGCGTGAGACCTCGATTTTCGGAACAGCACGGCGTCAGGATCCATCCTTGCCGTCCTGAATCTCGGCAGGTTTAATAAGGGGCACGAAGCGAACCGGCCC
>DRQW01000114.1 GCA_011371305.1 Anaerolineae bacterium | reverse complement strand
TTCGGGTCATCGCCTATCCCGACGGCGCCACCCTGGACGTGCGCAACCGCAATTTCCATCGCCTGCTACGCCAAGGCTACGATTTGCGCTATGAGGTGGAAGGCGAAGAGCGGTTCGAGCACATCTATTTTCTCGACTACGAACAACCCGAGCGCAACGACTTCCTGGTGGTGAATCAGCTTACGGTGCAGGGGCCGCAGAACACCCGCCGGGTCGACCTGGTGGTCTATATCAACGGCCTGCCTCTGGTGGTCTTCGAACTCAAGAACCCGTGGGACGAGTACGCGGACGTGGGCGGAGCCTACAACCAGATCGGACATTACGTCATCGATATCCCCCAACTCTTCAACACCAATGCCTTTTGCGTCATTTCCGATGGACGCGTCACCCTGCACGGCATGTACAACGCGCCCTTCGAATGGTTCGCGGCCTGGAAATCCATCGACGGGGTCAAAGTCGCGCCTGAGACTATTAGCACCATGAAGACCCTCATCGAGGGCCTCTTCCCCAAAGACCGCATCCTCAACTACATCCGCAACTTCATCGTGCACGAAGTGGTGAACGACCGCATTACCAAGAAGGGTGCCCGTTATCACCAGTTCTTCGCGGTGAACTTCGCGGTGGAAAAGGCCGTGCCCGCATTACAAACGGGCCAGAACCGGCGGGTGGGCGTCATCTGGCACACCCAGGGCGCGGGCAAGAGCCTCTCCATGATCTTCCTGGCCGGCATCCTGCGCCGCTGGCCGGGCCTGAACCCCACCATCCTGGTGGAGGTGGACCGCAACGATCTGGACAATCAGCTCTACGACAACTTTGTGGCCGCCCGCGATCTGGTCGGGCCGGTGAGCCAGGCCAGAAACGTAGACGATCTGCGTGAGAAACTGCGCACCGAAGGTGGCGAGATCATCTGCACTACCATCGAGAAATTCCGCCTGCAAGGGGAAGAGCGCCGCCATCCCGTGCTTTCGCAACGCCACAACATCCTGGTCATGGCCGACGAGGCCCACCGCACCCAATACAATCTGCTGGACGGCTTCGCCGCATTTCTGCGCCAGGCCCTGCCCAACGCCTCCTACATCGGCTTCACCGGCACACCCATCGACAAGGAAGACGCCAACACCACCCAGATCTTCGGCGACTACATCCACATCTACGACATGCAACAGGCCAAAGAGGACAAGGCCGTGGTGGGGCTGTTCTACGAGGCTCGTCACATCCCCTTGCAGCTGCGCGACCGCGACCTGGACCGGGAGCTGGACGCCATCGCCGCGGAGATGGAAGGGGAGCTGCCGCCCGAGTATCGAGAGCAGATCAAAGCGAAACAGGCCAGCATCGAGGCGGCCGCGGGCGCGCAAGACCGCATTCAGGTTCTGGCCCAAGATATCCTGGCCCACTTCCTCAAACGTCAGGAAGTCCTCCAGGGCAAGGCCATGATCGTCACCATGAACCGGGCCATTGCCGTGGCCCTCTACGACGCACTCACCGCCCTGCCCGGTTGTCCGGAGATCAAGGTGGTGATGACCGGCAACCTGGCCAAAGACCCCAAAGCCTGGAGCGAAACCGGGCACATTACCACCAAGCGTCAGCGCGAGGCCATCAAGGCCCGCTTCATCGACCCCGACGACCCGTTGAAAATAGTCATCGTGGTGGATATGTGGCTCACGGGCTTCGACGCGCCCGTGGCCAACACCCTCTACATCGACAAACCCATGAAAGGCCACACCCTGATGCAGGCTATCGCCCGGGTGAATCGATTGTTCCGGGATAAGCCCGCGGGCCTCATCGTGGACACCATCGGCATTGCGGATCAACTACGCGAGGCCACCCGCAAATACACGGCCAGTGGCGGCCGCGGCGCGCTGGTGGATGATCTCGAAACCCAGGCCGTGGACTATTTCCTTCATCAGCTCGAAGCGACTCGATCCAACCTGCCTCCCAATCAGCCCTATCATCGCTGGACCGAACTCTCGCCCGTAAAGCTGGAAGACCTGACCAGCCTCTGCTATGGCGCGCTGGCTCAAGACGAAGAGCAGCTGGAGGACTTCCTGGCCGACGAACATCGTCTTTCCAAAGCCTACAGCCTCGTCCGCCATCTGCCTGTGGGCGACGAGCATCGGGAGGAAGTGGCCTTCTACCAGCTTTTGCGCAAAGAACTGCGCAAGCTCAAGCCCAAGGCCCGTCAATCGGTGGAAGATTTCGAGCGCGCGGTCAAGGATTTGGTGGATGAGAGCATCCTGGCCCGGCCCGCGGTGGACATCTTCGCGGTCGCGGGCCTGGAACGCCCCGATATCTCCATCCTGGACGAGAAATTCCTGGCCGGGTTCAAAAACCAGCCGCAGCAAGACTTGCAGGTGCGTCTGCTGGAAAAACTCATGCGGGACGATCTGGAGCAGCGACGGCGTAAGAACCTGGTGCGCTATCGTTCATTCAAGCAGATGCTGGACGAAGCCATCACCCGCTACAACAACCGCACCATCGAGGCCGCGGACGTGATCCAGGTCATGGTGGAGATTCGGAAGAAGCAGGAGGAGGACGCCCGTCGTCAGCGGGAGCTGGGCCTGAGCGATGATGAACTCGCCTTCTACGACGTCATTGCCGAGGGCGCGGCCTTGGGCATCCCCACCGATGACGCCTGGATCGCGGGCCTGGTGCACGACGTGGTGCAGGCGGTCAAGCGCAATCTGAAGGTGGACTGGACCCGATCCCATCGGCGGGACGTGTACGCCAGTGTGGAAAGCGCGGTGAAACGGGTTTTACGCAAGCGTCGCATCAAGGGGGAGCAGTTCCAATTTCTGCTCAATCGCATCATGAAACAGGCCGAGGCTGTGTACGAAGATTGGCCCATGGCGGCGTGAGTGACGGTTGTGGTCGGTTTTTTCTGGCCGCTGTCCGTCATCATCGCCCCCAAGCTCAGCGCCGGTTACACGGCTCTTGTGGCGTTTGCGGCAGGCCTTTTCGCCGCCACCATGCTACCTTCCGGGGAACTTCTTCCCTTTAGAAAATACATGGCGATCACGATGGCGCTGGGCCTGATTGCCCAGGTCGTGGCCTGGGTGACCATCCCTTTGTTCTGGTGTCGCCTTTTCTCCCATAACAATTTCTGCACTTACCCGCATCACGGCGGTCCCACATCCCTTTTCGCCCTGATCTCTTTTGGCCTCTATCTTTTCCTTGTGGTGATGATGTATCTGTGGTTCAGATCATGAAGCATGTGATTTTCTCAATCACCTTGATTCTGGCGTTGACGGGCGTCATTGCCTGCAGCAACGGCGGTCTTGTGCAGTCCCAGGAGGGCCGTCGCCTCGGGCACTGAACGGTCACCCGATGGATCGTCCCTCGCCCGGACAGGCCCGTATCCCTGGTCATCCGGGAAAAGGACGGCCAGCGCCGCGTGTTGCTCCTGGATGGCAACCAGGAAGAACGGCTTTTGGGTACGATGACCCAGGGCCTGGTCCATGACGTGCCCCTGGAGACCTTCTTCGTTCGAACGAGACGCCTGGAGCCACCTGACGGGCGTCATCATCTATGCCCACGAT
>DRQW01000113.1 GCA_011371305.1 Anaerolineae bacterium | reverse complement strand
GTGACCCAGGTCAAGAAGGGCACGCGGCAGCGGCGACCTTATCCCCCCTTCACCACCAGTACCATGCAGATGGAAGCCTCCCGCAAGCTCAATTTCACGGCCCGGCGCACCATGCGCACCGCCCAATCCCTGTACGAAGGGGTAAAGCTGGGCGACCAAGGCGCGGTGGGTCTCATCACCTACATGCGCACCGACAGCACCAATGTGGCGAAGGAGGCCCAGGCCCAGGCCCGGGAATTCATCGCGGACCGCTACGGCGACGCGTTCTTGCCCAAGAAGCCCCCCATCTACAAGACCAAAGCCCGCTCCGCGCAGGAAGCCCACGAGGCCATCCGCCCCACCTCGGTCTTCCGCACGCCAGAAAAGGTGCGGCCTTATCTCAGCGAGGACCAATACAAGCTCTACAAACTCATCTGGCAGCGGTTTGTGGCCAGCCAGATGACTCCGGCCATTTACGATACCCTCACCGTCGAGGTGGAGGCCGGGCCGCCGGGTGAGAAGAAACGTTATCTCTTCCGCGCGACCGGCTCTTCCCTGCGCTTCCCCGGTTTCCTCAAGGTGTACGAACCTGCCAAATCGGTGGAGGAGAAGCGCAAGGAGGAAGAGGAGCCGGAGAACAAGGACATCCCGCCCCTGACCGTGGGCGAGCTCCTCGACTTGCTCAAGCTCATCCCCGAGCAGCACTTCACCCAGCCGCCGCCTCGCTACACCGAGGCTTCGTTGGTCAAAGCCCTGGAGCAATACGGTATCGGTCGGCCCTCCACCTATGCCACCATTCTTTCCACTATCCAGGATCGGGGTTATGTGGAGAAGAAGGGCAAATTCTTCCATCCCACCAGGCTGGGCATGACCGTGAACGATCTGCTGGTGCAGCATTTCGGGCCTTACATCAACGTGGATTTCACCGCGCGCATGGAGGAGGAGCTGGACCGCATCGCCCGGGGCGAGGAGGACCGGGTGGATGTGTTGCGCAAGTTCTACGGCCCTTTCGCCCAGGCTGTGGAGACCGCGGGCGCGACCATGCAGCGTCAGCGCATCGAGCCCGAGAAAACCGGCGAGAAGTGCCCCGAGTGCGGGGGGGATCTGGTGATTCGGGAAGGCCGATATGGCAAATTCATCGGTTGCTCCAATTACCCCACCTGCAAATACACCCGCCCCATCGTGGAGGACACGGGTGTGAAATGCCCTAAGGACGGCGGTCGCATTGTAAAGAAGCGCAGCCGTAAGGGTCGGGTTTTCTACGGTTGCGAAAACTGGCCTAAATGCGATTTCGTCACCTGGAACGAACCCATCGATGTGCCATGCCCTCAGTGCGGCAGCATCCTGGTGAAGGCCAACAAAACCACGGCCAAATGCGCGAATCCCGAGTGCGACTTTTCCATGCCGCTGAAAGAGGCGTTGAAGCAAGCGAAGGAGAAGGCGAAAGCGGTCGTATAAGGGGCAAAGTCACAGCAAAAACACGGATAAGGAAGACACGGATAAACACAATAATTTGTTACCCCATCCGTGTCCCCTCATCCGTGTTTTGTCATCGCGAGATTGTAGAGCTCACGGGCGATGGTCTCAGCCGCGTGGGGTGTGGCCAGCTCCCTGGCCCGACGGCCCATGGCCCGGCGCCCTTCTTCATCCTTCAGCAGGGACGCGACCGCATCTGCAGCCCGTTGGGGATGTGGTGCCCACACGCCCGCGCCATGCCCTTCCACCAACCGCACATTGCCCTCCTCCTGGCCGGGGATGGCCGCGTAGAGGACTGTGGGCAGGCCCATGACAAAGGCTTCGGCCAGGGTATTGGGGCCCGCCTTCGTCACCAGGATATCGGCCGCGCGCAGCCACAGGTGCATCTCTTGGGTGAATCCTTCGATGCGTAAGGAAGAGGCGGGAGTCAGGGAGCGCAGTCGTTGGCGTAAAAGGTCATTGCGGCCGGCGATGGTCACGATTTGGGCGGGGAGGTCACGTTGCAGGATGGCTTTCACCACATCGGCCATAGGTCCCATGCCATCACCGCCCCCCACCACAAGCACAACCCGGCCATCTTCGTTCAACCCCAACAGGTTCCTGGCTCGAGCCTGGGGCATCTTCGCGGCTTCGACCATCTCCCCGCGCACGGGCATGCCCGCAACCACCAGGGTTTCTGGGGAAATGCCCAGGGCCTTTGCCCGCGCGGCCAGCGCCTCTTGGGGCAGGAAATAGCGATCCAGCCCGCGGCCAAACCACAGCGCGTGAGCGGAGATCATGTCGAGGATGACGGTGGCGGTGGCGACAGGGGGGCGCGCTTCACGCACGCCCAGGCCCAGCAACCGGTTGAGCAGGGCATGGAAGCTGACGACGACATCCGCGGGGTATGCCTCGAACAGGGCATGCAGGGCAGGGCGTACATAGGGGTAAGCCAGGCGGGTCAGGATTTCCACCGCGGCAGCCCGGTCGGTCAGGCGAAAGCCCATCTTCCAACCCCAGGCCCTCCCCCGCACCATGTAGGGATACCAGGCGGGGAAGCGATGAAAGGGCCACTTGCGCGAGAAAACCAGCGCGTCCACCAGGGTGACGTGGACCGCATCGCCGTAGGCTTGGTGCAATGCCTGGGCTACGGCCTGTGCCCCGGCCCGATGCCCACCGCCGGTGTCGGAGAAGAGGAGCAAAAAGCGCTTGGCTGGCATACCGGGCCAACGATACCCCTTTCCCGCGTGTTTGACAAAATCGGTGGGGTGTGAAAAATGGTTGTGTCTGCTTTGAAAATAGATTTCGGTAGACCGTGAAACCGGGTAGACCAGTAGACCGGGTGGAGGAGCGAATCGGCCCGGTTTCCCTGGTTTCCTGGTTTCCAGGTGTACCGGGTTACCGCCCACGATTTTCG
>DRQW01000112.1 GCA_011371305.1 Anaerolineae bacterium | reverse complement strand
GGGATGAAAATGGGTAACATACGATTTCAACCGCTCGGGCGTATCCCGGTCAGGGTCCACCGAAATCATGAACACCTGGACCTCCTCGGCCTTTTTACCCAACAGGGGCATCATACGCCCCAACTGCATCATCGTTGTCGGACACACGTCTGGACAAAACGTGTAACCATAATAGAGAATGACCCACTTGCCCTCATAATCGGAGAGGTGCATGCGGTTGCCATTATGATCCATCAGGGTGAAGTCACCGGGCGGCTCGGTGGACTGCATCACCATGCCATGATAGGAATAGGGGCGCAGCTTGGTGCCAATGAAATAAGCGCCCGCGAAAAGCACCAGTCCACCAACAAGAATGGCGAGGATCCATTTCCAGCGGGTTTTCATCGATGAAATCTCCTGGGAAGGGATTTAGTCAGCATAGCAAAGGAAGAGGTGAGCTGCTTCATAGCCAACGCGGTTGGCCCCTTTACTGAATGCGGCTTCGTCGGCAACCACGTTGAGATGATTGAGGATACGTTCGGTTTCGGGGAGATACACGCGGCCGTTGTAGATGCCACGCACAATCCCCCAACCATCGACCAGGATCATGGTAGGGATGAACTCGATCTGTCCATCTGCCTTTTGGTTGTAATAGACCTGGAAACCGGTGCCAACCACGCGACGGATTTGCTTTGGATCGTCGCTGGTGAGAAAACGCCAACGGGTCGTATCTGCCCCGATGTCCTTGGCATAAGCCTGAAAGACCTGGGGCGTATCATGGGCCGGGTCAATGGTGATGGTCACGAATTCCACGGGCAGACCATAGGTCTCCACTTCATCCACCCGGTCCTGCACTTCTTTCATGATGAAATCCAACTGCCGACATCCAGGCGGCTGGCAACGGGTGTATGTGAAATTGTATAAAGTCAGTTTACCGCGATACTGTTCGTTGTTGACGGTATTGCCATCCTGGTCGGTGAGGATATAGCCAGGCGCCAGGCGCACCCGGGGCAAGACTTTGATGGGCTGGAAGATGACAAACGCGAAGGTGATCAGCAAAAGCAGGCCAAAGACGCCGTAAACAAACCACACCAGCTTGATGTTACCGAAGCTGGGCAGCAATTGGCGTTCTTCAACCTGAGGTGCCTCCGATGTTGGATTGGAACCTGGATGAGGAGTTGGACCAGCGTGATTCATAGGACATGGCGCGACGCATCTGTCGCTTTGCAAGGGTGTTAAATTATGCGAGAATTTGAGAGATTATTTTATCGCTTTTGATTATCGGGCTACAAATGCGCATCCGCCTCAAGAAATATCTGACGTAAAAACGCTTTTTCCATTTCCAGGGTTTCCTCTTCCGATGTTCCCAAAGGCGCGGTGACCTTGAAAAGCACGATTCCCTGGCTTTGGTCGCGGAGATAATCAGGAAACAGGTAAAAATAGAGGACAAGGTGCGTCCACGCGTCCTTGTCGGCCCGCACTTTAAGGGCATAGATCGCGCCCGAATCCAGCGGGATTTCTTCGGACGCGATCTCGGTGGCCCATCCCGCGGCATCGTAGCAGATCTGGGGCGGGTGGAAGGATTTGGACTGGCGGCTGCCGATGATGCTCAACCACAGCACCTTGCCATCGGCCCGACGATAGCGACGATACACATATTCTTCCGGCTCCAGCAGGATCTGCACTTCGATGTTATCTTGTGGCACATCTTCGCCCACCCACGCACCGAGTTTTAAGGGCACATCGTGCAGTTGAGGCCCCAGGCTCAGGTCATATCGGGCGCGGACCACCCGCTCCCGCCGGGTTTTGCGCCAGCGGTCGATGTCTGTGACGAAGGTGTATCCCCGGTCGCGGCCGAACACCCGGCTTTCCAGCACGTCTCGCCCCAAGAGGCTGAACATGCCCACCAATGCCAGGGCCAGCATGGCGACGAGGATCAGAGATCGTTTCGAATCCGATGGCATCGGAGCAGACGGGCGGTAAGGATGAGGAGGATGAACGCAAAGGCGAAGAAGGCGAAACCGGAATAATCGTGATAGTAGGTGAAGCCCGCGTCCGCACCCCACTTATCGGCCACCCAGAGCAACGAGCTCACCCGAAAGATATTGCCCAGCACCGCGATGGGAATGACTGCCAGGAAAAGCAGGGCCTTGCGCCACCAGGCCCCTTCCACCAGATAAGCGAAGATCGCGGTCAGCGCGGCCAGAGAGATGATAGAGCGCACGCCTGAGCATTGCGCGCCCACCACGAGATTCGCGTTGGGCAGGGTCACGGCCGCACCCTGGACGGTGACATCCATGCCCAGGGCCTGCATCAACCGGGTGGCAAGCTGGCCTGTAAACAGAGAAAGGGGCAGGCTGCTGGCTTCGACAAAAGGAAACGGGATCATAAAAAGCAAAAAAGCCAGGGAAAAAGCCATCTGCTTCACCCCCTGCCATCCCCAATACGTCCACACGATCCCTGTCAGCATCAAAATCACGGCCAGCGCGGTCAGATGAAACGCGCGATAGGCGAAGAAATAGAGGTAAAGTCCGACGCCGAGTCCTACCAGGAGCAACCCCCGGTTATCGCCACCGCGTTCCAGCCGGGGGATGATGCGCCAGGCGAAGAAGCCCGAGACCAAGGGCACCAGCACGCCATGGCTGTAATAGTCGTTGGTCCACCATTCGTTGGCCAGCCAGCGGCCCAAGGGAAACAACAACGCCGCCCCCATCAACAGGATGAGGGCGGTTAAAAGCCAGGACGTGGAGGGGCGAGTGCGTTCCAACATCAGGCAAGCAGCTCCGCCGCGGGCTCTTCCCGCCAGGTATCGGTTTCGGGATCGTGGACGATGCGGCGCAGTTTGGTGGGGTCTTGAATGTGGTCGATGAAGAGCACCCCGTCCAGGTGGTCGATCTCGTGCTGGAAGATGCGGGCCAGGAAATCGTAGGCCTTGATGCGCACTTCTTTGCCGTGCACATCCTGGCCTTTCACGGTGACCATGGGATAGCGCATGACTTCGCCGATGTAGCCGGGGATGGAGAGACAACCTTCATCGCCCGGTTCGGGCTGGCCTTTGGTGCGGATGATCTCGGGATTGACGACAACGAACAGCTTACCGGCCTGGGGATCCTCCTCGAAGCCCTCCTCGGGCATTTCCACAACGATTAGGCGTTCATTGATGCCCACCTGAGGCGCGGCCAGGCCCACACCATCGGCGTGGCGCATGGTCTCCACCATGTCTTCGGCCAGCTTCTTCAGCCGGTTGTCGAAACGTCGAATAGGACGGCTTTTCTTGCGCAGCCGCGGATCGCCGATTTTGATGATATCGAGTATAGCCATGGGTTCAGATTAGGATTGGGATGAGGTCTTGCTGAGGTGTTCGTTCGTTAGCCGGAAGCCGGGGTTGTGAGTCGTGATGCGTGATACGTAATGCGTAGAATCCTCACGTTTCACGTCTTTACGTTTCACGTCCTTTGGCGCTTCGCCCAACGTGACCTTAACGATCTTTTCTCAATCAGCGCCAAGGTGATATACCGAATTATATCAAAGGTTTGCCGATTCGCGACAGCTTTTGTTATGCTTTTGCAGTCATGCAAACGCCGATGGAACGCCCTTTGCCCTCGCGTGGGTTATTGATCCTCTCCGGGCTCGTGGTCGCGGTCGGGGTGGTGTTGGGGTTGCGCAGCGGGCTGTTGGCAGGGATGCATGGGGTGGGTTATGCGGTCTGCCATCAGATCACGGTGCGGACGTATGTGTTCGGCGATCGGGTCATGCCCCTATGTGCCCGTTGTTCGGGCCAGTATCTGGGTGCAGTAGCCGGGTTTGTGATGGCGTTCGTGTGGCGCAGGCCGCGGGCATCGAAAATGCCTTCGCGGGGGATATTGGTGCTGCTGGTGTTGTTTCTGGCCGCGTGGGCGCTGGACGGAATCAATTCCTACATCTTTCTGCTCACACAAACGCCCTTGCTCTACACCCCCCAAAACGTGCTGCGCCTGAGCACGGGTATGCTTCAGGGCATCGCGGTGAGCATGCTTTTCCTGCCCTTTTTCAATCAGGTCTTCTGGCGCCGACCAGACCCTCGCCCCGTGCTGCGGAGCTGGCGCGACCTGGCGACGTTGCTCCTCCTGGCCGCGGTCCTGGTCCTGGCTGTGCACAGCACCTGGCTCCCCCTGTTCTTTCCCCTGGCGTTGGCCTCAACCCTGGGCGTGATGCTGCTCCTCAGCCTGGTGGGCATCCTCTTCACGGCCATGCTCCTACGGGCAGAAAACGCATCGCTGACATGGGAGGATTTTCTGCGCTTCCTGCTGCCGGGCATGGCCTTCGCGATCGCGATTATCCTGACCATCGGTGCGCTGCGGGCGTGGGCCGAGGCAGCCATGGGGCTACGCTTCCTCGGGTGAAGGGGATCGCCTGCCTTCGTGCTATAATGGACATGGATATCGCACTGTTCACTCTGATTTCTCGGAGGCAACCATGGACTACGGCAAAGCCATCACCTATGTTTTTCAAGATAAAAACTGGTTGGCGACCATCCTCGTCGGTGGGGGGATCTCCCTCCTCGGCCTCTTCTTTTTCTGGACGATCATCGGGCCTTTTCTGGCGTATGCCCTGGTGTTGGGGTATATGATGCAGCTCATTCGGGATGTGCAACGGGACCCGGACGCGACGCTGCCGCCGTGGGATAACTGGGGTAAGAAGCTAGGAGATGGATTCAAGCTGATGGTGGCGCAGTTTTTCTGGCAATTGCCCTTGATCTTACTCGCGATTCCCATGCTGACACCCATGGTCCTGAGCGCCATCTATCCCGACTCGGACGTCCTGGTGGTTTTTGGCTTTGTGGGCTATTTTTCTTTCCTGTGTTTCTCTTTCATTTACAGCATATTCTTCCTGATCGTGCAACCGGCCTTGGTGATCAACCTCACCGTGCACAATCAATTCGCCAAGGCGTTTGACATCGCAGGCATTTTTGCCATCATCCGAGAACACTTGGGAGAGGTCCTGATCATCGCGCTGTTGACTTTTGGTTTGGGTTATTTTGCCAGTTGGATCGGCATGTTGCTGTTGCTCATCGGCGTGGTGTTCACCAGCTTTTGGGTTATGCTGGTGCAAGGGCACTTGTATGGGCAGTTGGCCCGATTAGTTTTCCCCTCCTCGCCGACGACCACTTCCCTCACCCCCTCCTCAACGACGGAAGCATCATGACCATCTGGAAAACCACCATCTTACTCGCTCTGGCGCTGGGGCTCATGTTCGTCCTGGCCGCCTGTGCGGGCGGCTCGGCCGGCGACCCGGCCCAAACCGTGGAGAAATATCTGCAAGCCAAGGTGGAGGCCAATGAGCAGGTCATCCGCAGTCTGCTTTGTTCAGAGATGGAAGCCAACGCGTTTCAGGAGATCAACGCGTTCACCAGTGTGACGGGCGCGCATATCGAGGGCATGGCGTGCCAGTGGCATGAAGGCACGGATGTAGTCACCTGTGAGGGCAAGATCGTGGCCACCTATGGCACTGAAGAGACCGAGTTCCCCCTGACCGCGTATCGGGTGGTGCAGGAGGATGGGGAGTGGAAATGGTGTGGGGAGACCACGCCGCCGCAGTAGGAGGTGAGGATGCGTACCCGAGAGAACGCCCTGGCCCTGCTCATCGCGCTCATGGCCATCTTCCTCCTCATTGCCACCACGGGCGCCTCGCCCCAGTGGATCTATCAGGGGTTCTAGGGCGATGTTGCAAGCTGTGAGGCCGGTCTCGGGCGAAGGTACATCGGGCGTGAAACGTGACGAGGTGAGGACTTACGCATCACGCATCACGTTTCACGGCCCTGGTTTCCCGCGCCACGTTGGCCGTGAGGCGTTTTCTTTCATCTCCGCAGGCTGCCGCTCGTGCCGCGGCTTATAGATGACAGACCATGGGGCTTGGGCTTGAGACGATCCTGGTCTTCACCCTCTTCGCGTTGTTGTACGCGGGGCTGGTACGCGGCCGGGCCCGGCAATGGGTGCTGCTGGGGGCCAGTGTGCTCGCGGTGTTCTGGCTGCAACCCTGGCTGCCCCTGCGCTATGCGGATTTCCTCCTGCCCGCGTTCACCCTGGCGCTGACGGTTACAGGATGGTGGGCCACTCGTAAACGGGATGACGCGGGGGTGCAGCCCGTGCGTCGGGAGGATTGGATCGCGCTGGGGGTTGTGGTGGGCCTGGCCCTGCTCATGGGCATGAATCGGTTTCTGGCCCCCGACCTGCGGCTGACGCCCTCAAGGCCGCCCGGCCCTACCCTCTGGCTGGGCATCCTCGCGTTGACAGGGCTGGTTTTGGCCCTCATCGGCAGGTTGCTGCGCACAGATGGGGCCAGGTGGGTGCTCCTGGCCGGTATCGGCATCATCCTCGCCCTGTTCCTCATCCTCAAAACCCCGGCCCTGACCGAAGCTGTGGCCCGGTGGTGGCGGGGGATGGTGGGCCAGGACCCCAGCCTGGCCAGTGGGGCGGACCTGCGCTGGTTGGGCTTCTCCTACGTCAGTTTCCGCATCATCCACACCCTGCGCGACCGCCAAACCGGCCTGTTGCCCGAATTGGGCCTGGGTGAGTATGTGACCTATGTGGTTTTCTTTCCCGCGTTCATCGCCGGCCCCATCGACCGGGCGGAGCGGTTTCGGCGGGACTGGCTGGCTCTGCCCGACCTGCACGGGTTGGAGGCAGGTCGGCTGGGCGAGGGCGCCATGCGCATCCTGGTGGGTATGTTCAAGAAGTTCGTCATCGCAGATACCCTGGCCCTGGGGATGGCTCTCACGCCCGACCTGGCACAACAGACCCACAACCCCCTGGCGTTGTGGGGGCTCCTCTATGGCTATGCCTTCCGCCTCTACTTCGACTTTGCAGGCTACACCGACATCGCCATCGGCGTGGGCCTGCTGCTGGGCATCCGCCTGCCCGAAAACTTCCGCCAGCCCTATCTCAGCACGGATATCACCTCCTTCTGGCAGCGGTGGCACATCACCCTGAGCAACTGGGTGCGGTTCTATCTGTTCTCGCCCCTCACCCGCTCCCTGCTGCGGCGCCAACCCCGGCCTTCGCCCACGCTCATCGTTTTCGTCGGGCTCATGGCCACGATGATCGCGATCGGCCTGTGGCACGGCATCACCTGGACCTTCTTCATTTGGGGCGCGTGGCACGGCCTGGGCCTGTTCATCCACAAACAATGGAGCGACCGCACCCGCAAGTGGTATCGCCGATTGGGGGAGCATCCCTGGCGCAAGCGAGCGTGGACCGGGTTCGCCTGGTTTCTCACCTTCCAATTCGTGACCCTGGGCTGGATCTGGTTCCTCCTCCCCGATCTCTCCCTGGCAGCCCGCACGTTTCTACGTCTGTTCGGGTGGGGATAGGTGAAAGATACGAACCTTGTCTATCCGACGAAAATGCCTCGCGGCCAGATTGGCGCGGGAAGCCGATTCCGTAATGCGTAATGCGTGATACGTAAGTCCTCACGTTTCACGTATCACGTTTCACGCCCGTTGGCGCTTCGCTCAACGTTGTCCTGACGACCTCAATCCTAATCCTGGACCGAATCCTATTTTCATACCACTCAAAATCGCCTCATAGAATGCCGTCACAGCCTGCACATGTTTTTCCACAGTAAAGCGTTGGGCTACGCTCTCGCGGCCATG
>DRQW01000111.1 GCA_011371305.1 Anaerolineae bacterium | reverse complement strand
TGGTCACGGGGAAGGCATAGGTCATGCTTTCGCCATCTTGAAAGGCGAGGGCCAGGTTCAGTTGGGTTTCGCCGGTGGGAATGGCTGTCACATCCCAATTGAACTGGTAGGGCGGGCCGGAGAATCGGGCCAGTTCCACGTCCTGATGGGTGACGATGGCTTCGGTCAGGGGGACGATGGTGGCGATCTCGAACTGAACAGGGACGACGCCGGTGATCACGACGGTAGGGGGCATGTCCAAGGTGGCCGCAGGTTGCGTCAGTTTGGCGAAGGCGATGGGAACCACGGCCACGGGTTGTTCTACCGACGCTTCGTTGCCCACATGGTCCCAGACCTGCACGGTGAGGGTGTGTTGGCCGGGCTCGACAGAGCGGGTATCCCAGGTGTAGGGAGGTTGGATGTCGGAAGCCAGGGGTTGGTCATCCAGCAGGATGGTGGCGCGAGTGGGTTTGCCGGGCTGGGTTTGGGGTTCCACGAGGATGTCGCCGCTGAGCAACGGGGTCTGGGCATCCAGGGGGGGCATGTCCATGAGCTGCCACACGGCTTCGGCCGCCCCGCGATCGGGCAGCTGGCCCAGGTTGAGTTGCAGGGCGATGTTGCCCGCGCGGGCGACGAACGGGGCGCTTTCCTCGACGGACTGCCCCGCGAGGGTGAGGATAACGCGCAGTTCGTGTTCGCCATCGTCCACAGGCGTCACCCCCAGGTAGGTGATCTCGTAGGCCTGGTTCAAGGCGTTCATCACCTGAGCGAAGGCTGTGGGGATGTCTTCCAGCTTGGGGGCGCGGAAGAAGGCGCCGCCGGTGAGCTGGGCAATGCGCTGCAATTGTTTGGGTTGGATTTTGGGCCCGTATCCCACCACATAGACGGGCACAGAAAAACGCTGGGCGGTGCTGATGGCATCTTCCAGGGTCAAGCCGCTGCGGGTGTCCTCGCCATCGGAGAAGACGACCACCGCGCGGCGGCCTACGGGTGCGTTTTTCACCCGCATAACGGCTTCGTGGATGGCATCGTAGAGCGCGGTGTCGCCATCGGCCTGGAGGGATTGGACGGCGGCCAGCAGGGTGTTGGGATCGGAGCCCAGGGGCGCAAGTTCGCGCACTTTCTGGTTGAAGATCAGCAGGCCGGCTTTGTCCTGGGGGGAGAGGTTACCCAGCAGTTGGGCCACGGCCTGACGGGTGGTATCCATGGGCTTGCCTTTCATGCTGCCGCTGACGTCGATGGCCAGCACCAGGTTCAATGGCGCGGCGCCCTGCACAGCCGTCACTTGCTGGATAGCTGCGGCACGGCCATCTTCGGTGACCAGGAACGCGTTTTTGTCCAGCCCCTGGATGGGAATGCCATTGGCGTCGGCGACGGTGACGAGGACTTTCATCTGGGGATACTGGCTGTCATCCACCTGCAGGATGGAGAGGGCTGGCTGCGCATCCTGGGCCCATCCCGGTTGGGCCATGAGCAGAGTCAGGCCCAGCAGGAGCAGGGGGATGAGCCAGAGTGCACGCGTGGTCTTCATTGCGTTTTCTCCTGTAATTGGCCTCGATAGCCCTGTTTTGCCTCGAAGGCGCGAAGTCATTTCAAAAGGCTTATCCGTGTTTCTCTTATCCGTGTTTTTCTTATGAGGTTTAGCGTTCGGGCGCGACGAAGGTAAGGCGGACTTCCCCCAGCATGATGACGTCGCCGTTGTAAAGCATGGTGGGACGAAGTACCCGTTCGTTGTTGACGTAGGTGCCGCTGGAGGAGCCGCGGTCGAAAAGGGTGAAGTGGCCGTCCTGCTCCCGGATGAGGGCGTGTTCCCGGGAGACGGAGAGGTCGTTGAGGACGATGTCGTTGCCCTGGGTGCGGCGGCCGATGCGGGTATCGCCCCGGTAGAGGTTGTACCGATGGCCTTTGTCATCCACCAGCCAGGCGCCCGCCAGGGGACGTTGCGGTTTGGGCGGCGCCACAGGGGAGACGGGCGCGGGTTGGGGATTGGGCATGGGGGCTGATGGCGGAGGGGGTGCGGCAACAGGCTCGGGGGACGGGGTGTAGCCCCAATAGGTGACCGCGTAGCCGATGGCCGCGGCCACCGAGATGGTGGCCCCCAGGACGCCCAGGACCAGGAACCATTCCGAAGCCTGGGGATCGATGGGCTGGGTTTCGTTGCCATACCGGAAGATGATGGTAGGGATCATGAGAATCATGGGGAGTAAAGTCCCCAACCGCCAGCCCGCGGCCTTGATGTCCTTGCTGGCGCTGTGGAAGTACACATAGGCCGCGGCCAGGATGGCGATGAGAAAGAAGACGGACCAGCCGCCCAGGCCGCCCAGGCCCCAATACCACCAGAGGTAAATGTCATTGGCCAGTTGCATGATGGGTCCTCCTTTGGGAAAAGGTAGAGAAATCCTATCGAAGAATAAGATGGTGAATTGCCAACATGGTTTTTGAGAATGTAGCCACGAGGGGAAAAGGCTAAAGACTAAAGATCAAGGATTATCTGCGAATATCCGTGTTGCATCTGTGCGCATCTGCGTTCTCTTTCTGCTCGCCGGGCGGATGGTTTTTTCAGCGAAGGGCCATGAGGAAGAGGGTGATAACAAAGGAGAAGAGGACGATAGCCAGCATGATTTTGATGGCGATCTGCTGGCGTTGTTTGAAGGTATCTACGGGTGGAGAAGAAGGGGGTGTTGATGGTGATGGAGAGCTCCGTGCGGTAGAAAAAGTCCGGGATTGAGAGAGTGACGTGGGTTCGGGTGTGGGGGAGGGGAGGGGCGCGGAGGCCCAACGCAAGGTGTGAGGTTCCTTATTCAAGGCCGCTTCCACCGCGCGGGTCCAGGCCAGGTCCATCTGGGCCGCGTCGGGCCAGCGCTGGGCCGGGTCTTTGGCCATGGCCCGCAGGATGACCTGGCCCGCGGCCTGGGGGAG
>DRQW01000110.1 GCA_011371305.1 Anaerolineae bacterium | reverse complement strand
GAAGCGGGCCAGTGCGGGGAGGAAGATGTCGGCCAGCTCGTCTTGGCTCATCTCGAAGTAGGGATGGTCGGGGGGGAGATAATCGCCCATGTAGATGAGGTGGTCGCCGCCATAGTGTTCGGGAGGCACGAAGTTGGTGTGTTCCACCATGGCCAGATAGGGGAAGCCGGCTTCTTTGGGCAGGTTGTGCCAGTAGTAGTTGGTGAGTTTGTGCTTGAGGCTGGCGATCATGACCACCGCGCCCATGGATTTCAGCGCCCGCAGTTTGGCGGTATAGTCGTCGGGCAGTTCCGGCGTCATCTGGGCCATGGTCTGGGGCGAGCTGGTGGCGATCACCGCGTCGAAGGTTGCTTCCCCGTAGTCGGTGACCAGGGTCCAACGTCCGCTTTCATCGCGGGAGCGATGGATGCGTTGGACGCGCGTGTTGTAATGGAACTCGCCTCCCTGCCCTTTGATAACCGCGGCAAAGCGGTCGAAAAAGGCCTGGAAGCCCCCTTTGAACGTGCCCAGGCGGGTGGTGCGGGTCTTGAGCCGGGCCCAAAGCCAGGCCATGTTGACCACATCGAGGTTTTCTTCGCCGAATTTGCCCACCAGTAGGGGGCGCCAAAGCGCGTTGTACACCCGTTCCCCCACCCACTTCCGCATCCACGCGTCCGCGGTGGTTCTCTCCAGCGGTTGCCACCAGGGCGTCAGCCGCAAATACAGGCCCACGACGCCAAACCGGGCGACATCCCAGATGGGGAAATGTTTGAGGGTGAATTTCGCGGCCTCGGTGATGGAGTCCAGGGGTTGGAATTCCCCATCGATGTACACAACGGTATAAGGTCGAGGGAAGATGACATCCTCACTCCAGCCCAGCTCCTCGATGAGCCCCAGCATGTGCTTATCGGACTGGAACCAGTGATGGTAGAATTTTTCCAGGGACCAATCCCAATGGGGGGCTTTGAAGCCCGAGGCGATGCCGCCGGGTTGGGGAAGGACTTCGTAGATGACGACCTGGTACCCCGCGCGGGTGAGGTCATAAGCGGCGGAAAGGCCGGCCATGCCGGCCCCGATGATGGCGATGCGAGTCATGGTAGCATTTTACAATAAACAAGCCCGATTGCGATATTTTTCCGGTTTCGCAATCGAGCCTGCGGTGGTTGAAGGGGGAGAAGCGTATCCTTGGCGCAGGACGCACAAAGGGTGTGATGGAAGACGGGGGCCTTTCCCCGCGCATTGCTTTAACGGACGGGAGTCACTCTTCGGTGTTGTCTTGGGAGGATGTCTGGAAGGTTATTTCCAGGACACCTGAAGGTGGTGGGCCTTCGCCTTCCAGATAAGCTTCGAGCTCCTCTTTCGTTTTCTCGAACAGGGCGATGAGATCCTCATCCTCCCCTTTGAACTGCATGACCCCCTGGATGGAACAAGCTTCGCACCCACGCATGAACTTGTAACTGCCGCTGTAGCATTTAAGGCAGTTGTTGATGCGAATCATCATGAGGATAAAGGCCAGAGCATCGGGATCGGTCTCGGGCAGGTTCGCGACCCGATCCACCAGCTCGGCCCATTTTTCCCCGCGCAGGTTGCGCAGCTTGCGCGCTACTGGGAAGGGAAAGAGGATCTCAGCTTTGGGATACATGAAAGATGGTCCGGGGTTCCGGATACGAAAGGATCAGGGGACGATAAAGGTTTCTTCGGGCTCAAGCACCGCGACACCGACCTCAGCTTCTTTGATCATCCGTTCTTTGAGATCGTTAATATCGATTTCGATGTAGGGCCAGGTGTTGTAGTGGATGGGAAGGACGGTTTTGGGGCGGATGAGCTGCGCGGCCTTGATGGCATCATCCGGGCCCATGGTGAAGTTATCCCCCACGGGCAGGATGGCCAGATCGATGTCGTAGTCGGCCAGGAATTTCATGTCGTAGGTGAGCGCGGTGTCCCCAGCGAAGTAGATGCTTTTGCCGCTGTTGAGCAGGAGCAGGAAGCCACCGGGATTGCCGCCATAGGAGCCATCGGGCAGGGCGGAGCCGTGGTGGGCGATGGTCATCTTGCAGTAACCGAAGGGGAAGGTGTTACCGCCGCCGATGTGCAGGGGATGGGTCTTTTCGACGCCGTGGTTGCCCAGCCAGGTGACGATCTCGAAGTTGGAGATGACCAGGGCGCCGGTGCGTTTGGCGATGGGAATGGCATCACCGATGTGATCGCCATGGCCGTGGGAGACGAGGATGAAGTCGGGGTTGACGTCATCGGGCCCGATCTTGGCCATGGGATTGCCGTTGAAGAAGGGGTCGATCAGAATGTTGTGCCCATCACTCTCGACGGTGACGGTGGCATGGCCATGGAAGGTGACTTTGACAGGTTGCGTGGTCATGATGAGCCTCCTGCTATGGAAATCGTGCCTTGGCGCTGGTTGAGAAACAATTGTCAAGCCCGCGTTGGGTAAGACGCCAATGGGCGTGAAACGTGATGCGTGAAACGTGAGAACTTACGTATCACGCATTACGCATCACGAAATCAGCTCTCCCGGGCGCGCTAGTTGTCTTCTTCGCTTGTTTTCTTGGGCGCGGGTTTCTTCGCGGCCGCGGCTTTTTTGGCTTTGGCGGCTGCGGCTTTCTTGGCCCGGGCGCGCTTGCGTTCTTCTTTGAGACGGCGCGCTTCTTCTTCCGCCGCCCATGCTTTG
>DRQW01000109.1 GCA_011371305.1 Anaerolineae bacterium | reverse complement strand
GATGGCTTTGCTGATGGTGCGATAGTTGACCGCGTCGTCGATGGCGTCGCTGCGGGCCGCGGGCCGGGTGTCGGCCCAGAGGGTCACGTTGATGAGGATATCCTGGCGGTTGACCCGTTCATCGGGGTTGATGCCGAGGATGCCGCGCACCAACAGGTCTTTGATGAAGATTTGATCCAGGTGAGTCAGCTCGGGCATGATTACATGTTCAGGTGAGCGCCGCCGGTGAGACGGATGATCTCGCCGGTGATGAAGTCGTTGCGGAGGAGATAGAGGAGGGTGTGAGCCGCGCTTTCGGTGCCGCCTGCCCGGGCCAGGGGCACAGTGGCCAGCACCCGTTGCCAATAGGCTTCGCTGGCGCCTTCGGGAGGCAGCATCGCGCCCAGGGCGATGGCGTTGACCCGGATGCGGGGCGCGAGTTGGATGGCGGCCGCGCGGGTGAATGTGTCCAACGCGCCTTTAGAGACGGTGTAGGTGAAGTGGGTGCGGTAGGGGCGTTCGGTGCGCCAGTCGGTGATGTTCACCACCGCGCCCTGGAGGTCGTCGGGCAAGGCCCGGGCAAAGGCCTGGGTGAGCAAGACGGGCGCACGCAAGTTGATGCGCAGGGTCTGGCTCCAGCCATCCAGGGTGAAGTCGGTCAGGGTGTCTTTGGGGAAGATAGCCGCGCTGTTGACCAGAATTTGGACAGGCGCGACGTCGTGGGGCAGGTTGGTGAACAAGGGGGTGGGGTCGTCCAGGCGGCTGAGATCGGCCCGGCGCAGGATGACCTGGACCCCCAGCGCCCGGGCTTCCTCTGCGGTGGCTTGGGCCCGGTCCGCGGAGCGGTTATAATGGAGGATGAGGTTGCATCCGGCCCGGGCCAGGGCCAGGGCCAGTCCCCGTCCGATGCGATGCGCACCGCCCGTGATGAGCGCGGTCTTGCCGGAAAGGTCCATGACTGGTTTTTATCTCACGCCAAGGCGCAAAGACGCCAAGGATAAGAAAGTGATCAACATCTTAGGTCATTTTTGACCAAGAGATTGTGTCAGCCGTGATGTATGAGCCGGATGTATTGGAGATTCACGAAGCCGCCCGTCAGGTGACGTGGCGGGTGATGGCCGCGGTGCCGTTCGAGCGGCTGCGGACGCCGTGGGGATGGTTGTGGCGGGGGGAAGAGACGGGCGCGGGCCTGGAGGTGTGGGTGGAGGCGGAGATGCCTTTTCTGTTGACCGTCGAAGGGGAGGCCATCACTCTGGTGGAGCATGTCACGCCCGGGCGACACCGCTTATTGCTCACCGCGCTGGACAGTACCGATGTGAGAAGATAATGTTCCGACGCGTGCTTATTGAAACAACCGATTGATCAATCCCAGCAGCAGGCTGAGCAGGATGGAGAGCAAGATCATCGAGGTGAAGGGGATATAAATCCGAACGTTTTCACCCTCGATACGAATGTCGCCGGGCAGGCGTCCGAACCAGGCGAACGCGCCCGTCCAGATGAGCAGGCCACCGATGACGAACAAGATGCCGATAAGGATGGCGATCCAGCCGATTTGTTGATGGTCCATAGGATCATTATGCCACAGATTTTTCTTCTTGACACAGCTTCCCGATGACAGGCACACCCGCGGCGATAGGGGAGATCCCACGTCAAGGCAGAGCTGCAGGTGTGCAAGTTTGCAAGTGGCAAGTGGCCTGCGCCACTCGACTTGCCACCTGCCACCTGCATATTTTCCCCATTGCGCCTTGGCGTGAGATCGCCTTTCGAACCGGGTTCATGGATGCGATGCATCTTTGGGTGTGGCCCGCGCGGTTGGTTGGGCATCCAAAAAACACAGAATGCCCCTGGCAATCCCCTCGGCCACCCGGTCCGGTTCATCAACCAACAGCGCCCTGTCGCCCCCCAAATACCCGATTTCGATGATTGCGCCCGGGGTGGTATCCGCCACCCGTTGAAATGCATGATATTGGGTCATATCCCGGGTAATGGCCGACGCCCGGAACGCCAATCCCGTCGCCTGGGCATAGTGCTCCTTCAAACAAGAGACCAACAAAGCATCCTGTTGGGGGATGATGGTTTGTTCGGCGCTGGCCACCTTGAAACCACTTTGGTTGATACAGGAATCCGCGTGGATGGAGACCAATGCCCGGGCCTGCAACCCCTCCAGGCGGGGGTCGTATTCGTCCAATACCGCCACGGCCACACCTTCCTTTTCTAACAACCGGGCAACGCGATCCGCGATCTCTTCGTTGACCAAAGCCTCAATGGTGCCATCCTCACACACCGCGCCCGAATCGAACCCCCGATGGCCGGCGATGATGGCCACTTGCGGGCCGGTGATAACGTTGCCGGGCAGGACGCGGGCCAGCAACCGTGACTGTTGCAGCTTTTCCCATCCACCCTGATAAAAATAGAGCGCGACCAGCGCCCCCAGCGCCACCAGGACAACCAACAAGAGACGCAGAAAACATGTATTCAATCGCTGCAATCGCTGATGCATCATAAGCCTCTTCATTCTCTACGAAACCCAGGCGATTGCCAAATGTTTCATCGATGATATGCCCCGCCCGGTTCCGCCCCCTGAGCTTTTGACCTTGTCATCTTTGACAATTTTCCGTTCCCGCCGCATAATCGAGGGGTGACCGTGTGAGCCACCACCACTGGGCACCACGCCATTCTCGCCACCAAAGCTTACCCATGATTGAAATCGGACAACTCCTGCGCCAAGCGCGCGAATCCAAGGACCTTTCCCTCGCCGATGTGGAGGCGGAAACCCGCATCCGCCAACGCTATCTGAACGCGTTGGAATCGGGAGATTGGGATGAACTGCCTAATCGGGTGGCTGCCCGGGGATTCCTCCGGCGTTATGCCGCGTTCCTGGGCCTGGATGCCGACGAACTGGTGACGCAATTCGATGCCCAAACCGAGACCGCGGCCCCCTCTGCAGAGGAGGCCGCGACCGCCGCAACCGCCACGGGTTCAGAGTATCGCCCCATCGACCTCGACCTCTATGGTGCGACCACTCGGCGTCCACGTTTGCTTCGCCGGTTCATGGGCACCCTTTTTGTCTTGATCCCCATCATTTTGTTGGGCTATCTTTTGTATGCTTATGGGGTGCCTTATCTGAAAGGCCGAAATGACGGTGGGAAAACCCTCACGGCCACGGTCCAACTTCCGCCCGAAGGCGCCGCGCCCACCGCGCCCATCATCGGCGAAATCCCACCCACCTTCACCCCCACGGCCACGCCGGCCCAAGAAAACCCCCCATCGCCCACTTTCACCCCCACGGCCGCGGCCACCAACACGCCCACCCTGGCGCCCAGCCCCACCCTCACCCCCACCCCTTCCGAAACCATCCGCCTGCGCGTCGTGGTCACCAGCACCGCGTGGCTGCGCATTGCCACCGATGGCCAGGTGCAGGTGGAAGCCCTCACCGATCCCGGCTTCGACCAGGAATTCGTGGCCTATCGCCTCCTCGAATTCCTTACCGGCAACGCAGGGGGCGTGCAACTCACCCTGAACGGGACGCCCATGCCGCCCCTGGGCGAGATCGGTGATATCGTCATCTTTAATTGGGAAGTCCAGGATGGTCAGGTGGTGGAGATCACCCCGACGCCTTTGCCTTCCATCACCCCCACGGCAACGATTTCTCCGACCGTAACCACACCCGAACCGACCCAAACGCCGGAGGGAGGAGGGTAACGATCCGTATTTCGTGTTCCGTAACCAGTTAAGCTTGTGAAAAAATCTCCCGCATACTACATCCTCACCCTGGGGTGCCCCAAAAACCAGGTGGACAGTGAGGCCATGGCGACCTTGCTGTCCAGAAAGGGCTATCGGGCCGTAACCGACCCGGACGAGGCGGACGTGCTCATCGTGAACACCTGCGGCTTTCTCCAGGCCGCGCAGCAAGAAAGCATCGCGGTGCTGCGTGATCTGGGCCAGGGCAAGAAGAAGCGCCAGGTGCTCATCGCCGCGGGCTGCATGGCCGAACGGGATGGCGATAAAATCCTCGATGCGGTGCCCCAGGTGGATGCGCTGCTGGGCACGCTGCGCTGGCCCGAGATCGTGGACCTGGCCGAGAACCTGCGCGGGGGCAAGCAGCGCCGTCGCCTGGGCCGCATCGCCCTGCTGGGCGATCCTCCTCATCCCCTGGACGCGCCCACGCCCCGCCCGCCCCAAAGCTACCCCTCCGCCTATCTCAAAATCGCGGATGGATGCAACGCGCCCTGCGCGTTCTGCTCTATTCCCAGCTTCAAGGGCAGGCTCAAATCCCGTCCCTTCGAGAGCGTCATCGCCGAGGCCAACGCGCTGGTGCAGGCCGGCGCCCGGGAGCTGGTCGTCGTGGCCCAGGACACCACCGACTATGGCCGCGACCGGGGCGAGCCCGACAGCCTCCCCCGCTTGCTGAACGCCATCGCCCGCCGCACCCCCGGCCTCGACTGGCTGCGGCTCATGTACGCGTATCCGGGCCACGTCAGCGATCAACTCATCGAGGTCATGGCCGAGACGCCCGAAATCCTGCATTACCTCGACATCCCCCTCCAACACGGGCATCCCGCCACCCTGCGCCGCATGAAGCGCCCCAGCAACATCGACATGGTGCTGCGCACCATCGAGAAGCTGCGCGCGGCCATGCCCGACATCGCTCTGCGCACCACCTTCATTGTGGGCTATCCCGGCGAGACCGAAGAGGAATTCCAGGGCCTGCTCGACTTCATCGAGGCCATCCAGTTCGACAAGGTGGGCGTGTTCAAATTCAGCCCCGAGCCGGGCACGCCCGCGGCCGAGCTTCCCGACCAGATTCCTGAAGACATCAAAGAAGAACGCTGGCATCGGGTGATGGCCTTGCAGCAGCCCATCTCGCTGGCGAAGAACCGGGCGCAGGTGGGCCGCGTGCTCACCGCGCTCACCGAGGCCCACGACCAGGGCTATACCCTGGCCCGCACCTACCGCGACGCGCCCGAAGTGGATGGCTACGTCATCATCCCGGGCGAACTCCCCCTGGGCGAGATGGTGGAGGTGAAGATCGTGGACGCGATGGAATACGACTTGGTGGGGGAAGCGGTCGCGTAACCCATATCGTGGCAAAGCCACAAAAACACGGATAAGAGGAAACACGGATAAAATGATAAAATTGCCCATCCGTGTCCCTTCATCCGTGTTATAAATGAATAAAATGAACGCATACCGCGCACATTTTGCGAAGTAGTTCTGTTTTGCGCATTTCCGACTTTTGCAACTGTCACCCAATCTCGATGAATTTCAAGGAATTCCTATGACCCAACGTATTCTCGTCACTGGCGGCGCTGGCTACATCGGCAGCCACACCGTCCGCGAACTGCAACGCCAGGGCTACGACGTTGTCGTCTTCGACAACCTGGTCAAAGGCCATGCCCGGGCCGTGGAAAACGCCCCTCTCATCGTAGGTGACCTGCTCAATCCAGAGGAAATCCGGGCCGTCTTCCGCCGCTATCCCGACATCGCCGGGGTCATCCATTTCGCCGCCTACGTCGAGGTGGGTGAAAGCATGAAAAACCCGGGCAAATACTTCCGCAACAACATCCAGGGCTCGGTCAATCTCATCGAAGCCATGCTGGACGCGGGCGTGAACCATCTCGTTTTCTCATCCACCTGCGCGGTCTATGGCACGCCCGAAAACGTTCCCGTGACCGAAGAGGAAAGCTACAAGCCCGAAAGCGTCTATGGTGCGTCCAAGCGTATGGCCGAACAGGTCATGGAATGGTACGACCGCACCAAGGGGCTGCGGTTCACGCCCCTGCGCTACTTCAACGCCTCGGGCGCCAGCTTCGACGCCCGTATCGGCGACGCTTACAAGCCCGCCAGCCGCCTCATTCCCCGGCTGATGGAGTACATCCTGGGCCAGCGGGATGATTTCATGGTCTTCGGCGACGATTATCCCACGCCCGACGGCACGGCCATCCGCGACTACATCCATGTGGACGACCTGGCCACCGCGCACGTTGCCGCGCTGAAGTATCTGTGGAACGGCGGCGAAAGCATGGCCTTCAACCTGGGCACGGGTAAAGGCTCCAGCGTCATGGAGATCATCGACATGGTGCGGGAGGTGACCGGGCGAGATTTCGAAGTGCGAGTGGGGCCGCGGCGGCCGGGCGACCCGGTGCGCATCTGGGCGGACAACACCCGGGCGCGAGAAGTGCTAGGCTGGGAGCCGAAGTACGGCCTGCGAGAGATCATCGAGACCGACTGGCGCTGGCACAGCGCGCACCCCTGTGGTTTCGAGCCGTGCTCATAGCACGAGAGTTGATTTCGTTTGCAAAAGGATGCGGAAGCCGATATAGGGCGAGACGGCGAAAGGTGTGATGCGTGAAGACGTGAAACGTGAGAACATGACGCATCACGGATTACGTTTCACGTTTCGCCTTCCCGCGCCGACTTAGCTGGAGGACATCCTCATCCGCAGATGACCATGAATTATCACAATCGTCCCGTCCCCTACTACACTTTCCCCAGCCTGGACGCCTTCCCCAGGCTTTTTCACGCCGTCTTCACCCGCCGCGGGGGCGTGAGCCCGAAGCCGTGGGATAGCCTCAACCTTGGGTGGACGGTGGGGGATGACCCCGAGCGGGTGGAGGAGAACTACCGGCGGGTGGCCCGGGCCGTGGGCGTGACCCGGGAGGCGCTCACCACCCCCTGGCAGGTGCATGGCAACACGATCCTCCTGGCCG
>DRQW01000108.1 GCA_011371305.1 Anaerolineae bacterium | reverse complement strand
GGACAGTAGTCAGTAATCAGTAATCAGTATTCAGTTGCGGTTTGAGGGAAACAGGGAACCGTGAACAGCGAACCGTGAACGGTGAACGGTGAACCGTGAACGGTGAACTGTGAACTTTGAACTTTGAACCCCGAACCGTGAACCCCATTCAGGAGCGACTCTATGGACGCTGGACTGGACAAAGTCGAAGGCATTCTCGAAAAAGAAGTCGCCATCGTCGATGGCATCGATATCTCCGGCCCGTGGAACCGCATGTTCGAGCAGCGGGTCATTTGGGAATATACGCCCGAATTGATTGAAAAAATCGCCTCGCTCCCGGGCGCGGAATCCTTTGCCTGGTGCTATCAGTGCGCCAAGTGCGTGCCTGTGTGCCCGGTGGACCAGGTGGGGGATTACGGCCCTCGCAAGCTCTACCGCATGGCGCAGACAGGCGTGGACCTGCTCAACCACGACGCGCTGTGGCTGTGCACCACCTGCATGAATTGCGTGCGGGTGTGCAAGAAAGTGGTGGACATGGTCAAGATCATGCCCGCGGCCCGGGAACAGGCCGTGCTCAACGGCTTCGTGCCCGAAGAGCTGCAAACCGCGTTCGAGAACACGGCCAAGTATGGCAACCCTCTGGGCCAATCCCAGCGCAAACGCGCGGCCTGGACCAAGAAATCGGACGTGCCCGTGCCCATCATGAAGGACGTGAAACGGGCCGAGGTGCTGTGGTATGTGGGTTCTTACCCCTCGTACCATCCCCGCGGCATCGACGCGTCCCTGGCCGCGGCCCGCATCTTCAACGCCCTGGGCGTGGACTTCGCCATCCTGGGCCGGGAGGAGAAGGATGACGGGGATTCGCAGCGTCTGGCCGGGGAGCTGGGCCTCTTCGAGATGTTGGCCGAGCACAACCTCAAGGTCTTCGAGAAATACGACTGGGATTTGATGGTGGTCACCGGGCCGCACGAATACAACGCGTTCAAGAAAGAATACAAGGAACGCTTCGGCTTCGACCGTCCTATCCAGCACTACACCCAGTTCCTGGCGGATCGGCTGGATCAGCTCAAGCCCATGCTCAAGCATGAGATCCCCCTGAAGGTAACTTTCCATGACCCCTGCTATCTGGGGCGGCATCATGGGGAATACGACGCGCCCCGGGCGCTGTTGCAGGCCATCCCGGGCCTGGAGCTGGTGGAGATGGGCCGCTGCCGGGAGAACGGCTACTGCTGCGGCGGTGGCGGCGGCGGCATGTGGCTCGATTCCTTCACCATCAACCACACGACCATGCGCCTCTCCGAGCGCCGCGTGCTGGAAGCCGTGGCCTATGGCGCGGACGTCCTGGCTGTGTGCTGTCCCTTCGAGGTGTCCCGCTTCGAGGACGCGGCCAAGAGCACGGGCAACGACCAGCTCAAGGTCCTGGACATCCTGGAACTGCTGGATATGTCCATGCGCGGCGTGGGCCTGGCCGCGTGAACTTTTCGTGGCGCCATCCCCCAGCGCCATGCTAACGCGGCACACGCCCAAAAACACGGATAGGAAGAGACACGGATAAGACGATAAATTTCCCTTTTTCCTATCCGTGTCCCTTCATCCGTGTTAAGCGAACAAAATGAACGCGAATCGGTTTTGAAAATTCTGTCACTGACCGACAAATCAACGTTTTTCAGGAGGATTCTATGAACATCGTCGTCGCCATCAAGCATGTGCCCAGCACCGCGGATGAACTGGAATTGAATGAGGATGGCACGAATCTCGATTTCGATGAGATCGATTTCCTGCTCAACGAATTCGATGAACACGCGATCGAGCAGGCTGTGTTGTTGAAAGAGGCCGCGGGCGGTGAAGTCACCGTCGTGGGCGTGGATATCATCGAGGAGCTGGATGGCGTGCTGCATACCGCGCTGGCCAAGGGCGCGGACAAGGCCGCCAAGATCGTGGGGGATATCGAACCCCCGGTTAGCTCCCACGTCCAGGCCAAATGGCTGGCCGACGCCATCCGCGAGATGAACCCCGACCTGGTGCTCACGGGCGTGCAGGCTGTGGATGACCTGGACGGCCAGATCGGGCCCATGCTGGCCGCGTATCTCGACCTGCCCTACGTGGGCGTGGTCACGGGCGTGAGCTCGAAGAACGGCTCGGTGGTGGCCCACAAGGAATTCGCGGGCGGCGTCATGGCCGAATATGAGGTCGCCCTACCCGCGGTGCTGGGCATCCAGGCCGCGGAGAAACCGCCCCGCTACGCGCCCATCAGCAAGATCCGCCAGATGGCCAAATCCGCAGAGATCGAGGAATTCGAGGCGGATGAGGACTTCGAATACGAGGGCTGCGAGCTGCGCAAGATGGCCAAGCCCGAATCCGCGGGCCATGCCGAGATGATCGAAGGCGACCCCGAAGAGGTGGCGGAGAAGATCATCGCCATTCTCGAAGAACGCGGGTTGCTGTAGAAGTGCTTTTACGCAGCGTTGGTCGCGGGATCGATTTCCGCAATCCGTAATTCGTAATGCGTGAGGACATGATTTTACGGATTACGCATTACGCAATTCCGACCAACGTGGCATCTACGGATGATTGTCAAACCAAGCCAATGCAATTTCAATACCGGGAGGATTCTCCATGAGCAACGACATTCTCGTCATCACCGAGCATCTCGACGGCAAGGTGGCGGATATTTCCTATGAAATGGTGGGGAAGGCCAAGGAGCTGGCGTCGGCCTGGGGCGGCCAGGCTGTAGCCGTCATGATGGGCAACGGCATGGCGGACCAGGCCAACGGGTTCGATTCCGACGCCACCCTCTACATCGACCATCCCGCGCTGGCTGAGTTCAACCCCGAGGCCTATGGCCGGGTGACCCTGGCCCTGGCCGAGGAGCGTTCCCCTCGCCTGATCATGGTGGGGAACACGTCGGTGGGCATGGACCTGGCCGCGTGGCTTTCGGTGAAGCTGGGCGCGGCCTGCGTGGCCTATGTGAACGGCCTGGAGGCCGACGGGGACACGCTGGTGGCTACGTCGCAAATCTACGGCGGTAAGATGGCCGCGGAATGCGCGGTGGACGGCCCCGCGGTGGTCTCGGTCATGGCGGGCGCGTTCCCCGCGGAGGATGGCATGGGCAACACCGCGGCGGAATCGGTGGCCCCGCCCGCGTCGCTGGACGACCTGAAGGTGCACTTTGTCAAGCTCATCCGGCCCGAAGCGGGCGATGTGGACATCACCGCAGTGGAGAAGCTGGTGGCCGTGGGCCGCGGCATCGGAAGCGAAGACAACATCGAGCTGGCCCAAGAACTGGCCGAGGCCCTGGGCGCGGAACTGGCCGCGTCCCGCCCCATCATCGACGCGGGCTGGCTGCCCAAGACCCGCCAGGTGGGCAAATCGGGCCTGACGGTCAAGCCCAAGCTCTATTTCATGCTGGGCATCTCGGGCGCGCCCGAACATCTGGAAGGCATGAAGGACGCGGAATTGATCATCGCGGTCAACACCGACCCCAACGCGCCCATCTTCGACGTGGCCCACTACGGCGTCGCCCAGGACCTCTTCGACGTGGCCGAGGCCATGTTGGAGAAGTTGGAATAACAGGCTGGTACTGATGCGTGAAACGTGAGGGCCTCACGCATCACGTCTCACGTTTCACGCGAAGTTTCCTCATCGAGTCCAGGCTTTCTATCATCCTTATCCTGAACCGAGGGATTCTCACTTTCGACCGGAGGCTAGCGTGCTCACCATCCCCGAACGCATCCTCTTCATCCTCATGTTCCTGGGCCTGGGCGGCCTGACCACGGTCCTTTTCTTCGGGATTTACCGCATCATCCGGGCGGGTAAGCCCGCGCCGCCCCGGGAAAACATTGTCCTCAGCATCGGCCAGGCCCTCATCGACGTGCTGCTGCAGAAACCCATGTTTCGCAGCCGTCCCATCCTCAGCACGTTCCATGCGTTCATCTTCTTCGGCTTCAGCTTCTATTTTTTGGTCAACGTGACCGATGTCATGGAGGGGTTTATCCCGGGCTTTGAGCTGATTTACGGTGGCCGAGGCCCCCTGGAACCCCTGCCCGATCTCCCCATCAACCTTTTCAATCTGATTGCGGATATCCTCAGCGTGCTCACGCTCACGGGGATGATCGCGTTCCTGGTGCGGCGCTTCATCATGAAGGACAAGCGCCTGAATTTCAACGACGGCGTGCTGCTTTATGAGCCAGTGAAGAAGGGGTGGGTGCGTTATGACTCCCTCATCGTGGGCACGTTCATCCTCATCCATGTGGGCTCCCGTTTTCTGGGCCAGGCGTTGCGGCTGGCTGAAAACGGCAAGCCCGATCCCTTCATGCCCTTTGCCAGCCTGGTCTCGGTGCCCCTGCGCGGGCTTTCCGAATCCGCGTTCACGGCCGGGATTCACATCACTTGGTGGCTGGCCATCGGGCTTATCCTGGTCTTCACCCCCTACTTCGTCCGTAGCAAGCACATCCACCTGATGGTCGCGCCTCTGAACATCGGCCTGGGCAAGCAGAACCCGCGCGGGGAGCTGGACCCCGCCATCCCCCCGGGCCTGCCCGACGATACGGAGCCGGGCGTGAAGTATCTGCAAGACCTGTCCTGGCCTCGGCTCATGGACGCGTACGCGTGCATCATGTGCAACCGCTGCAACGATGTCTGTCCCGCGCATTCCCAGGGGTTGGTACTTTCCCCGGCCGCGCTTGAGGTGAATAAGCGCTGGTTCATTAACGATCACTTTGTGGACATGGCCTTCCGCAACAATTTCCCTGATGATCCCATGCTGCAGTGGGCCATCAGTCCCGAAGCAGTGTGGTCCTGCACCACCTGCTACGCGTGCGTGCGCGTGTGCCCCGTGGGCAATGAGCCCATGGCCGACATCGTGGACATCCGCCGCCGCATGATCATCGAGGGCGAGGAGCTGGATTCGGGCATCCAGACCGCGTTGGAGTCGCTGGCCAAGAACGGCAACTGGTTCGGCAAGGGGTCCCGCGCCCGGGCCCGCTGGACCAAAGGGCTGGATTTCAAGGTGAAGGATGTGAGCAAGGAGGAGGCCGAGTATCTGTGGTTTGTGGGCGATACGGCTTCCTTCGACGCCCGGGTCATCCCCAACACCCAGGCCGTGGCCCGCATCTTCCAGCAGGCCGGGGTGGATTTCGGCATTCTGGGGCGAGCCGAGCGCAATTCGGGCAACGACGTGCGCCGCGTGGGCGAGGAGGGTTTGTTCGAGCAACTGGCCGAGGATAATGCCGCGGCCCTGAAGAAGGCCAAATTCAAGAAGATCGTCACCACCGATCCTCACTCCCTCAATGCGTTGCGCAATGAATACGGGCCATTCGTGCAGGATCAACTGGAG
>DRQW01000107.1 GCA_011371305.1 Anaerolineae bacterium | reverse complement strand
TACGAACCTTGGCTCGCCGATACCGATGAAAGACGAGGACACGGATTGACACGGCCATCGGTCACAGATTTTTTGAATTATCCGTGTTTTTCTGTGTTCATCCGTGTTCTATTTTCATAGCAGTCCGATGGCGGGCAAGCCCGCGCCGATACGGATGAAAAGCTCACGCAAAGACGCAAAGACCGCCAAGAATTCTTTGCTTCTTTTCCCTTTGCGCCTTAGCGGCTTTGCGTGAGATCGATTTTCATAGCAGTAACTCAATCGTCAGGCCACGATCTTGTAATTCCGCATCATACCCATGTCCTCATGCTCCAGATTGTGGCAGTGATAGAGATACAGGCCCGTGAAATCCTCGAACCGCAACCGCACCTGGACTCGTTCTCCTGCCATGAGCAGGATGGTGTCCTTCCAGCCGTCATCCACATACCCATCCTTCACTGTCTCCCAGTTGGCCCGTTGTTGCGTGTTGGTGGGCGGCTGACGTCCGACGACCTGGAATTGCAGGCCGTGGATATGCATGGGGTGGGGCATACCGCCTCCCATGCCCCCGCCGCCTCCGCCGGGCTGCTGGTTGACGAACTCCCACACTTCTTCGGTCCCTAATTTGACGATTTCATCGGGCGCGACTGCCTCCATCTGGAAGGTGCGACCGTTGATGGTCCATTGGCCGAACTGCATGTAGAGCTGGAAGGTGCGATCCGCCTGCACCCAGGCCCGATCCGCTCGGCGCGCGGCCGCGACCGGCCCACTCATCAGGGGCACAAAGGTCTTGTAGGGCATGGGGGTGGCCGCATCCTCACTCACCTGGAAGCGTAGCACATCGAAGGCCGCGCCGTTGGGCAAGGCACCGCCCCCGCCCATGAAGCCGCCGCCGGAAAAGGCCAGGCTGCGCAGCGACAGGGTCTGCCCCGCCCATCGGCTGAAATCCACCAGCAGGTCGATCCGCTCGGCCGGGCCCAGGGTGATGTAAGGGCGTTGCACCGGCGCATCCAGCAAGCCGCCATCCGTACCGATGACGGTGAAGGGCGTGTTATCGGGCCAGGCCAGCTTGTAGATGCGAGCGTTGGAGCCGTTGAGGATGCGCAGGCGATAGGTCGCGGGCTCCACGGTCTGGATGAGTTCTGGGCGCCCATTGACCAGGATTCGGTCGCCCAAAAAGCCCGCCATGGGCGTGCTGTAGATAAGCTGGTTGTTGGCGTCGAACTGCCGATCCTGGATGACCAGAGGTAGGTCTCGGTCGCCCGAAGGCAACCCCAGCGCCTGCTCACTCTCGTCCGAGATGATGATCAACCCGGCCAGGCCCATGTAGGCCTGGGGCCCGGTGCGCCCGTGGGGGTGGGGATGATACCAGTACATGCCGGGCCGGTCCATGATTTCGTACTCGTAGATGTAGGTTTCGCCGGGGGCAATGGCCAGCCGGGGATGGCCGTCCGCGGCCTCGGGCACGTGCAGCCCATGCCAGTGCACGATGGTTTCTTCGGACAGGCGGTTGGTGAAGCGCACGCGCACCTTCTGGCCGGGTTTGAAGCGAAGAATGGGGCCCAGGTAGGTGTCGGGGATAGGTTGGACGGTGTCCGCGGGCCCGCTGAGCACCTCGGCCCGGTAGCGCCACACGGTAGTGGGCTGACCGGGCAGGATGGAAACCTGACCGGGCTCGGCAGTAAGGGCCAGCTCCACGTCCGGCGTGAAGGTGGAGGATAGGCCGGGCAGGGTGGGGGTGCTGGCCCGGGCCGCGGGTGTCTTCAGCAGGCTGCCCGCCATCAGGCCCAACACGCCCAGGCCCGTCAGGCGCAGAAATTGACGACGGTTGAGGGATGAAGGGCGAGAGAGTTTTTGGTGCATCGATAACGTCCTTTTATGGGAGATTGGAGATGAGTAAGCGGATGAAAATAGAATCCAGTAAACCAAGTAGGCCTGTAACCCGGGAGACCAGTAGACCGGATTGGGGAGCGACTCGGCCCGGTTCCCCTGGCTTCCTGGTCGCTCATATTGGAATTCCCAACATGGGTTACGTCATGCTGAGCGACCGTAGGGAGCGAAGCATCTAGCGAGCGAAGCGAGCGTCATGTCGTGGTTTTTGCGCTTCGCTAGATTCCTCGGTCGCTGCGCTCCCTCGGAATGACGTTTCTATGTCGGCTTCTCCATATGCGCGTTCCTGGTTTACCGGTTTCCTGGTCTACCGACTATTGATTATGGCGCAACGTTTAGGCCACGATCTCGAAATTCCGCATCATGCCCATATCCTCATGCTCCAGATTATGGCAATGGTAAAGGAACAGGCCGGTGAAGTCGGCGAAACGGCGGATGACCCGCACGCGCTCGCCCGGCAGTACCAACACGGTATCCTTCCAGCCTTCATCCACAAACCCATCCTTCAGGCTCTCCCACATGGCCCGGCCCGCCCGGCTTATCTGCCGGTCCAACACCTGGAACTGCTCGCCGTGCATGTGCATGGGATGGGGCAGGCTCATCATGCCGCCGCCCATCATGCCCATGCCCCCGCCGTTGTTGACGAATTCCCAGACCTCGATGCTCCCCAGCTTGACCCGTTCCTCGGGCGCGACCGCGGTCATCTGAAAGGTGCGGCCATTCAGGGTCCAGCCATTGGGCGGGCGCATGGTCAGGGCGATGGTTTTCGTAGCGACCGCGTCCCGGGGATGCAATTTTTCGATGGTGGACAGCCGGTCGGGCAGGGTGGTTCGCTCATCCGACGCCTTTTCCACTCGCACGGTGAGGATATCGAAGGGGTCTCCCAGGCCCAGGGCGGCGCCTCCCATCCTGCCCTGGCCTTGCCCCATCATGCCGCGGCCCATGCCGCCCATCATGCCCGCGGGCGCGGGGAAGGGCAGGCTGCGCAGGACGATTTCCTCTCCCACGGCCCTGTTGCTGAAATCCACCCACAATTCCACCCGCTCGGCCGGGCCCAGGGTGATGTAGGGGCGCTGCACCGGTTTCTCCAGCAGGCCGCCGTCGTTGCCGATGACGGTGAAGGGGGAGCCGTCGCTCCAGCCCAGTTTGTAGATGCGGGAGTTGGAGCCGTTGAGCAGACGCAGGCGGTAGGGTCGGGTGGCCACGGGCAGGGTGAAGTCGGGCTGGCCGTTGACCAGGATCCGGTCGCCCAGGAAGCCCATCATCTGGTCCATCATGCCGTTGGGGCGATAGACGAGCTGGTTGTTCCCATCGAAGGCCCGGTCCTGGATGACCAGGGGGATGTCGAATTCGCCTGAAGGCAGGCCCAGGGCCTGTTCTTCCTGGTCATGCACGATGAAGAACCCGGCCAGGCCCGCGTACACCTGCGGCCCGGTGATGCCATGGGGATGGGGATGATACCAGTAGGTCCCAGCCCGGTTCAGAATCTCGAAGGCGTATTCGTAGGTTTCGCCCCGGTTGATGGCGTATTGGGGATGACCGTCCATGGCCGCGGGTACGTGGAGGCCATGCCAATGGACGATGCTTTCCTGGGGCAGGTCGTGGGTGAAAGTGATTCTCAGGCGCTGGCCTTTTTGCACGCGAATGGTGGGGCCCAGGTAGGCGTTGGGCACGGGCTGGAGGATGGCGGGGTCGCCTTGCTGCACCTGGCCGCGGAATTGCCATACCTGGGTGGGCTGGCCGGGGAGGATGGCGACCGAAGCGGGCACCGCGGCCAGGGCGATGGCTACATCGGCTGGGGGATGGGTGGGGGAACGGGTGGGCGCGGTGGTGGGGTGCGGTGTGGGGGACGATGGGGGCGATTGGTCGCTGGTTGGGGAGGGGGGTGCGGGACTGACGGGCGGGAGTTCGGGCGTGCACGCAGCCAGCGCGGCCGCGGCCAAACCCAGCCCGCTCAGGCCCAGGAATTTGCGTCGGGATAGGGATGTTTTCATGGGTGCTGGAGGTTCCTCTGGCGAAAATGGTCGAATACCATCAGAATAATCCTGCAATGTAACGAAAGCGTGGATGAAATATGAAGAAATGATGAAGATTTGAAGCTCGACTGTTCTGAAAATAGATTTGGTAGACCGGGAGACCGGTAGACCAGTAGACCGGGTGGGAAGCGAATCGGCCCGGTTTTCCTGGTTTCCTGGTATATCGGGCTACCGCCCACGATTTTCGTCCGTATCCGCCGCGGGCAAGCCAGTCCTTGATGCGCGTCCGCTTCCACCGTGCTCATCCCCTGGTGACCTGCGAAAAGATTCCACCATCCTTGGATTTTGCGCTACAATGGGACCATCTACCCCATGCATCCCCTGACATTTCTCATGAAACGAGCCATCTCCGCGTTCGACATCATCGGCCCGATCATGGTCGGGCCTTCCAGCTCCCACACCGCGGGCGCGGTGCGCCTGGGCAGGTTGGGACGGGCCATTCTGGGACGACAGCCGCGCCGCGCGGTGCTGGGGCTGCACGGATCCTTTGCTCGCACCGGTCGAGGCCATGGTACGGACCGGGCGTTGGTCGCAGGGCTGTTGGGCCTGGCCACCGACGACCCCCGCATTCGCGAGAGCCTGAAGCTGGCCCGAGAAGTGGGCATGGAGGTGATCTTTCGCGAAGTGGACCTGGGTGAAGACGCGCACCCCAATTCGGTAGCGATGACCCTGGAGGCCGATGGACAGCAGGTCCAGGTCGTGGGCGCGTCGGTGGGCGGCGGCATGGTCGTGATCCAGGAAGTGAACGGCTATCCCATCCGCTTCACCGGCGAACATGAGGCGCTACTGGTGGTGGCCGAGGATCGACCGGGCACCATTCACATGATCACGGGGCTTTTCCTGGAATACAACCTGAACATCGCGTTTTCGCGCGTCGAACGCCGCCAACGTGGTGGCGAAGCCATCCAGCTCTTCGAGGCTGACGATCCCATTCCCGACGACCTGGTGGACGCGCTGGAGGATTTCCATTGGGTGCGGTGGGCCCGACGCATCCCCAGGCTGGTGGCGTGAACCCCTTACCTGCCTTCCTTATCCTGCCGTGCGTGTTCCACCCACCAGCCACTTACCGCCAGGCCACCCAACACCGCCGAAACCAGCGCGGCCAGATAAAATAAAGGGAGGACCTGGCTGGAGGATTCCCCCACCGGGTTGGCTGGATGCCGGATGAGCCCGGTGGTGCGCACCAGAAAAAGCAGGATGAACGCGAACAACAGAATGGCGATGGCCGTGAATTTAGGTTGGTTGACCCACCAGGCCACGGCGAGGAAGATCGCGCCCACGGCCAGCACCCGCAATGTCATTTGCGTGCGAGGCTCGTTGAGATCGACAAAGACACCCCAGGCGATTCGCGCAGGGACCATGGAGATAACGAAGCCCGCGGCCCACCAAATGAACGCAATCACCGCGACCGTGGTCATCCAGGCATAGAGTCGGGGATTCCCCAGCAGATACCCGGCAGCCATCAACGCGGCCGCGAGGAAGAGATAGACCGCGGCCTGGGTGAGGGTTCCATGGGCGAAGATCCAACGGATCAAAGCGCCCAGGCTGCGTTCGGGCGGGGTGAGGAGTAAGCTCAAAACCCAGCTGGCGGCGAAGAACAAAGTGAGCACTCGAAAGGGGATTTTCGATGGGATGGTCATGGCGTTATCGGGAAGATCGGTGTCTCACGCCAAAGCGCCAAGAGCGCCAGGAATTTTTGTCTTTTCCCCTTTGCGCCCTTGTGACGCCTTGGCGTGATCTCGCTAGTTTCGGAACAGGCTCATGCTGAACATGGCCATCATAACGAATTCCTGTGGGTTTGTCGAGAGATTGGGACGGCGAAAAGTAACGGCCCCGACAACATGGAGGCTGCCGGGGCCGAAAAGGGCATGGGATTGCGGGCGGGTTATTGGGTCGCAGCGGATAAGACCTCGCCCGTCTCCGCGTCGACGATGACCACCGCGGTGTTCTTGCCGTCGCTGAGCTCGACCACCCACACATCCCGACCTTCGTAGGTGTCGGGCATGACCGTGGTCTCCTGGATCTTGCCCTTGAGCAGGCCTTTTTCTTCCACAGTGTCGCGAGCGATGGCAATGGCGGCCTTGGGGGTGATCTTGCCCGCTTCTTCGGGTAGAGGCTCAGGTTGTTCAGGACGTTTGCCCAGGGTGACCTTCAGGTCGATCTTCTTGCCATCACGCAACACGGTCAGGGTGACTTCCTGGCCGGGCGAGGCCTTGGTCACCAGGTAAGAGACCAGATCGTTGAAGTTGCGCACAGGCTGGCCATCGATGGCGATGATGATGTCGCCCCCCTTGCGCAACTGAATGCCATCCAGGTCCACGACCTCGCTGCCACCCTTGACGCCGCCTTTATCCGCGGGCCCGCCGGGCAGAACTTCATCCACATACGCGCCCAGCACACCCTCGGGCAGGTCCAGGACCTTGGCCAGTTCGGGATCGATGCTCTGGCCGCGGATGCCCAGGTACGCGTATTCGTATTTGCCATCTTGGATCAGCGCGGGAATCACGCGCTGGACGATGCTGACGGGGATGGCAAAACCAATGCCCGAGTTCGCGCGCACGGGGGATTCGATGGCGAAGTTGACGCCCACGACACGGCCCGTCAAATCCAGCAGGGGGCCGCCCGAGTTGCCGGGGTTGATGGCTGCGTCGGTCTGAATGACATCGGGCAGGGAGTAGCGGGGGCCCGGACCTTTGCCCACGGGGAAGCTGCGGCCGATGGCACTGACGATGCCCGTGGTCATGGTTTCTTCCAGGCCAAAGGGCGCGCCGATGGCGATGACGCTGTAGCCCACGCGTAGGCTATCGGGTTCGGCCAGGGGCAGGGGCTTCAGGTCCACGCCCTTGGGAGGGACGACCTTGATCACGGCCAGATCGGCCATGGGGTCCGCGGCCACCAGTTCAGCTTTGGCCCACAGGCCGTTGTAGAAGGTGACCAGGATCTCGGTCGCGCCTTCGACCACATGATTGTTGGTCACGATATGGCCCTGGTCGTCATAAACCCAGCCGGACCCCTCGCCCCGAACCGGGGGCAAGTCCCCGGGCATCCCGGGCAGGCCAAAGGGGAAATCTTCGGGCAGGTCTTCCTGGCCCAGGTCAGGATGACTCGCAGTGACCTGGATGTTGACCACCGAGGGCGCGACCTGCTCGTAGAGATCGGCCAGGGCTTCTTGCTGGGCCAACGCGATGGCCAGGGCGTCCTGGTGTTTGGCGGGGATCTGGGCGGGTGCGGGGGTGGGGGTGGGCGCAAGCTCATTTTGAGCCAGCGCGGGCCCTACCTCTTCTTGCACCTTGTCAACCACGTTCTGCCCAACCTGGGCGATGTTGCACCCGGCCAGGACGAACGCAACCAGGAGCATCGCGGTGAGAAGTGTGAGGATGCGTTTCGTGTTCATTTTTTGGCTCCGATGGGTAGGATCGCAGGATAAGAATGGATCATTTTCTACATTATTGTACGCCTGAAAGCACAAAAGTGTTGCCTGAAAAAGGGGTTGGGGATTAAAAGTGCATGAAGAATGTGGCATCCAAGAGGTTTTATTTCAGGCCCGAGCGCAGCACCTGCGCATATGCCTTCATCCGTTGCGCTCGCAACGGGCGCTTGTGCCCCACCAGCCATTTGGCCCCTTTCCAAGGAGGCGCGTCGATCATTCGAGTTGACGGATGGCGAGTTCCACGATTTCCGGGGTAACGAATAGGCTGCTGACGTTTTGCAACGCCCGCAAATGCATTTTGGCTTCTCGAAGGGAAAATCTTCCCAGCCGATATCCTCTTACAATCACGCCCAATGAGCCGACGGGCCGCACGCCCAGTCGTTTCGCAGCCCGGCGTACAGCCAGATCGTCCGTCAGGAGGAATGGCACGCCTTCCTCTCGACATACAAAAAGGCATTCCTGTTCCCCGGCATGAAGCTTTTCGAATTGAAATTCTCGGACAAATTGACGGAGGGCGTCCGTGGGGACATACCGTAATGAAAAAACGCTCATTTCCGTCAAACGACTTGCAGGAACGCGTTGCATTGCTACGGTTTCATCCCAAACAGCCTGAGGGATCAGTACCTGATTCCAGATATCAAACAGTTCAATCAGATCGATTTCATACAAATGCAAGATGGGCCCGGCATCGGCAACGGCTACGTTGTTAGCGCCCAATGGATATCCTCCAAAACAGCCTCGGCCTGTTCATCCGCTAGCGCCACCCAAGTGATCCCCACCTGCTCGATTGCTTCCTCCCGGGAAAGTTCGCCGCGAAGGTAACGCGCGAGCACCTCTTCACGCCATAGTTGACGTAAACCAATTTCCAAGGCCTGCGCGAGGATGTATTCTTCTTTTTGGTCTGTCATCTGGACCAGAGAGGATAGATAGTTGGCCACGCTCATCATGTCGAGATGCATCTGGGCATCACAGATTACGTTTGGGACGCCTTATCGGATTGAGATTATTTCGACAATGTCAAATTTCGTCCAACTACGTCATTCCGACGATCGAAGGGAGGAGGAATCCAGCCCGAAGGGCGCTTCGCTAGATTCCTCGGTCGCTTCGCTCCCTCGGAATGACGTAATGTGACATTGTCAAGTTATTATACCACAACGTTCATCTCTATTTCAGGCCCGAGCGCAGCACCTGCGCATATGCCTTCATCCGTTGCGCTCGCAACGGGCGCTTGTGTCCCACCAGCCACTTGGCTCCCTCCCGCAGCCATTGGAAGGCAAAGGTCGCCAGCAACCACCAGCGCAGCAATTCCGCCCAGACCGGGCCATGATACTTGCGGGTGTAGCGCACCCGGCTGGAAAAGAACGCAATGTCGCGGCGGGCCACGGCCTGTTCGCTGGAACGCCCTTCGTAGTGGATGATCTCTGCCGCAGGATTGAAGACGATGCGCCAGCCCGCGGCTTTGGCCCGACGACACCAATCCAGCTCCTCAGAATACATGAAGAAGCCCTCGTCCAGCGGCCCGATCGCGTCATAGACCTCCCGTCGGGCCATGAGCGCGGCCCCCACCAGCCAATCCACGTCGTGGGACTGGTCGTCGGGCAGGTCTTCCATGCGGAAGCGGGCGAAGAGGCTCAGGTTGGGGAAGGCGTGCTGGATGACTGTGCTTTCGGTAAAGAGGGTGAGCAGGTCGGGGAAGCGACGGCGGTTGGGCTGAGGGGAGCCGTCGCCATACCACAGCCGCGGCCCGACGACGCCCACGTCGGGATGGGCGTCCAGATAGCGGGCGAGTGCCGCGATACTGCCGGGGAGGGGTTTTGTATCGGGGTTGAGGAGGAAGAGATAGCGGCCTCGAGCCCGGGCCAGGGCCTGGTTGTTGCCTCCGGTAAAGCCGCGGTTTTCCGCATTGGCAATCACCTGCACGTCGGGGAAGTGTTCCCGCACCGCGTTCACCGTTCCATCCGCGCTGGCGTTGTCCACAACGATGACTTCGTGGCTGTAGTCTGCCCCCACGGCTTCGGGCAACGCGGCCAGGCAATCCAGCAGCAGGTCCCGCACATTCCACGAGACGATGAGGATGGAGATGTCGGGGGGGATGGCTGGAGATGAGGTGTGTTGGTTTGTGGGTTCAGGCACTGGTCCTTTACCCTCCCCGTTCAAGATGGCCCCGCGTCTTCCAGAAATCGCACAAAGGATGCTATCTCCTCTGTGGACAAGATGGTATCCACATCGGTGGCAATCCATTCAAAAATGCGTTCGATGCCCGCGTAGAAGCCATGCAGATTCAACGCGGTCGCGTCGATGTAGGCCTCATCGTGCGAACGCTCTGCTTGCTCCCACAGGCGTTGGATGCGTTGGACAAGGCGTTCCTGTTCATCCAGCTCCTGGGCAATGCGGCCGGCCAAAGCCAGATACCGGGCGTTCATAACGTGACCCCTTCTTGTTCGATGACCGCCCGTAGCCGCGGCTGGCAATGCGCTACATCCACCAGATCGATCTCGAATTCCGGATCGATTTCCTGAAGCCGGGCGACGGCCAGAAAGTAATCTTCGGGAGCCAATCCCCAGGCCGCGAGATCGATATCCGAACGTTCATGAAACCCATGCTCACGCAGCAACGAACCGAAGACGACCACACGCGAGGCATGAAAGGATGCCTTGAGCAATTGTGCGGCTGCGCGTGCGGCTTCCCATGCCCGCTGGCGTTGGGCTTCCAGGGCGCGTTGTCGGGCCTCGGCGCGGCGTCGGGCCGTGGCTCGGTAGATGGCAAGGGCTTCCTTCGAGACAGGCATCGCTTCCATTCTACTCGAAGGCCTGCGGAAAAACAACCCCTCAAAAACGTCGTTCCACTACATAGCGGGCCACGTCGGCCAGGGCGGCGCGGGCGGGGATGGCGGGAAGGGTGGTCAGATCGTCCAACGCGCGATTTACAAAATCCCGGGCCTCCTCTAGTGCTTGCTCGATGGCATCCGACTCCCGCACCAGGGCTACCACCTCATCCACGATGGGATCGCCCGTGGGGCGGCTTTCGAGCATCTCGATGACCTGCTCGCGGCGGGCGGGGTCCTGGATGTAGAAGTACACGGGCAGGGTGATGATGCCCGCGCGCAGGTCGGAGCCCGCGGGTTTGCCCAGGGTGGCCTCGTCGGCCACGAAGTCGAGGACGTCGTCCACGATCTGGAAGGCCATGCCCAGGTGGTATCCGAAGCGGCGCAGGGCTGTTTCGTGGGCCTCGGGCGCGGCGCCCAGGGCTGCGGGGGTTTGGGTGGCCAGTTCGAAGAGGGCCGCGGTTTTGCCGTAGATGCGCTGGTAGTAGCTTTCCTTGGGCTGGGACCAGTCGCGGGCGGTGAAGGCCTGTCGCAATTCGCCATCCACGATGATCTCCAGCGCCCGGGCGAACATCTGGATGACGCGCGGGTGGTCGGTTTCGGCCACCAGGCGGGCCGCGCGGGCAAAGAAGAAGTCGCCCGCCATAATCGTGCTGCTGGGGGTCCAACGGGCGTTCAGGGTGGAGCGCCCGCGGCGGAGCAGGGCGCCGTCGATGACGTCGTCGTGGACCAGGGTGGAGGTGTGGAGGGCCTCGATGGCCGCGGCCAGGCTGATGAGCTTCTCGGGGTCGTCGGGGGGATGGAAGCGTCCGGCCAGCAGGGTGAGCATGGGGCGCACGCGCTTGCCGCCGCTGCGTACCAGGCCGGTGAGGGCCTCGGCCAGGGGATCGTAGGCGTCGCCTACCGCTTTTTGCATCTTCTTTTCCACCGCGGCCAGGTCATCGGCCACGAGGTTGCGGGCGGTTGCCAGGGAGACGGTCGTCATTTCATCGTCCAAATTTCTGCATTTCCAGGTAACTGCTAAGGTAGTTGGCCCGTAACTTTTTTGCCACGAAGGCATGAAGGAAGCAAAGACATGAAGATGAGAGAAACTTATCCGTGTTTCCTCATTATCCGTGTTGAGCCAATAAGGACATGTGGCGGCTACGTTTTCAGCAATCAAGGTTTATGGTCGAAAGCAAAGAAAGCCCGGGCCGTACCTGTGGTCAGGAATGCGACCTGCTCGAAAGGCATGTCCCACAGCTCGGCTAGCTTCTCGGCCACCAGCTTCACCCGCGCGGGTTCGTTGCGCTTGCCCCGGTAGGGATGGGGCGAGAGGTAAGGCGCGTCGGTCTCGATCATGAGGCGGTCGGGATCGAGCTGGCGGGCCAGGACCTGGAGACCACGCGCATTCTTGAAAGTCACCGGCCCGGCCAGGCCCAAGATGAAGCCCAGGTCATAGGCTTCGTGGGCCATGGCCAGGTCGCCCGAGAAGCTGTGGAGCACGCCGTAGGGCGGGCGTTGGGCCAGGGGTGTGCCCGGCAGCCGTTCCCGCACCCAGGCCCGTAGCTCCGCCATGATGGGTTCATGGGCCTCGCGGTCATGCAGGATCACGGGCAGGCCCAGGGCCGCGGCCAGGTCCAGTTGCAGGCGCAGGACGCGAATTTGTTGGTCCATGGGGACCGTCTTCCAGTAATCATCCAGGCCGATCTCGCCGATGGCCACGACTTTGGGGTGCGCGGCCAGGGAGCGCAGTTCGTCCAGCATGGATGGCTGGAAATCCGCGCAGTCGTTGGGGTGGATGCCCACGGCCGCGTAGACCTCGGGGTAGCGTTCGGCCAGGGCGATGGCCCGACGGCTGCTGGGGAGGTCCACCCCCTGAGTGACCATGGCGACCACGCCCGCTTCCCGGGCCCGGGCGATAACCTCATCCCGATCCTCGTCGAAGTGAGGGAGATCGAGGTGGCAGTGGGAGTCGATGAGGGCAGCCACCTCAACGAAGTCGCTGTTCATAATCTCCATGTGTTCCTATCCAGAACCAGACAATGACGTCGCCGCGCATCACCCCCAGCGCCCGATAGCTTCGCGTGATCCGAATCGAGTAAATGGGTTCTACCGGGTCCACGCGTTTAAAATGCAGGCTAGGATGATAGGGATTCTGCATCCAAAGGACGTATGCTCTGTCAGCTGCCGCCCGGATTTCCGCAGGTAGAGATTGATAAAGTTTCCAGAAACGTCGCGTGGTTCTGGATTTCATCGGATCTGGATATGATCGCCTTCTGCGGTCATTTCCAGGGTTTCGTCAGCATCCAATTCCTGCAGCGCTTCTTGGGCCATTTTGCGGAAGGCCTCTTTGTGTCGGAGATACACTTCTTCCCAGGCTGCTTCCTCCATTTCGGAAACCGATGGCTGGGTTTGAAGCCAACGCGCAAAATCGAGGACCTGCATGGCGTGCTGATCATCCAGCGTTTTCACTGTCTCGATGAGCATTTGTTCCAGGATTTTTCGATCCTTTCGGGCTGAATTCATTTTGTTCACCTCTTGACAAAATGATCCGAATCCAAAATCTCAAGATAATTTGCGCTTGATTTCGATAACCGTTAGCGTCTTCATATCAGCTCCCATAGGGTCATCATGACCATTATACAATGGACTTGACCAAGAGGGAACGTCACTCAATGCCCGCCATCTTCAGGCCCGCGTCCAGGATGGCATCCAGCTTGTCCTGATGCGTGGTCTCGGCATAGACGCGGATCAGGGGCTCGGTGCCGCTGAAGCGAATGGTCAGCCAGCCGCCATCCTCCATGATGAACTTGTAGCCGTCGATGGTGATTTTGTCCAGCACTTTGAGTCCGGCGATGGTCTCGGGCATGGCTGCATCCAGCCGCGCTTTGGCCTCTTCTTTGAACTCGTTGGATGCCAGGGGCGTGTCGATGCGATGGTAGTAGTGCGGCCCGCCCACCATCTCGAAGAGGCGGTCCAGCAGTTGCGAGGGCTTGAGTCCGGTCTTGACCATGAGGTCCAGGAGGAAGAGGTTGGCCAGAATGCCATCCCGTTCGGGGATGTGCGCGCCGAACGCATAGCCACCGCTTTCCTCACCGCCGATCATCGCGCCCACTTCCTGCATCTTGGGCGCGATGTACTTGAACCCCACGCCCGTCTCGTAGATGGGCACGCCGAATTTCTCCGCCAGCTTGTTCAGCATGACGGTGGTGTTCAGGCTCTTGACGATAGGCCCGCGCTCCCCGCGGATATCCAGGAAATACATGGCCAGCAGCCCGAATACCCGAAGCTGATCCACAAACCGGCCATGTTCATCGCCCAGGCCGCAGCGGTCCGCATCGCCATCCATGATGCAAACCACGTCCGCGTTCACCGAACGGGCGTAGGCCAGGCCCGCGTCCACATTGGGCGGGATGGGCTCGGGCCGCTTCATCTCCGGGAAGATGGGATTGCGGTCGGAATGGGTTTCGAAGACCTTCGTACTGCCCCCGGCCAGCAATTCGGTGAGCCAGCCCGCGCCATTGCCCCACATGGGGTCCACGGCCACGGTCAGGCCCGCGTCGCGGATGGGCTGCAAATCCACCAGCCTTTCGATCTGAGCCACATACGCGGGCTTGGGATCAAAGGGCATGATCAGCCCGGATTCGACCCCCTCCTCGAACTTGATGCGGTAGACGTACTCCATCTCGTCGGGGATGTGGGCTTCGATGGCTCTGAGCCCCGCGGGGTCGATGGCGCCGCCGTGGGGGTCGCGCACCTTGAAGCCGTTATCGCTGGGGGGGTTGTGGCTGGCGGTGATGTTCACCGCGCCGATGGCATGGCGCGCGACCACGCTGTAGGAGATGAC
>DRQW01000106.1 GCA_011371305.1 Anaerolineae bacterium | reverse complement strand
CTCCCGGTCTACCGGTTTCCCGGTCTACCAAATCTATTTTCAAAACAGGAGCTCACTATGGTCAAACGCGATCAACGCCCAGAACCCGACCGCATCGATGTCGTCATCGGTGAAGCCGCCACGTTCTCCGGCGAGATCCGTACCGAGGCCTCGGTCCGCATCGATGGGGTCATGGAAGGCGGCCGCATCGAGACCTTGGGCAATGTGATCATTGGGCCCAACGCCCGGGTCCGGGGCGATATTCGAGCCAGGACCGTCTCGGTCTCAGGCGCGTACCAGGGCGACCTCACGGCTCAACGGGTCGAGCTCCTGGAGGGGGGGCGCATGTGGGGCACCCTGCGCGTGGCTTCTTTTTTGCTGGATGAGGGGGGATACCTCCATGGTGAGCTGATCATGCTTACTGAGGAGGCGGTAGAGAACCCATTTGAAGATATCGAAGAAGAAGTTGCGACGGAAACGCCTGGATTCGACGAAGAAGGGGGCGGCGAAGGGAATGGGAAGGACCGCGATCAGGATCAGGATTAGGATTCACTGGGATGCAGGCTGTATCTCCTGAGTCCAATCTCCAATCCTGATCCCAATCCTGATCCTGTATTCCATTTATTCGGCCACCAGCGCTCCATGCGCGGGCTCAAATCGGGCGGTGAAGTGCCGTAACACCGGGGGCTCCTCCACGATGCGCACCCCGCGAATGCGCGGGGCGATATCCTTCACATAATCCAACACCTCGGCCAGATAATCCACATGGCTTTGGGTGTAAACCCGTCGCGGGAAAGCCATGCGCACCAGCTCCATGGCCGCGGGCTTCTCGCTGCCATCGGGCTGGCGGCCGAACATCACCGAGCCGATCTCCACCGTGCGCACGCCACCCTCGATGTACATCACCAGAGAAAGGGCCCACGCGGGGTACTCATTCCAGGGGATATGGGGCAAGAGCTTGCGAGCATCGATATAGACCGCATGCCCGCCCGTGGGCTCGATGAATGGAATCCCCGCCTGCTTCATCCGCTCGCCCAGATATTCGATGGAGCGAATGCGGTAGCGCAGGTAGTCCTCGTTCAGGGCCTCGAAGAGGCCCACCGCGATGGCTTCCAGATCATACCCCGCCAGTCCACCATAGGTGGGGAACCCCTCGCCCAAGATCTCCATGTTCCGACACGTCCGGGCCAGATCGTCGTCGTTCAGGGCGAGAAAGCCTCCGATGTTCGCCATGCCATCCTTCTTGGCACTCATGGTCGCGCCATCCGCGTAACGGAACATCTCCTGCGCGATCTCCAGGGGCGTTTTGTCCGCATACCCCTCTTCTCGCATCTTGATGAACCAGGCGTTCTCCGCGAAGCGACAGGCGTCGATGAAGAAAGGCACGCCATGTTTGTGCGCAATCGCGCTGGCCTCGCGGATGTTCGCCATGCTCACCGGCTGGCCTCCACCCGAATTGTTGGTCACCGTCATCATCACCATTTTCACCCGGTCGCCATGCTTCTGCAACGCGTCCTCCAGTCGGGCCAGGTCCATGTTGCCCTTGAATGGATGATACTGGTCGGGATGCCGCGCCTCAGGGATGGGAATGTCCAGTGCAATGCCACCGCGGTATTCCACATTGGCCCGGGTTGTGTCGAAATGGGTGTTATTGATGACGATATCTCCTGGCTTTAGGACCGCTCCAAACAGAATCCGTTCCGCGGCCCGGCCTTGATGCGTGGGCAACACATGCTTGAAGCCGGTGATCTCCTTCACCGCGGCTTCGAACTTGTAGAACGAACGCGCACCAGCGTAGGATTCATCTCCCTGCATCATGCCCGCCCACTGCTGAGACGACATCGCCCCCGTGCCCGAATCGGTGAGCAGGTCAATCAGCACATCTTCAGCCTTGAGCAAAAAGGGATTGTATCCTGCTTGCTTGATGGCTTCCAGTCGATGCGCGCGGGTTGTGCGGCGGATGGGCTCCACGGTTTTGATGCGAAAGGGTTCGATGATGGTCTTGAATTCCATACAACGGCTCCTTTTTGGTGGTTATTCGGTATGAATCGCATACACGCGCGGGATATTCGGTATTTTCTCAATCATGCCAAATGATGCCGAACAAATCAAATCATTCGACCATCTTGCTTTTACAAAGGTGGGTTTGCTACAATCCTATTGCTTTGATGCCTATAATCTCCATACTATCCCCCTGCCATTTCTCCCACACCTACGGACTATGACCGAACAATCGCAAACGCACGTGCTTGTCACCCTGCGCAAACAGCGCTGGGAGGTGGAACCGGGCAAAACCGCCCGTCAGATCATGGAAGACCTCGGTTTGAATCCTGAAAACTACCTGACCATGATCAACGGCCAGTTGGTAGATGACAGCACCCGGCTCAAGCCGGGGGATCATCTGAAGCTGGTGGCCGTGATCTCTGGAGGTTCCTATGCCGCGTAAATGTCGCAAATGCGACCGGCCCGCGGTCATCAACATGCGCCAGCACAAGCTGGCCTTATGCGCCGATCACTTCCCCGAATGGATCGTCAACCAGACCGAACGGTTCATCAAGAAATACAGGATGTTCACCCGGGACGACCGGGTGTTGGTTGCGGTGAGCGGCGGCAAAGATTCCCTGGCCCTGTGGGATGTACTTCTCCAGTTGGGTTATCAGGTGGATGGCCTTTACCTGGGGCTAGGCATCGATGGCGGCTTCGGCTACAGCGATGAATCTCGCGAAATGTGTGAAGCCTTCGCCGCCCAACACCCCGAAACCACCCTGCACATCCTCGACATTCCCGCAACCTACGGCGAAAGCATCCCTGAGATGGCCGCGCGCACTCGCCGGGGCAAGGGTAAACCCTGCTCGGTGTGTGGGCTGGTCAAACGCCACGAGATGAACCGTATCGCCCACGACCTGGGCTATAACGTCTTGGCCACGGGCCACAACCTGGATGATGAGGTCGCGGTCCTCTTCCAGAATACGCTGAACTGGCAGGTGGGCTATCTGGCCCGCCAGGCTCCGGTCTTGCCCGAAGGCGAGGGCTTCGCCCGCAAGGTGAAGCCTTTCTGCCGCTTCTACGAGCGAGAGACCGCAACCTACGCCATTGTGCGGGGGATTGATTACGTGTACGATGAATGCCCTTATGCGGAAGGCGCGACCACCATTTATTACAAAGAGCTGTTGAATAAGTTAGAGGCCGACAAACCCGGGGCCAAGCTCCATTTCTACCTCGCCTTCCTCAAGGCCCGGGAGGAGCTTTTTGCCCATTGGCGGGAGGAGAAGGTGGAACTCCACCCCTGCGAGAACTGCGGCCAGCCCACCAGCGCGCCCGGTCTCTGCACGTTCTGCCGCCTCTTGCCCGAAGAGGTCCGCCCCAAAGTCAAACTCGCCCAGCCTTTGGCCTTCCACCTCAACGCGGTTCCCAACGCGTAACGCCCTATTATCCCCATACGGATTCCTGACAACGTCATTTCATGTCCTCCCTCACTCCCTTCTTCAACCCCAAAGGCGTCGCGATCATCGGCGCATCGGCCACTCCCGGCAAGCTGGGCCACGGCATCGTGGCCAACCTCCTCCGCAGCGGCTTCCGCGGGGCCATTTACCCCGTGAATCCCCGAGCCGATACCATTCTTGGCCTCAAAGCCTATCCCGACATCCGCCAGGTTCCTGACCCTGTGGACCTGGCGGTCATAATTATTCCGGCCGCGGCCGCGCCCGAGGCCTTGCGCGCGTGCGGGGAGCGGGGTGTACGGGCCGTTGCCATCCTCTCTGGCGGCTTTGCCGAGACGGGCGAAGCGGGCGCGCGGTTACAGGACGCCCTGCTGGACATCGCCCGGGCCTATGGCATCCGTCTGATGGGCCCCAACGCGGTGGGCGTGCTCAATCCCTACACGGGCCTGGACACCACCTTCATCCACGAAATCCCCGAGCCCGGTTTCATTGCCTTCCTCTCTCAATCAGGCGCGCTGGGCGGTGCGCTCATCGACTGGGCCAAGGGCCAGCACATCGGCCTCAGCTACTTTGCCAGCCTGGGCAACGAGGCCGACCTCACCGAAGCTGATTTCATCCAGGCATTGGACCACGATCCCCATACCCGGGTCATCACCCTCTACACCGAAAGCATCCACAATGGCCCCCGCTTTATGGCCATTGCCCGGCAGGTGGCTCCTCAAACCCCCATCATCGCGCTGAAAGCCGGGGGAACCGAGGCCGGGGCCCGTGCAGTTGCTTCCCACACCGCCAGCCTGGGCGGCTCCGACGAGGCGTATTCGGCCGCGTTCAAACAAACGGGCGTGTTGCGGGCCCATACCATCCGCGAATTGTTTGAGACCGCCATTGCCCTGGCTTATCGCCAACCCCCGCTCGGGCCTCGGGTAGCCATCCTCACCAATGCAGGTGGGCCCGCGGCCATTGCTGCGGATGCGCTGGCCCGCAACGGGTTGCAGCTTCCTCAACCCGATGAAACCACCCATCAGGCCCTGCACGACGCCTTGGGCGATGCACCCCAGCTACGCAACCCCATCGATCTCCTGGGTGCGGCCTCCTCGCCCGAATACGAAACCGCGGCCCGCATCCTGCTAAACAGCGATACCTACGACGCCATCCTGGCCATCCTTGTGCCCAACACCGCCAACGACCCGGTGGCCGTGGCCGATGTCCTGGCCCAAGCCGCGGCAGGTTCGGATAAACCCCTCTACGCCTGTTTCATGGGCGATCTGGGCGTTCGCGAGGCGCATCGTCGCCTGCATGAGCACCAGATCCCGGTCTTTGAACTGCCCGAGAACGCGGCCCGGGCCATGGCCAATGCGCTTCGCTGGCGTTGGGTTCACGCTTCCCCACCTGCGCCACCCCCCGAACCTGACCTGACCCCTTTCCAGCCCATCCGGGAGGAAATCCAGCGTTTGGCCCGGGCCGGTGCAACCTATCTCACCGAGGTGGACCTTTACCCTCTGTTGGAGGCCGTGGGGTTCCCACTCGCACCCTGGACCGCGGCTTATACGAAACGCACGGCTGAAGCCTTTGCCAGCAATTACCCCGGCCCCTTCGCGGTGAAAATCCTTTCCCCCGATATCCTGCACAAAAGCGATCTGGGTGGCGTCATGCTGAATGTGCCCGCGGAAGCCATCGGCAAGGCCTATTGGGACCTGCAGGCCCGGGTGAGGCGCCGCGCGCCCAAAGCGGGATTGCAGGGGGTGCTGGTGCAGCAGATGGCGGAGCCCGGCGCGGAGGTTATCATTGGCATGCGGCGGGACCCCACCTTCGGACCGCTGATTCTATTCGGCGGCGGAGGCGTGTATGTGGAAGCTCTCCGGGATGTGGCCTTTCGTATCGCGCCTTTCGCTGACGAAGAGGCCCGGCGCATGATCGGGGAAACCGTGGCCGGGCGGATGATCCTGTTTGGGGCCAGGAGTAAACGTCCGGGCGATGTGGATGCGCTGGTGGCGCTGATCCAGAGGGTGGCCGCGCTGGCCCTGGCCGTCCCCGAACTGGTGGAATTCGAGCTGAACCCGGTCATCGTGCATGAACCGGGCCAGGGTGTGACTGTAGTCGATGCGCGAGGCGTCTTACAGCGGGAAATGAACGATAGCTCAAACCCGTCCCAAAACAGGCACCTCGCGCGGCCGCGCGCTGATACCGATGAAAATACCTCGCGGCCAGGTTGGCGCGGGAAGCCGACTTCGTGATACGTCATGCGTGATGCGTAAGTTCTCACGTTTCACGCATCACGTTTCACGCCCGCCCGCGCCTCGCTCACCGTTGTCCTGACGACCTCAATCTTCATCCTGATCCGAAACCTATTTTCATGGCAGCCCACGGATGGCCACGGAAAGGCACGGATAGTGCGAAAAGTCTGTAAACCGGGAAACCGATAGACCGGGCTTGCAAACGTTTAGCGTCTTAGGGTGAGAAATTCATTCATCGTCGCGGCCCGCCTTGTTCATGTACCCAACCGCCCGAATTGCTTTTCGAGTTGCTGCGCGCTGAGGTGCAGCATGGTGGGTCGGCCATGGGGGCAGGTACGGGGATTCTCGCATGCCTCGAGCTGGCGGATGAGCTCTCGCTGTTCCGTCAGGGAAAGCACCTGGCCCGCCTTGATGGCCAGCCGCTTGCAGATCATGGTCACCAGGGCTTCCTCCCGGGCCTTGCCCACCAGGTCGGTACGCTGCGCCAGGCCCTGGGCTACTTCCTCCAACAGGGCCTCCGGGTCTTGCTGGCCCATGAACGCGGGCACGGCCCGCAACAGGTAACTTCCCTCACCAAAGGGTTCGATCTCGAAGCCGCTTTGGTTCAGGGTATCCAGATGCTCGGCGATGAGGCCCGCGAGGTGGGTGCCCAATTCGATAGGGATGGGTTGGAGCAATTGCTGTTTGGGCACGGGCTGCTGGTCGGCCCGCATGATCTTTTCGTAGAGGATGCGCTCGTGGGCCGCGTGCTGATCGATGAGATACATACCGTCTGGACCTTCGGCGATGAGATAGGTGGCCGCGATCTGGCCCACGGGCCGCAAGGGGGGTAGTCGGTCGCTCCGGGGCTGGGATGGCGACGGAGATGCAGGCGCGGTTTCCTCCTTGCGCACGAGAGGCGTCTCTTCATGTCCGGCCGCCTCCGAGCGGTAAAGGTCCATGGCCAATTGCCCGGGCGTCGGTGCGTCCCTTCCTGCGTTCACCAGGGCCTGACGCCGCGCGGCCCACTGCGCCCGATAGTCTTCGGTCGCTCCAGACGGTTGCAACTCCCGGGTGACGGGCGCCTGGCCTTGCAAGGCCCGATGCACCGCCCGTTGCACCGCCCGAAACACCAACGACGGTTCCCGAAAGCGCACTTCCGTCTTCGTGGGGTGCACATTGACATCCACCCGTTCAGGGGGCATCTCGATGAAGAGGACCACGATGGGGTAGCGTCCCGTCATCAACAGGGTGTGATAGGCCTGGATCACCGCGTAAGTCAGGTTGCGATCCTGGATGTAGCGTCGGTTGACGAAAAGTTCGATGTGGCTGCGATTGGCCCGGTGCAGGGTAGGGGAACTCACAAAACCGTGGACGCGCACATCGGGGAAGACGGGGTCATTCACCTCCTCGACCGGAAGCATCTGACCCGCGACGTCGGGGCCATAGACTTTGACCAACGCGGCCAGGGGATCGCCCGTACCTGGGGTCTGGAAACTGAGCCGTCCCTCCACCACATAGCTGAATCGCACTTCGGGGTAGGCCAATGCGTAACGGGAGAGGATTTTGTTGATATGGCCGGCCTCGGTGGCTTTTGACTTGAGGAATTTCAGCCGCGCGGGCGTGTTCCAGAAAAGATGTTCCACGGTCATGCTCGTCCCTGGCGGTGCACCGATGGGCCGCTGGCTGATGATGTGTCCCCCTTCCAGTTTCAACTCGATCCCGACCGATTCATCTCTTGATCGGGTAATCAGCGTGACCTTGCTCACCGCGCTGATCGCGGCCAGGGCCTCCCCCCGGAATCCCAGGGTGGCGATATGCTCCAGGTCTTCGGCGGACCGGAGCTTCGAGGTGGCATGGCGCTGGAAGGCCAGGGGGGCTTCTGCGGCCGGGATGCCGGCCCCATTGTCGATGACGCGGATGAGCCGTTTGCCGCCGTCCGCGATCTCGACGCGAATGTCGGTGGCCCCGGCGTCCAGGCTGTTTTCGATGAGTTCTTTGACCACCGACGCGGGCCGCTCGACCACTTCACCGGCCGCGATCTTGTCGGCTACATCGGGGGGAAGAATCTGGATCGACATAGGGGCATTATAACCCCCGCGTGGGCCGATGTCCATCTTTTCCTAATTTCCCGTCACCCACAAAGGTCGGGCCAGGTTAATGGGGCGGATGCTGTTGGCAAAGCCGCTCTTCCCCGCTGCATCGGGGCCCGGATACAACCCCACCAGTCGTCCCTGCTCATCCAGCGCGGGCGCGCCGATGTTGCTGCCGCTCAACGCGATGTCGGTGGTGATCCATCCCCGTTCAACCTGGATGGATGGGTCGGGGAGAAAGCCTGCAATCCGGCCTTCACCCAGGGCCAGGGCTTTGCCGATGCTAGGCCCCACGCCCTCGCCCCCGGCCGGAAAGCTGATCACTGCGAGGGACGCGCCCGGCTCCAGCGTGTCCGAATCGCCCATGGGCATGGGCGGCAATGCGAAGCTGTTGGGCAAGGGCGTGCCATCTTTTTGCGCGAAGATCTGGATGACCGCCATGTCCCGGCCCCGGTCCGCGCGCACCACATGGGCCAGATACCAGTCCAGGGTGTTGGGTTGATCGTGGCTGAATACGCCCACCATGACCTGGTTCCGGTGGTTGTAGGATCGGCCCGTGGCCGGGTTAACAACCAGGCTGTAGGCCGTGAGAATGCGTCCCCTTTCCGTGAGGATCACGCCCGTCCCCGCCTGACCATTGGGGGAATCCCCCACAGGTGTCAAGATGAAGACCGTGGAGGGTATAGCGGGCGCGTAACGAGTGTAGGGGGATGGCGTGGGGGTAGGCAATGCCGAACCCTGCAGGGTGGGCATAAGTGCGATGGCAACCGCTGCCACCCCCAGCAAGCCCAGGACCGCGCCCAGCAGCGCATAGGGCCAGTAGGATGGCCGAGAGACGTGGGGCGCGGCTGCATCGGGCAGAGGCACGAAGGATTCCTCCTCCGGCGGCAGATACGCCATTTCTAGGCTCACGCCCCCCACCTGGATCCGATCACCAGGACGCAACAACCGTGGTTCCGCGATGCGTTCCCCGTTCAGCCAGGTGCCGTTGGCGCTTCCTCGATCGAAGAGCCAGGCTTCGGCTCCCCGCACACGAATGTAGGCGTGGTATCGAGACACGCCCGGATCGGTGAGGATGACATCATTATCGGGCGCGCGACCGATGCTCAAGCCTTCTTCTTCATGTTCGCTGATGGGATACCGATAGCCTGAGGGCTCGATGAGAAACCAGGGCATGGTGGGGATAGGAGAAATCCGTGCGGGCTTTGAGTTGATGTTGCAGATGAAACAACGCTACTTTCAAAACAGTCCGACGGCGGGCAAGCCCGCGCCGATACCGATGAAAATGCCTCGCGGCCAGGCTGGCGCGGGAAGTCAAGCACGTAATCCGTGAAGCGTGATGCGTAACAACCTCACGGATTACGCATTACGCATCACGCCCGTTGCCGACTCGCCCAACGTTGGGGCTGGCGATCTTTCCGCAGCCGACGATCATGCTATTTTCAGAACAGACGCTCCAAGCCGGGTTCAGGTTCCCCGAAGCAAATAGGTGACCGCGATCTGGCTCATGAGGGCCGCGGCCAGGGGGAGGGCGTCTTCGTGAATGTCGAAACGGGGGTTGTGATGGGGGCCGCGCGCGCCCCCTTCGGGCTCGGCGCCCAACAGCAGGTAACATCCCGGCACCCGATTGAGGATCTCGGCCATGTCCTCCGAGACCATGATGGGGGTGATCTGGATGATCTGCTCCTCGGGCAGAAGCGTTCGCGCGGCTTCGCGCGCGATGTCGGTCATCTCGGGGTCATTGTTCACCGCGGGGGTATATTCGTCTTCTTTGATTTCGAAGGTATAGTGGGCGCCATACGCGCGCGTCACCCCCGCCAGCGTTTCCTCCATCCGGTGGATGAGCCGTTCCCGCACCGCGGGCTCGAAGGTGCGGAGCGTGCCCTCGATCTCGGCCTGCTCCGCGATGACGTTGAATGTGTCCCCCGCGTGTAATTTGCCCACGCTGAGTACCGCGGTGGCGTGGGGCGAGATGTTGCGGCTGATGATGTGATGAAGTGTGTTTACGGCCTCGGCCGCGACCAGTACCGCGTCGATGGTGTCTTCGGGGATGGCGCCATGCCCGCCCCGACCGAGGATGCGGATCTCGAAGCGATCGGACGCGGCCATGAGCGGGCCGGGCTGCACCACCAGCTGGCCCAGGGGGAGCTGGTTCCAAAGGTGAAGGGCGAAGGCCGCGTCCGGCGCGGGAGAGTCTAAAACACCGTCGCGTATGGTGGCCCTGGCGCCGCCCAGCCCCTCCTCTGCGGGCTGGAAGAGGAGTTTTACCACGCCGGGCCATTGGTCGCGGGTTTGGGCCAGCAATTGAGCCACGCCCATGCCGATGGCGGTGTGGCCGTCGTGCCCGCACGCGTGCATGAGCCCGGGCCGCTGGCTGGCCCAGGGCAACCCCGTGGCCTCGGTGATGGGCAACGCGTCCATATCGAAGCGGAGTAAGACTACGGGGCCTTCGCCGACGCCTTCGATCATCCCAACCACACCCGTTTTCCCCACGCCGGTGACCACCTCCAGGCCCAGCGCGCGCAGGTGTTCGGCCACGATCCCCGCGGTGCGGACCTCTTCAAAACCCAGTTCGGGATGCTGATGGAAGTCGCGGCGCCAGGCGATGAGGGTAGGAGCGAGTTGGTTGGCAAGGGAGAGGTAGTCGGGCATGGGGGGGTGCGATAAGTGTTGACAAGTGCAATGGTGTTCCTAACAAAAAAGGACGGAGTTCGCCCGCACGCTTATGCAGGGTCGTCCGTCCTTTTTTGATGCCGCTCTTGGGCAAGAACGGCATCGGCTCAGGAGGTCATCATGTTCGGGCGGCATGGTAACCGAAAGGTGGGGCATTTGTCAAGCCACGACAGGGGCCGGGAGGTCATCGCGCGGGATGAGCCGGGCCTGACCATCCGCGTGGTAGGAGGACCGTACCAGCGGGCCTGATTCCACCCAGCGGAAACCTATCTCTTCTTCCCCGATGCGTCGCAGCTCGTTGAATTCGTCGGGATGCCAGTAGCGTTCGATGGGGAGATGATAGCGGCTGGGTTGGAGATACTGGCCGATGGTGACGATGTCCACATCGGCCTCCCGCAGGTCATGCATCACCTGAATGACTTCCTCCCACCGTTCGCCCAGCCCCACCATCAGCCCCGATTTCGTAAGCACGCGCGGGTCCATTTCCTTGGCCTTGCGCAACACGTCCAGCGAGCGGCGATATTTGGCCTGGGGCCGCACCCGACGGTAGAGGCGGGGCACCGTCTCCACGTTGTGGTTTAAGATCTCCGGCTTCTCCCGCATCACCGTCCACAGGGCGTCCTCATCGCCCTGGAAGTCGGGGATGAGGACTTCGATAGTGCAGCCGGGATGGAATTCGCGGATCTTGCGGATGGTGGCCGCGAAGATGAACGCGCCGCCGTCGGGCAGCTCATCCCGGTTCACCGAGGTAAGTACCGCATGGCGCAGGTTCATCTGCTGCACGGTGCGGGCGACGCGGATGGGCTCGAGGATATCCACCTTTTCGGGCCGGCCGACTTTGATCTTGCAAAAGCCGCAGGAGCGGGTGCAGATATCCCCCAGGAGGAGGAAGGTAGCGGTGCCCCGGCCCCAGCATTCGCCCAGGTTGGGGCAACCCGCCTCTTCGCATACCGTGTTCAGGCGTTCCTCACGGATGAGGTGGTTGACGCGCAGGAAGGTCTCGCCCATGGGCGCTTTCGCCCGCAGCCAATCGGGACGGCGCCCCTTGGTGAGTTGCGGCTTGTGCCAGTCGTGTTTGGGCGGGTTGGGGTCCAGTTCGATGGGGATGGGGTGATGGGGGTTGGGATCGGTCATGGTGATCGTGGTTTCGCAAAAGTGGCATGGGGCTGCAAATGGACAATGCATGATGCGTGAGAAAAAGCTTCTCACAATCCACGTTTCACGCATCACGTTTCATACTGTGACTTCGGGGCCAGGGGCGCGGTGAGCATGGTCTGGAGGCCGGGAGGCATGGCCGGGATACGAAGGGCCTGGTTGATGACGATGGCCGCGGTGGCTTTGTCGCCGTGGATGCCGGTGAGCCGCATGTGCAGGGTCTGGTCGCCGGTGATGAACAATTCATCCCGGGTGCCGCCCGCGACGCCCGCTTCCATGACCAGCTCCATGGTGATGCGGGGGTCGCCCGCGATCAGGCCCTGGGCTTCCTGACGGACGCCCTTACACTGGCCTGCGGCCACCCAGCCCAGCCCCGATTCAAAGCCCTCCTGCGCCACCAGCGCCCGGCTCTCCACCGCGACCGCGTCCAGCTCCCAGCCCAGGCCCGCGGCCAGCATCCACACGCTGTCCTTGAGGCCCACGTGGCCCATCGCACCCTGGTCGAGCTGGGCCTGCACCCAGGCCGGGTCTTTGCCCAGGCCGTTCTTCTCCTGCAGGGGGACGCGGCGTTCCAACACATCGACAAAGCGCGCCACGTGGACCCGTTCGATGGCGTTCACCAGACGGCTGACCAGCGCGGGCAGGGTGTCCATGACCATGCCGGGGTTCACGCCCACGCCCAGGAGGGTGACCCCGGCCTTGCGCGCGGCTTCGTCCAGTTCCCGGGCCAGCTGGGGGTGATCCTCCCAGGGCCAGACCAGCTCTTCACAGGTGGAGACCACGTGGTAGCCCCGGGCGATGGCCGCCATGAGCTGGTTCCGGGCTTGTTCCAGCTTGGAGACGGTGGCCTGGAGCACCACCGCACCCGCGGGGGCCTGCACCTGGGCCAGGGATGGCACGATGGGCAGGGCTGGCAGGTCGGCATCGCAGACCTGATTCAAGGTGAACTCCTGCAATTCTGGTGCGATATCCACAGCCCCTACCGATGTGACGCGCGGCTCGTTGGCCGCGGCGCGGCCGATCTCCTGGCCGATGGGGCCGAGTCCGAAGTGAATGATGGGGATGGGGTTCATGGTTGATTGCTTTGAAAATAGCATGATCGTCGGCTGCGGAAGGATCGCCAGCCCGACGTTGGGCGAGTCGGCAAAGGTTCGTATTGCGTATTCCGTATTCCGTCCAGTCGTTACGCAATACGCAATACGGAATACGAGTCACGCCGCCCTGGCCGCGAGGTATTTTCGTCGGTATCGGCGCGGGGTGGCCCGCCGTCGGACTGCTATGAAAATAGATTTGGTAGACCGGGAAACCGGTAGACCAGTAGACCGGGGGGGAGCGAATCGGCCCGGTTTCCCTGGTTTCCTGGTTTCCAGGTCTACCGGGCTACCGCCCACGATTTTCGTCCGTATCGCCGCGGGCTCGCCCGCCTTCGGACTGGTTTGAAAACAGGATTAGAATCAGGATTGAGGATCGCTAAGCTAATCGACTAGATGCCGTTCGGCTCGCACAGGCGGATGGCTGCCCTTAGATGTGAATCGCATGGCCCAGGGCGGCGTGGGCCGCTTCCATGATGGCTTCGGAGAGGGTGGGATGCGCATGGACGTTGCGCGCGATCTCCTCGGGGGTGAGTTCCAACATGCGGGCCAGGCTCAGTTCGGGCAGAAGCTCGGTCACCTCGGGCCCGACCATGTGGACGCCCAGGATTTCATGATATTTGGCGTCCATGATGATTTTCACAAAGCCTTCCCGTTCACCCAGGCCCAGGGCCTTGCCATTGGCCTGGAAGGGGAATTTGCCCACCGCGAGCTCGTAGCCTGCTTCTCGGGCCTGGGCCTCGGTGAGGCCAATGCTGGCCACTTGAGGATGGCAATAGGTGCAGCGGGGCATGTTGCTGTAATCGTCCAGGGGAAGCGTCTCGGCTCCGGCGATGGTTTCCGCGGCCACGACGCCCTGGGCGCTGGCTACGTGGGCCAGAGGCAGGCGGCCGTTGAGGTCACCGATGGCGTAGATGTGGGGGACATTGGTTTGCATGACCTCGTTAACGGTAACCCAGCCCCGGGCGTCGGTCGCAACCCCAGCCGTTTCCAGGCCAATGCCCGCGCTGTTGGGCTTGACGCCGATGGCGATGAGCACTTGATCGCCCACCAGGGTTTCTTCTTCGCCCGACTCCAGGTGCTTCACCCGCACCTGCACGCCCGAATCGGTGGTCTCGATGGCCTCGGTGCGGGTGCCTTCCAGCAGGCGCACGCCATATTTGCGGAAGGCTTTCGCTACCACCGCGGCCACCTCGGGGTCTTCGTTAGGCAACACATGGGGCAGCATCTCCACCACTGTCACCTGCACGCCATACGCGTTGAAGACGTAGGCGAACTCCATGCCGATGGGGCCCGCGCCCACGATGATCAGGCGTTCGGGCAGTTCTTCCTGTACGATGGCCTGGCGATAGGTGAGGAGGTGTCGGCCATCAGCCTCGACGCCGGGCAGCAGGGCTGGTCGCGCGCCCGTGGCGAGGATGATGTTCGCGGCGGTAACGCGCTTGCCTTCCACCTCCAACGTGTGGGGATCGGTCAGTTGGCCGAAGCCCTGGATAACCTCGATGCCGTTTTTGCGCATCAAGAAGCCGACGCCTTTGACCAGCCGGTTGGCCACCTGGCGGCTGCGCTTCACTGCAACCCGATAATCCACCTCCAGGCCGGTGAACTTGAACCCGAACTCCTTGCCCCGGCCCAACAAACGGATGATATCTGCATTGCGGATGAGGGCTTTCGTAGGGATGCAGCCCCAGTTGAGGCACACCCCGCCCAGGTTCTCCTTTTCGATCAACGCAGTTTTCAGGCCCAGTTGGGCGGCGCGGATGGCAGCGACATAGCCGCCGGGGCCGCCACCGAGAACTACCACATCGTAGTCGTAGGGATGGCTCATCAGGTTGTCTCCAGCAGGAAGTGGTTACGAAGAATTACGGTTGCACCTATTATATCATCAATTTCCCCTAATAAGGATATGGCATCGGGTTCCCGGCCTTGAACGACATGCAACGGGGGAAATCTTATGCAAAGGCGACAGAGGCCGCTAAGACACTTACCGAGTAACCTCGAGCGCTTTAAGCGCAGGCTCCCTCATTTAGCTCCTCTCTCCGCGCCGAGACGGGCGGGGGTGCACCCACGTAAGGAAGGCGGATTCGATGGCGCCGGTGGTCGCCCTTCGGCGACCATGTGTTGGCATAATTTTGGACGACGCAGGACGACTGCGACGCGAAGCACCTCCATGGGCACGAGTTCACTCGGCCAGCCCGCCCGGAACTGAAGCCTCCGTGCTAGGGAACCACGGCCCGTGAACGGGTGCGTCCCAAATTATTGGCAAGCTAAGGTGCAGCGAGTTCATGCCACCGGCCGCTGAGGAGAAGAGAGCGCAATGAAAGCATGGCCTGCGCCCCTTCCCGACTCCAGCGCATCCCGGCTTGTTTCATGCGCGATTGCACCACTGTTTTGCAAGCGGACTCGACGGCGCCGCTGCCGATGGGAAGTCCCAGGGCGCGATACTGTGGATAATGCATACGATGGCGATTGCGGCCAAAATAACTCACTGCGGTCCGGACCGGTTCGGGTAGAGGCTGATGGCGAGGAATGGCCTTACGAAGGGCTTGAAGCACAGCGCGTAAACCTTGCGTCAGTAAAGCATGCTTCTGACTTGTAAACCAGGCTTGGGCCGCCTGGTCATCTTGCGGGAACAGCGCCCTGGCCACCTCACCCAGATACTCGGTCGCATGCCAGAAATCCAAAATCTCGATGCGCTTCGGGAAACACATGAACACCATCATCCAAATCCATACAGCACCATCACTGATACAAAGCACCTGCTCCGCCTTTTCCAAGCCGCGGCGACAGGCCTCCGCCCAGTGATGATTGGTAAAGGTCTTCGCATCACATAGCCTGGCCCGATAACTATGTCGGCTCAACTTGGGCCCCGCCCCATCCTCTTCTGTCTCTGATGTCCCCCTCTCCACCGCTGAAATCGCCACCACTTTCACCTCCTTCCACCCCTCATCTCGTACGTTTACCATCACGCCGTCCGAGGAAACGCTCATGATCGGGCTATCTGGCTCCGGTATCTCACGCCAAACCACCACCTCCTCCTCCACCTTGGGCACGGCACAGATGGCCTTGGCCTCCTCCTCTTCTCGATCTACCTGCTTCTTCCCTTCCAATCCCACCAGACGTTGTAAACTGCTCTTGGACATGCCTAATCCCGTCAACTCCGTGAACGTCTCGGCCGCATCGCGAAAGGAAGGTATCAACACCCCCAGCCGTAACGCGTCCCGCACCACCTGCGGTGTCCAGCTATACTCCCCCAGGCCCAAGGCTTCATCCCAGGGGGAAAAAGCCCTCATCACACTGAGGGCATTGATAATATGGCCGTTCTATCACCGAGACACCCTCTCGGTGCACAACCTGTCTCTTGCGCTTCCCCTTGTTCCGCATTTTCTCCCCACAGGCAGGACAGGCTACCTCCTGCCATTCCTCCTTTTGTCGTTCTTGCACTGCCAGTTCGGAAACCAACCCACTGATGAGCTGCTCCCGCTCTCTCCGCACCACCTCCGCAATTTGGTCTAAGCTCGCATCGGGATGCTCATGTCGCCAGGCTCGCAAGCGCTCATACATCCCTTCTGCCTCGGTGACAAAATCCTTCTTCTCGCCTTTGCCGGTCATTTCTCAGTCTCCTTCCTGATGTGTGGATTTGAAACACTCGACGGTTTCGAGCTGGCTCATTTTACCATATTGCCAAATATCTGGGACGCACCCGTTGAGAATCGGCAATTGCCGTTTCTGAGACGGAGTGTT
>DRQW01000105.1 GCA_011371305.1 Anaerolineae bacterium | reverse complement strand
TTTTTCTATCGGGGCTGGTATGACTATCAATCCGTTGTCAAACGCACTAGCAAAGAACTGAGTGCTGCGCAACAGCCACAAGAAATCACCCAATCCCTGCTTGAAAATGTCACTACAGGGATGAAACTGCGTTGCGCTTGCCTGCTGTGGCCCTCCCTCACCACCGATGGCGTCCATGAACTTTTCGTTCATGCCCCTCAAGGATGTCCATTTCAAGAGACGGCCGACCGGAAGTTCCATGCAAATACCCCCTTCGCGCTCACCCTGCAGATGCTGGATGAGCCCGTGACCACCACCCATCTTTATCAGCGCGTTCCGGTCTCTTCCCTTTCCCCCGCCGAACACCGGCTCCTCACCTGCCCTCATGCCAAACTTTGGATACCCATTCGCCCCATGAACGCCTCCTTCGCCGCGGCATTGATCGCAGGCACCAAACTCGATAATGAGCCCTTCTCGCCCGAAGACCGAGGTATTTTCAAAGACCTGGCCCGCTACACGGGCATTGTCATGCACAACCAACAATTGTTGCGCCAATTACAGCAGCGGGAAAAAGCCCTGGCCCTCCTCTATCGTAACCTCAGCAATGCCCGCGAAGAGGAGCGAAAGCGCATCGCCCAGGAACTGCACGATAGTGTCTTGCAAGATATCCACATCATCTATCATGAACTCCGAGAACTGAAAAAAGCCCATCCTGAGATCCCCGCGCATCAAACCAAAGAAGTCGCTCAGCGAATACGCCAGGTCATGGACGATGTGCGTCGAATTTGCAATGATCTCCGGCCCGTCACGCTGGATGTGTTAGGGCTGGCCGACGCGATCGGCTTCCTCGTGCGTAAATTTACGGAACGCACGGGCATCGAAGCCCAATATGTTGTGTTGGGGGATGAGATGACGCGTCTCGATGAGGAAATCGAAAACACCCTCTTCCGCATCGCCCAGGAAGCCCTTTGGAATATCGAAAAACACGCGCAGGCCACACAAGTTCACATCCTGTTAAATTACCCACAACGGCATACCCCGCCCGCCGAAGCTCACGTGCGCCTTCAAATCAAAGACAATGGGCGGGGTTTTGATCCCGCATCGGTTTTCAACGCCGCACCCCAACAGACTTCGCTGGGGCTCTTACACATGAGAGAACGGGCGATCATGATCGGCGGGAGTTTTCGCCTGGAATCGCATCCCGGGCGGGGCGTCCTCATCCGGGTGGATGTCCCCCTCCAGGCCCAGCATGGTGCGGGCTCGACGCATACCTTGCCGGCAACCGCCCAGCTTCCGGCGCCCACCGGGCAGGATCGATGAGCCCGAGCGGCTGCAAAACCGTGGCCGGTAGCCCGGTATACCAGGAAACCAGGCCGATTCGCTCCCCTCCCGGTCTACTGGTTTCCCGGTTTCCGGGTTTACCAGCTCTATGTTCAGAACAGGCACCACGCGCGGCCGCGCACCGATACTGATGAACATGCCTCGCGGCCAGGTTGGCGCGGGAAGCCGATCACGTATTCCGTATTGCGTATTGTGGCGACTGGACGGAATACGCGGTACGGACTACGCACCTTGGCAGACTCGCCCAACCTGGACTTTGCGAACCTTCAGCGACCAGCGATCATGCTTTTTTCAGAATAGAGCATAACAACGCGGGGTTGGCTTTGAAAGGGGGAGGAAATCCCTCATTTGGGGGATGAAAAGAGGGGGGATTTTTCATAAACTATTCATACTGGCCCTTATTTGCTCATTTTCTCTTAAAGTTAAGGAGGAAACGTATGCACCTAAGACCGCCGCAGAACCCCATCCGAAAAAGGATGGCTTTCGCCATCGTCTTGGCGGCGGCGTTCCTGCTGGCAGCGGTAACTTTGGGCGCATGTGCGGGCCCTACTCCCACGCCCACACCGCCACCCCCTCCCCCCGCGCCGGCAACGCCCACCCCGCCTCCACCGCCCACCCAACCCCCGCAACAGGCGGAACCGACACCGCAGAACGCGGTGCTGGTCATCGTCCCCGATGAACAACGCTCCGAGTGGTCGGCCCACATCCCCGATGAGTACGCCAAGGCAGAACCTCCCTTTGATCTGAAGGACCCCAATGTGGTCGTGCAAGGGGAATTGTTGTATCGTGAGAAAGGATGCGCCAACTGTCATGGCGAAAAAGGGGATGGCGACGGCCCCTTGAGCGCCGGGCTCAACCCCAAACCGGTGGATTTTACCGACGCGGCCCTCATGGCCCGCCTGAGCGACAACTACCTCTTCTGGCGCATCAGCGAAGGAGGGAGCACCCCGCCTTTCGTCTCCGCCATGCCAGCTTGGAAGGATGCCCTCTCGGAGGAAGAACGCTGGCAATTGGTGGCGTACCTCCGCAGCTTGGCCGTGGGCGCGCCCTCGCAACCCTCCAGCCAGGTGGCGCTCAGCATCATGCAGCAATATGGTTGCCTGGGCTGCCATCGCTATGGTGGCCAGGGGAACCACGTGGGGCCTGATCTGGATGACATCGGCGCCCGACATGACGCGGACTACATCCGTACATCCATCCTCGACCCGGCCGCGGTCATCGTCGAAGGGTATGCCGATCTCATGCCCAAAGATTATGGCGACATCATCTCCGAAGAGGACCTGAACACCCTGGTCGAAGCCTTGGCCCGATCCACCGGCGCGGGCCAAGTGGCCCAGGCCACGCCCCAAGCCGAAAAACAACCTGGCGGCGGCCCGGAAGCCGAAGGCGGCCTGCCCTTCTCCCTGGCCCGCCTGGAGCAGGTGGAAATCGATGGCGAAACCGCGTTCATGCCCGTCAACGAATACAACATCTTCGTCAACTACGAATTGGGCATGCACTGCGTGGGCTTCGACATGAACTACTGCTGTGTCATCCCACCCTACAACAGCATCCAGGCCCAGGCCGTGCGCTCCGCCACCATCGAGGACCCGAACCCCAAACTTCTCTCACCCGAAGACGGAGTCGCCCTCCGCTATGGCGTGGACGACAACACCTACTCCGAAGGCGACAAAATGGCCTACTGGAGCGTGCCTAAGGACGTCAACGGCGATGGGGATAAAAACGATCCCAACGACAATCTGGCCAACTACGTCTGGACCCACCTCTACATTTATGAAGACCTGGAAGGCACGCTGCCCGAAGACCGCACCCCCGAAGACCGCCTCCATGTCGGCCTGGAGATCCCAGTTCAAGTGGACCACGGGCCTTCGGGTGCAGCTATGGAAGGTTTCGCCACCTACGCCGGCGAGAAAGGCGGCAACATCGTCTTCACCGAATCTCGCTACGGCGCGCTGGCCGACATCCCCCTGGTGCTCACCGCCAGCTACATCTGGGACGCGCTGGGGCTGCCCCTGACCGCGTTCAACGATTCCCGCCTGGCCGGACGCTCCCACCGCACCATTACCGAACAAGACTTCCAACCCTACCAGGTCTCGCGCGTCACCCTTTACGACGCCAAAACCGAAAAACCCATCCTCAGCAAGGGCAAAGAAGTCTCCTTCATCGGCACAAACCCGGTGGATATCCCCAACTGCGTCTGGTGTCATAGCTCCAAACGGGCCAATGAGTTCGGCGAAGACAAATTCACCCGCTATCTGGATGAATACAACTACTGGAAGAACACCTATCCCGACGTCAGCGAATACATGGCCCGGCTGGCCGCGGCATCCATCAGCATCCTCGAGATCCACGACGCCAAAGAGGGCACCAACTTCCTGGCTGAATACGACCCCAATGCCTCTACCAACCGGCTGGGCACCAACGGCGCGGTCAACTGCTCCGATTGTCATGGTGACAATGTGCAAGGGCGCCTGAAAGTGGAAGGCGAAACCCCCGAAAATCAAGCGACGCCCCTCACCGAAGCCATCCACCAAGTTCACCTCCAGGTCGCGCCCGATCCCGATGCCTATGGCCGCACCCAGTCCTGCCAGATGTGCCATCCCTCCCACTTCCAGGACCCCACCTTCAACGAAACCGGGACCACATTCAGCCCCCTTACCCAGGATGGCGAGCCGCGATTCTCGGACGCGGATGTGCGCCAGGGTGGCGGTGGATGCTATCTCCGCCGCGATGTCCACACCAACCCGGACGCCAAGCCCCCCTTCTTCCTGAACGCGGTCGGCGAATACCTCCTGGAGAACGTCGCGATAGTGGATGGCGAGCTCCGCGGCCTCTACTGCACCAACTGCCACAACCACAACGCCCAGGCACTCTACAAAACCGACAACCTGATCACCCCACAAAACCCGGGTGAAGGCGAAACCCTGCGCAACAAATCGCTGAAGGAGATCGCCAAAGCCATCGCTGGTCTGGAGGACGTGGACGCGTACGCCGCTTACTACCTTGACCCGAAGGTGGATACAGAAGGGAATCCGCTGGTCGCCTACTACGCGGAGCACGAGCCCGCGGCACTGCCCGAAGTGGGTGAGGGTGTCACCTACGCCGATGCTTCCGCGGGCGAAGACTGGTGGCTGGCCGCCAGCGAACCCCACTGCGCCGACTGCCATGTGGCGCCTTTCGTCGAAAGCATGGGTGGCGGCTATTTCCCCATCGATCAGCAGGGCAAATATTCCCTCTACCGCTACTCCAAAGCCCACGCCAACATCGCCTGCCAGTCCTGCCATGAATCCATCCATGGCCTCTACGGCGCTTACCCCGACGGCGCGGATCAAACCACCATCAACCAGGCCCTGCAATTCAGCCCCGATGGGGAATATACCGGCCCGGTCACCTGCGCCGCCTGCCACATCGTCAACGCGAACGGCGTGCCCATCCAGCTCAAGGACACCGATTATGCCGACGACTACTACGCCTCGGTCGTCCTCATGCACGCTATGCGCGGGAACGACTACGAGCTGACCTTGCAGGAACTGCTAACCAAGTATCCCTACGAATCCTTCGCCAAACCCATTGTCGAAGCCAGCATGCCCTGACATCCTCCCCCGCATTTCACGCCCAGGGAAGGCGGCGGCTCCGTCGCCTTCCCTTAATTTGCAATTTCCCCTCCTATCGCTCAGTCATCCCACGTGCAAGTCACGTTACCCCCCTGCTGTCGTGAAGATATCCCCCTTCCTTTGCCTGTGCCTTGCCTGGTTCATCCTGGTTGGGTGTGTCGCGGTGCCCACACCCACGGCAACTCCCCAACCTGCACCACCGACCTTGCCCCCCACATCCACCCCGCCGCCGACCCCAACTCCCACTCCCATTCCTACACCCACCCCCATCCCTACCTCCACACCTACTCCCACGCCATCTCCCGCCCCCTCAAAATCCTCGTTCGATTTCCGTCTGCCCCACGTAACTGACCCCGACCGTCTGGTCACATTAAGCGACTATCGGGGCAAAGTGGTGCTGCTCAACTTCTTTGCCAGCTGGTGTCCCCCTTGCATCCGCGAAATGCCATTCCTCGATGCCGTTTATCAGGCCCGCCAGCCCGAACTGGTCGTCATTGGCGTGGGCATTCAGGATGGCGAAGCCCAGATCCGCCAGATGGTACAATCCATGGGCTTGAGCTTCCCGGCCGTGTGGGATGGTGATGGCACCATCGCCTACCATTTCAAGGTCGGACTGCTCCCCACCACCGTCTTCATCCGCCCCGATGGCTCGGTGCACACCATCGTTCAGGGCGAGCTGAATGAAGCCCTGTTACAGGAGATTCTGCAAGAGATGGGGCTGCCCTAAACACTGGGCTGTCAACACGCGGCAGTGCTCCTGCCTGCCACCGCAAAGGCTGAATCTGGTCAGCATAGTTGCCATGCCCGGACTTGAAATCCGTGGGGAGCATCAACCTCATCCCGACGGGGCGTCAAATGCACGCAAAACGCAAATGGGGCGATTTCCTCATCCAGACCGCGGCGTTTATCTTGGCCGTGCGCACGATCATGCTGGTCGCTTATCCCTGGCTACTTAACCATTCCATCAGTTATGCCCTCATCAGCGACCGCTTTCATCACTATCACGTGGGGTTGGCGCTTCTCCTGGCGGGGGTGATCTTTCACCGACAGCTCAAGGCCCATCTTCCGCTCCTCCTGGCTTTCAGCCTGGCTTTGGTGTTGGAGGAATATCTGGTGATCCTCTACCAACTGGGCGTCCAGATTCCCTACAACTATCTCTCCCCCAGCGATAATTTCGTGGTCTATCTGACCGGATTGACGGGCGTAATGGTGGGGGGCTTTCTCAAATCCGCGAGCCTTCGTCGATAGGCATCGCGATCCTCCTTAGCGAAATACTTGGTGGCGTTGCGCAGACTTTCGGCAGAAAAATGGTCCAGATTGGCTTCAATCACACCGTGGACAAACGCCTGGTCATATCGAGAAATCTCGCGCAACACCCATCCCACGGCCGTCTTGGCAAAGCGCTCCTCCCGACGGATAAGCACCTTGCATGAGGATTCGACCAGCAAATCATAGGTGCGATCCGCGGCAACTTTTGTAAAAGGAACCAGGCTGGCCCGGGCCTGCCACAGGTTTTCGGCATCTCGCCAGTCTGCGATCTGCCGGGCCCAGTCCATTCCCTCCTCACGAATAAGCGGCCCGAGCACCTTCACACAAAACCAATCGCAGACATTCCAATCGTAAATTTTCCCTTCGGCAAACAATACCGCGAAACGATGGCCATCTCGATTGGGTTGGAGCATTCCTGCAGGCAGTAAAATTTCCTGCAGGAAGAGCGTTCCTGCAAGTTTCTCCTCGGTGTAAAGTTCATCGAACAGGGAGAGAGCCAGATCGAGCTGGGCAGGCATCGTGAGCACAGGGGCCACATATTGCCGATGCCATTGATGCAGGGTGTCGCGGATGACGGGCATCTTGACTCCCATGAAAGGGGCACTGCCCTTCACATAGTTCTCCCACCAGGCTTTGGTATCGGGGTTGGCGTGGCTTTGTAGCGCCTCGCGCAACCACCCTTTCAGGTCATGCAGCATCAGGCTCCACCCACCAATCAGGAACAATGACCTCGGTCACCGCGTCGGCCATGAGCTGATCCAACATCCAAGGGATGTCCAATTCCTCCTCCGCAGCCCGCACATCCTCGATCTTCGCGGCCGTCTCCACCCGTCGGGGCTGGAACAGCACGCAGGCCTCGTCGTGGGGCAGGATGCTGATGTCGTGGGTGCCGATACGTTGGGCTTCGGCGATGATCTCCTGCTTGTCAAAGGCAATGAGAGGGCGGAGCACAGGGAACGCGGCCGCGTCTTCGATCGCGGCCAGGTTGGGTAGGGTCTGGCTGGCTACCTGACCCAACGATTCGCCCGTGACCAACGCCCGCGCCCGGTGCTTCCACGCCAGCTTATTGGCCACCCGCATCATCATGCGGCGGTAGAGGATGGTGCGGAAACGTTCGGGACAGGCCACGGAGATAATCTCCTGGGCCTGGGCAAAGGCCACCAGGGTGAGCTTGATGCGGCCGTGCCAGTCGGCCAGGACTTTGGCCAGGGCCCGGGCCTTGCGCACGCTCGCGTCATCGGTTTGAGGCTGGCCGTGGAAATGGACCAGGTGCAAAGAAAGCCCCCGCTTCATCATGCGCCAGGCCGCGACGGGCGCGTCGAACCCCACGCTGAAGAGGACCACCCCGCGGCCGCTGGAGCTGACGGGCAACCCGCCCGGGCCGGGCAGCTTGCCCGCGAAGATGTAAGCCCGGCCTTGCACCACTTCCACAAACACCTCCAGATCCGGATGGGTCAAATCCACCCGGGCGTGGGAAGCCCGACCGATGGCAGCACCGACCTCCCGCCCGATATCCTGCGAGGTGAAGGGATAGCGCTTCTCTGCCCGTTTGGGGCGCACGGCAAACGACTCGAAGCGGAGATCGCGCACCAAAGCCTGCGCGGTCGCCTTCATGGTTTCCATGTCCGCATCCACTTCCGCGCCCACGCTGATGTTCACGATCCCGAACACCTTCTGCAAGCGGGCGAGGACCTCGGCCGCGTCCTCTCGGCGCAGCCCGCGCACCACCAGCCGATTGCGCACATGCCGCACACGCGCGCCGGGCTTATCTCGCAAACGCATCAGGATATTGCGCTTGAGGATATTTTCAAAGTAAGCCTGATTTCCTCCTTTCAGTGCGATCTCATGAAAGTGGATAATCAGGACAGGATTTTCGGGGATAGCGGCATGGGGTAGCATGGTCATCCAGTCGCCTGATCGCACAGTTGGAAGGTGGTTACTTCTTCCATCGATGTTCGTCCGGGCCTTCGCAGCAGGTGTCGGTTAACACAAACTCTTTGGCGAGATCGCCTTGCGGCTTGAGGGTATGCACATGCCCGCCATAAGCTTCGATGAGGGTTTCGGGGTTGAAGACCTGGTCCGGCGGGCCATAGGCGACCACACGGCGGTTGAGCAGCATCATTTTATCGAAATGTTGGACAGCCAGGTCGAGATCATGGGTGGAGACCAACACGGTCACCCCGCGGGAGCGAAGCAAATCGAGGATGTCGAGAATGGCCTGCTGGCTGGGTGCGTCCAGGCCCGTAAAGGGCTCATCCAGCAGCAACAGTTCCGCCTCCTGGGCCAAGGCCCGGGCCAGGAACACCCGCTGCTGCTGCCCTCCCGACAGCTCACCGATCTGCCGGTCCTTCAACGCCAACATGTCAACCTGTTCCAAAGCATCGTACACAATCGCCCAATCTTCCTTTTTCGGCCACCGAAACAACCCGATCTTGCCACTGCGCCCCATCATGACCACATCGGCCACGGTCGCAGGGAAATCCCAATCGATCTGGCTGCGCTGGGGGACGTAAGCAATGCAGATATGCCCGCCCGGGGGTTCGCCGAAGATGCGGATCACCCCCGATGTTGGGCGGATGATGCCGCTGATGGCTTTGAACAGGGTGCTCTTGCCCGCGCCATTGGGCCCCACCACCGCCACGCGCGCCTGGGATTCCACCTGAAAGGTGACGTGATCCAGGGCCAGGACGTGATTATAACGCACGACCAGATCCCGCACCTCCAGCGCGGGCGCGTCGGGCGCATGGGTATGATGGGCATACGTGAGTTGTTTCAGCACATCGGGCATGGTCCTAGTATATCACACATGGCTGGGGGACTGTGGATAACCTGCCATCAATCTGTGGATAACTTGTGGGTTATACACAGACTGACCCTACATGTGGCGATGCTCACCAAGCGATACACAACATACGGCATCCAGAACACGATTACGGATTACCGACTCCTGTCCCTTTCCTTCTGAGCGATGGCGATAACACTGGTACCCCAGGGCAGCCGCCAGCGTTTGAGCATGGCCACTTCCAGCTTGCCGATGTTCTCCAGGATGGCATTCAACCAGGGCGGGGCGGGTTCCATTTCCACCTGATACGCATCCTCATCGAAATGGGGAGAGGCCATGTCGGGTTCCTTGCCCAACCAGCGGCGCAGCAGGATCACCCCCGCGCCCAGAGGGAAGACGATGAAATTGTTGTAACCGCAATAGGGCACCTGCCAGCCCGCCTCTTCCAGCTTCTGTTTCAGTTCGGGCGCGGTATAACGCCGTTCGTGCAGGTTGATCACGTCGTTGTGGCTCCAAAGCCACATGAACGCGGGCACGGTCACGATCATCGTGCCGCCTGGCTTCGTCACCCGGAAGGTTTCGTTGAACACGGCCATGTCATCCTTGATATGTTCGACCGTGTCCAGCAATGCCACAATGTCAAAATAATCGGCCTCGAAAGGCATCGCGGTCGCGTCACCCTGGCGCACATCCCAGCCCCGGGCATGGGCCACCGGGATGGGCTTGGGGTTGTACTCCAGGCCGATGATTTCATCCCCGTAATGGGCCAGGTGGTGCATCATGTTCCCTGCGCCCGCGCCCACATCCAGGACGCGACGGCCGCGCTTCCCGGGCCCCGCGTATTTATCCAACAGGGCGAGGATAGCCCGGGTGCGGGAGGCAAACCACCAATGTTTATCCTCTTCGATCTGCACGAGCATGGGCGTGCTTTGGGTCATGGGTTTCTCAGCTCCTTTGCGTAAAGTGTCCATCCCCGAAGTTTCGATGATCCCAGGCGGTCTGTCAAATTTCGGTGGGGCTTTGTAAGCCGACACGAATAATAAGGAAACAGGCATCACGCGCGGCCGCGCGCCGATACCGATGAACATGTCTCGCGGCCAGGTTGGCGCAGGAAGCCGATCTCATATTCCGTATTTCGTATTTCGTATTGCGTATTGCGTAACGACTGGACGGCATACGGAATACGCAATACGAACCTTTGCCGACTCGCCCAACGTCGGCCTGGCGATCCTTCCGCAGCCGACGATCATTGCTATTTTCAAAGCAGGCGCCACGAGCCATGGCTCGCCGATACCGATGA
>DRQW01000104.1 GCA_011371305.1 Anaerolineae bacterium | reverse complement strand
TCGAGGGGTTGGGACTGGAAGATGGCCAGGGCCTCCATGCCGTTGGCGGCCTTCAGCACCTCGTAGCCGCGGACGCTCAGGTTGCGGGCGACAAATTCGCGCAGGGGTTTTTCGTCATCAACGACGAGAATGCGTTGGGACATGGGGCTGCCTTGGAATAGGATTAGGATTGGGGATCGTCAGGGCAACGCTGGCCGAGGCGGCAACAGGCGTGATGCGTGAGAACGTGAAACGTGAAGTCCCTACGGGTCACGTATTACGCATGACGTGGTTGGCTTCACGCGCCAATGTAGCTTTGGGACGTTTCGTTTGTCTGGGAAGATGGCTCTTGCGGGATGGGGATGAGGAAGCAGAATCGGGCGCCGGGGTGGGCATCTTCCACCCAGATGCGGCCGCCATGGGCCTCGACAAATCCCTTGCAGATGGCCAGGCCCAGGCCCGCACCCCCGATCCGCTGGCGCCGGTCCACCTGGCCCCGATAGAATCGCAGGAAGATGTGTTGCTTCTGATCATCGGGCACGCCGGGGCCGTAATCGCGCACACAGACCTCGAGAAATCCCTCCCCCGCGGCCAGGGTGATCTCCACCGGATGCCCCGCGGGGGAATACTTGGCCGCGTTGTCGAGAAGGTTGCGCAGGACCGTTTCCATGCGCAGGGCATCGATGTTTACCATGGGCAGGGTTACGTCCGCCTCCACCCGCACGTCCACGCCCAGCCGTCGGCCTTCGCGGCGTGCTACTTCGCGGGCGAGGGCAGCCATATCGTGGGGCTCCCGTTGCAATTCCAGCGCGCCTCCCTCCAGCCGCGAAAGGTCGAGCAGGCTGTTCACCAACGCGGCCAGCCGGTCCGCTTCGTCGCTGATGGTCTGGATGAATTCCCGCTGGGTGGCTTCATCCCATTCCACGTCCTGGGCCAGGAGCGTCGAGGCATAGCCTTTGATCGCGGCCAGGGGCGTGCGGAGCTCGTGGGAGACCGTGGAAAGGAGCGCGGACTTCATGCGGTCCAGGTCCTTGTCGTGGGTAATGTCCTGCCAGAACTGCCCGCGCCCGATGACCTCACCCCGGGCATCGGTGACCTCAAACACCTGGATGCGCAGGTCCTGAGGGCGACCATCAGGCCCGACGCGGGTGACGTCCACAAAGCCGCTGCCCTGGCGGATGACCTCATCCAATGCGGTCTGGGCCTGCCTGGGCGCCTCCGCGGTGCGCAACAGGATGCGCACCAGCTCGGAGGAATGCCGCCGGCAGGCCACCGACCGTCGCACGCCCAGCAGCTCCGAGGCCCGATGGTTGCAGTAAAGCACCTGGCCTTCGAGGCTTTCCAGGATCAACCCGTCGTGCAGGCTTTCGATGATGGCCTCTAACCGCCGGGTTTGTTCCTGAAGCTGGGCGTCCGAGCGGGCGAAGAGGACCGCGTTTTCCATGGCCATGGCCGCGTGGTTGGCGAAGCTGGCCACCAGTTCCAGCTCGGTATCGGAATAATCGTGAGGTTCGTTGAAATACAGGAGGAGCACGGCCGGGGGGGCATGTTGGGTGAGCAGGGGTGCGGCCAGCAGGGAGCGAAAACCCTCCCGGCGGGCCCGTTCCCGGAACGCGGCATACTCGGGATCGGTCTCGGCATCCACCACCTTCACAGGGGCGCGTAAGCGCAACGCGCGCATGGCCGTGGAATAGGGCTGGCTGGGCCCGATGCGGAGTTCGTTCACGTAGGCCTCCGAGAGCCCCCGGCTGGCCCGGATGCGAAAGACCCCCAGGCGTTCATCCAACACCACGATGGCACTGCGATCCGCGTCCAGCAGCCGCTGCACTTCGTCCAGGATGCTGTCGAACACCTCTTGCACATTGCGGGAACTCACGACCTTGCGGCTGATCTCCAGCAGTGTGGAAAGCTCCCCGAAGCGTCGGTCGATGTCCTCGGCCATCTTGTGTAACGACCGGGCCAGCTCGCCCATCTGATCTTTCCGCCGAGCCAGGGAGGCCATATGCACCTGCGTTTGGGGGATAACGGGCGATCGGGTCCCTACTTGCCGACTGAACGCGGTCAGTTGGCCGATGGGCTGAATGACGCGGCGGGAGAGGGCCTGCCAGAAGAGGACCCCGCCCAGGACATAAAGGACCACGGCCCACATGAGCAGGCGATGAAAGCGTTGGATGGTGGCGAACGCGGCCTGGGTGGGCCGCTGGACGATGACGCCCCATTGGGCCACCGGGATGGGCACATAGGAACGAATCCACTGGCTGCCATCGGGGGCCGTGGAGATGGTCGCGCCTGTCTGGCCCCGAAGCACGGCAGGGACAACTCCATCCTTCCATTCTCCCCAATCGGGCAGGAGATGGCTGGGGAGCCCTGCATCCTCCCGTTGCCGGACGGTAAGCAACGTTTCGGCTCCGGCCAGGGCATCCATCAGGCCCGGATAGGCGATGACCTGGCCGCTGGCGTCCACAATGCTGATGATCTGCGCCTGGTTTTGGTCGCCGATGACCACGGCCAGGGTGTCGCTGAGTTCGGCCAGGGCCAGGTTCGTGGCCACCACGCCGAGAAACCGCCCGTCCTCCCACAGGGGCATGACCGCGGTGGCCACAGGTTTGCCCGTGGTGGGCGAGATGCGCCCGGCCGAAAAGAAGGGCTCGTGCGTTTTCTTTGCCCGTTGGAAATACCGTCGAAACGAGAAATCCACCCCCACCGTACTCGCAGGCCCCTCCGGATAGTGGTAGATCATGACGCCATCGGGCCCCAACCGATAGAGGAGGTTGATATCGCTGCGGCCGAGCATGATCGCGCGGAATAGCTCGCGCATGCCTGGCTTGTCGGCCGCAAGCACCGCGGGTTGTTGGGCCAGGTTGGCCACGGTACGCGCGGCATTGGTCAGCGAGGCGTTGGTTTCCAGCGCAATAGCCCGAGCCAGGGAAAGATCCTGGGCCTGGATGTCCTCTTCGAGATTCCGCCGTGTGATCATGTCGAAAATCAACGCGCCGCCAAGCACCAGCCCAATGAACAGGATGTAGAGGGCCAGCAGCTGGAGGCCGAGATCGCGGCGGAGGGAGAGGGGGCGTTTCATTGGAGCGCGGCTGGGTCAGGGGGTGCCGGGGGTGAGCGGGAAGCGGAATACGCCGGTCTCGTTGGAGCTGGTCGAGGCATCGCCCGGGCGGTTGACCCCGCGTATCTGATAGTAGGCGGTGGCGTCTGCAGGCAAGGTGCTGTCGTCGTAGCTCATCTGCGCCTGGCCCAACGTCGCGGGGACATCATCGAGCAAAAGCCCCGACACATCGGGGTCGAAGTAGGGGGTATCGCTGCGCCAGACCTGGTACGTATAGTTCCCGGTTTGGTGGTTCCAATCGAGCCGGGGGCTGGTTCCCGGTAGGGAGATGGTTACGTTGTCGGGCGGGACCGGGGGCGCGTCGAAGGGGTCCCAGAAATTGCCCGTCATCACCAGCAGGGCCAGCAGGTTGACCGAGTCCTCATAATAGTCTTCATGGCGCTGGAAAACCAGATCGTAGAGGTTGTTGAGATAGGTCTGATGCTGGGGGGTGGTCATCAGCCCCACGCCGAAGGTAGAGGCGAAGAAGGTGGTGAAGTAGTTGCCGATGGGGGTGCCATCCAGCTCGTAGCCAGCTTGGATGTTGGCGGGGTTGTTGTTGGTGCTTTGGACGATCCAGTTGGCGATTTTCTGCGTTTGGGCGAAGGAGGCGGGGTCGTTGTTCAGCAGGGCGTCGGTGCCCAGGCGCCAGGGGTCGCGCCCCGCGTTGTAGTTGTAATGGCCGTCGTGTTCCCCTTCCAGGAAGTAAGGGGGCGCGGGTTGTGGGTTCTGGCTGCCCGATTCGCGCACGATGAAGTCGGGGAGCAGGCCCGTGTTGGGGCTGTAGTTGGCCTGAATGCCATCGATATCGCTTTGGCTTGCGGCCACCACCTGGTCCCAGAAGGCTTCGTCGGCCATGGCGCGGCCCCAGGCGCGGAAGTGGCCGGGCATGAAGTCGGAGCTGCGGGGGGTCCATTCGTTGTAGGGATTGCCGTTGGCGTCCACCCAGTCGCCCAGTTCGGGCAGGTGGCTGGTGGGGCCTGTGGTGGATTCTTTGATGGCGGTGATGACTGTTTGGGCTTCGGCCAGGTAGTTCACATCGCCCGTGTCGCTGCCCCACTGGGCGTGGGCCAGGAGCAGCCCATAGGCGATGTCCGCGTCGCCGTCATAGGCGCTGGCCTCGCCATCGGGACTTTCGGGGATCTGCCAGGCCATGAGGCGGGGATCGTGCTTGCTGGGATGGGCGCGGCTGAAATACCACAGGCCATCGAAATAGACCTGGGCCTGGGGATCGTAGCCCGCCATGAGGGCGGTGATGATCATGCCGTAGCCCTGGCCTTCTGAGACCGTCCGATCGGGGTTGCTGGACCCATACGAAACTCGATACATGGGTTTGCCATCCGCGGTCTGCCCTGCTTGCACCAGATATTGCCCTTTCCAATAGTCGTAGAAGGCCCGCACGTCGTTATCGAGCTGGCTTTGGCTGCGATGGTTGGGTTTGATGGTGCCCGGCGCATAGGCCACATGTTGGGGGAAGGGGCGTTGCGGTGGCGGGCCGGGGGTGGGCGTGGCCGTGGCCGTGGGGGTGGGCGTGGGGGTGTCGTTCACGTTGAGGAGGATGACGTCGTCCATGTAGAAGGTGGGCTGCGCCGCGCCCGAACGCTCCTGCCACACGATGCCGCTGATCTGGCTGCCTGCGGGGAAGTTGAAGTCGGCCAGGGGGATGTCGAACAGCGTCCAGGCCCCGGGCGTGGATGTGATGTTCACCGGGTCCCCGGCCTCGTTCCAGTTTTCATCGTAAAGTTGGATTTTGATGTCGTTGGGTGAGCCGGTGCTGCCATAAAGCCAGAATTGCAAGGTGGTGTAGTCGGCCGGGTTGAGGTTGGTGTTGGTGTGCAGATAGAGCCCGGCCCAGGCCGCGTGGTAGGTGACGGCCATGGAATTGAACCCGTTTTTGACGGGCGAGGCGTTGGCGAAGTCCACGGTGGTATCCCACGACCAGTTTTCCCAGCCGGGGCCCAGCACGTCGTCGTAGATGATCTCGGTGGCCTGGGGCCGGGCGAGAGGGGAAGCCCCGATCAGCGGCCCCAGGCTCAGCCAAACAACGCCTGCCAGAAGGATGAAGGGAAAAAGAAAACGTGCGGGTGGGAGGTGCGTTCGCATGGGTTTTTCGGACCAGGAAGCAAGAAGCATTGGAAGTGGTCTTTTCATTTTGTAGGAAGCCTGGATGTTTTGTCAATCCCGTTCGGAGTAAATGCTTGGTCTAATCACCTTCTAATGGAAGGATAACATTGTTCTTGCGTATAGACATCAAACTGGTGGATGAATATGATTTTCCATCCTATCACCCGAGGTAAAAGCCATGTCGAAAAAACGCGTTTGGATCGTCCTTTTCATCGCGCTGTTGGGACTGTTCATCGGCTTTGGCGCGGGAGGTTATCTGACCGCGAACCGCGTCATCACGGCCATGGAGCAGATCCCGGCATCTCCCATTGTGTTGAATGCAGTCTATGAAAAGGAACAGAATCAGTTGGCCCTGTCCGTGTTCAACCCAGGCCCGGTGCCCTTGCGTTTGCAAAGCTACAGCATCACCTTCACACCGGGTTCGGAAAGCGATGAGGCCGCGTACATCGTCTCAGAAATTCCCATCCAGTTGGACTTGCCTCCCTTTGATGCCGTCACGGTGTTTGTCAACCTGAAGGAACAAACCGCGGCGTTGGCCGTGGGCGATCTGGTCACCGTCAGCATCTTTTACACCCATCCTCACTCGCCCGACGTGTATTCGGTCATCCATCCCTACACCCAGGGCGCGAGCGAACAAGCTGGCCCCACGCCGACGCCAACCCAATGATCCCGAGGAGGTCTTTTCATGAAGCAACATGCCGAACAGATTGTTTGGAGCCTGGTTTTGGTTCTTCTGCTAGCCTTTGTTCTGGTACAGCTTTTGGGCCTGGTGTTGCTTTGGCCGCTGCTGCCCGAAGATTGGGCCTTTCTGGCCGGTTTGCTGGTCTTCTGGTTGTTGGCCAACAGGCTGCTTTTCGGGTATGGCCAGTTCATCCAGACCGCGGAGCGCTTTTTGGCGGATGTGGCCATCGATGTGGAAGGCATCCGGGCGAAAGTCCATCACCCCGCCGAATGGCTGGAATCCCTGGCCCTGGGCTCATTGCTCACGGCCTGGCTCCATGATCTGGATAAATACCGTTATACCTTCTACACCGCCTACCTGATCGTGGCCCTGTTCACCATGCTCACCAAGTTCAACCTGCTGGGTTATAACCTGGTGGGCAACTATCTGGAAGGCGCGTTCTGGGGTGCGTCGGTGGTGGGCTTCCTGGTGCTGGCGCTGGACCTGACGGCCCATACCTATCCGGCCGATATCCTGGCCCACGCCCGGGAAGTGCTGACCTCCACCGAACAAGAGATCGCGGTCGAACCTGTCTGAATCCATTGCCCAAACAGAGACGACGCCGGGAGTTTTGCCCGGCGTCGTTTTTTGCATTGCGATGCGTATCGAAGTCTCACGCAAAGTCGCTAAAGCGTAAAGAAAATCAGGTATGCAGGTAGCAAGTGGCAGGTGGAAAACGTCACCCCTAGCAGGGCCTGCGACTTGCTACCTGCATACTTGCATACTTGCAAACCTGCTTAGCGGCCCTTGCGCCTTTGCGTGAGGTTTTGCATCCGTATTGCGGGCTCAATCGGGCCAGTTTTCGAGGATGGCTTTGACCTCGGCCACGAAGGCATCCGCGGACGCGCCGTCCAGGATGCGATGGTCGAAGGTAAAGCTGAGGTAGGCCACGGGCCGGATGGCGATGTAGTCTTCGGGGTCGGGCAACAGGGGATGGCCCTGGCTGATGACCACCGGGGCTTTGTGGATGGCGCCCACGCCCAAGATACCCGCGTTGGGCTGGTTGATGATGGGCGAGGCGAAGAGGCTGCCCGCGGTGCCGTGGTTGGTGAGGGTGAAGGTCGCGCCCTGGATGTCGTCCGGGGTCAGTTTGCCCGCGCGGGCCCGCTCGGCCAGGTCATTGACCATGCGGGCCAGGCCCAGCAGGTTGTAGCTATCCGCGTTTTTGATGACGGGCACGATGAGGCCATCTTCCACCGCGGTGGCCATGCCGATGTGGATGGCCCGATGGAGGATGATGCCCTCGTCCGACCAGGTGCTGTTGGCGTAGGGGTGTTTCTTCAGGGCCTGGGCCAGCGCTGCGATGAAGTAGGGGGTGAAGGTGAGGCGCACGCCATCTCGGGCGAAACGGTCCTTGTGCGCATAGCGATGCTTCACCACCCGGGTCATATCGGCCAGGAAGACGGTGGTGACGTGGGGGGAAGTGCGCTTCGACTGCACCATGTGCTCCGCGATGAGCTGGCGCAGGCGGGGGAGGGGCACCACCTGGTCGCCGGGGAGGGTGGGCGCAGGGGGCGCGGGGGCTTTTTCGGCCGGCGGCGACGGAGGCGCAGGTTCGGCGCGGGGGGCAGGCTGGGGGGGCGCGGGGATGGGTGCGTATTCT
>DRQW01000103.1 GCA_011371305.1 Anaerolineae bacterium | reverse complement strand
CCGCCGCTGGGCGCGTCGAACAGGGCAAATTTGAAGTCATACAGCCCCTCCGCGGGCTGGCCGCCATCCAACAACCGGCCCTGGAAGGTGAAACTTGTGCCCACGGGCCCCTGGGCCCAAGAGGTCATCCCCATCATCGCCAGGGTGATAACCAACAGGAAGGCCAGCGACATGGATGTCAGAATCAAACGAAATCTGGTGAATACTTGCATGAGTTTGCTCCTTTGAGGGAATATGGATTAGGAAAGCTATTTCGGGTAACTGCTAGAGTCTGTTCTGAAAATAGAGTTGGTAAACCGGGAAACTGGTAGACCGGGAGACCGGGAGACCGGGAGGGGGAGCGAATCGGCCCGGTTTCCCTGGTTTCCTGGTTTCCAGGTATACCGGGCTACCGCCCACGATTTTCGTCCGTATCGGCGGAGCCATCGCTCGTGTCGCCTGCTATGAAAAAAGATTTGGTAAACCGGGAAACCGGGAAACCAGTAGACCGGGCGGGTGAGCGGCGCGGTTCGGTCTCCCCGGTTTCCCCGGCCTCCTGGTTTACAGATTTCCTGGGTTCCCAGGCTACATAGCCCGCCATTTCCATCCGTATCGGCCAACAATCGGTGTCCTCTTATCCGTGTTGAGTGAACATGAACTTCGTTAGCAATTACGAGTTCGGTGCGTTTCACCGGGGGACGGGCGCCCCATTGCCCTCACGCCACCATGCCGATGACGGCCAGGAGCATCAGCACGGCGGTGATGCGCGTGCCCTGGGCGATGCGGGCCTGGTGAGCCTGCATCTGCGCCATTTGTTCGGGCGTGGGCGGGCCGTTTTGGGATGCAATGGTTTCGCCCAAGGCCACCAATTGCTTGACCGAACGGCCCTGAAAGTAGGAGCCCGTGAAAAACGCCAGGATGCCAGCCAGCGCGCCCAGGGCAAGGGGCAGTTTGGGGCCGAAAAGGATGGCGGGATCGAGGCCATGCATCAACCCATACAGCCCCAATCCCGCCAGCACGGTCACCAACCCCGACAAGGCGATGACTTGCGGAAAGCGCGTCTCGCTGGCCAGCATCTGCATCACCTTGTTCCCTGCCTGGCCCGCCCGCTGCATCACCGGCTCCATAAAGAAGAGCATGAAGAGCGTGGTCCCCATCCAGAAGATGGCGGAAAAGATGTGGATGAAGCGTAAAAGGGTAGTGAAATCCATCATCGTCTCCGAGAGCTATTCCACTGCGGCCCGACTCACGAGGGTGCGGGCATGGGTGAGCAAGGCTTTCTGATTGGCGATATCCTCTGGGCCCATCATCATGACTATGAAGCCCACATTGTTCTCACGAAACACCAATGTATAGAAATGAAGGCCCACCGCCTCATACACGCCATACAAAACTTCTTGATTTTCGCCCACTGTGTCGAGCTGGATTGTTTCGATGGTCATATCGGGAATCTGGGCTTGTATGGGAGAGGACACATTTTTCCCAAGATTGGCTTGCTTCATGTCCTTTTCCGCCGATTTTTCCGACTTGTACACAAACACCATACTGATGATCTGAATCGTCGGATTCGCTCCTGCGAAAAAACGCATATTGCCATCTTGGATATTCACAGAACGGGCGTCAATGCCTACGCTTTTCAAACCTTCGAAACCGTCGGCCTCCTGGGTTAATGTCCAGCCCTCGCCCAGGTCCTCCAGGCTTAAGTTGATCTCACTTGCGGGCTTTTCGATGATGGGCTCTTTCGAGCCGCCGCACGCGGCCAAAGCCACCACAGCCAGCGCCAGGAAAATCACCAGAAAGAAATGTGTTCGTTTCATGATCGTCTCCTTGAGATATAAAAGTAGTTTGAAAAATTGTGTGCTTCACGAAAGCGCCGCCGCCAACCCGACGCCGACAACGATATTGAGCGCCAGGGCCAGAAGCAGTCCGCCCGCCCACAGCAAGATTTTCTGAGGTTGCGAACGTTGTGAATTGAACGCCGCATACCCGATGCCTACGGCCACGCCCGCAAAAATCCATCCCATGACTCCTGAAATCGCCAGCGCAAAGGGAATGAATATCAGCACCCACTCGTACCATGTAAACGTCTGGCCGATCTGGTAGGTCTGGCCGTCGACGTCCAGAATGTGGCCGCCGAAGCTGCGCTTCCAGCGGGCGACGACCTCGCGGCCATCGTCGCGTACCAGGCGCATTTCACCTCGTTTCTCCCCCTTGGGCGCTGGCTTTCCGTTCACCAGCAACTGCCGATCGGAAAACATGCCTGGGTAGTGAACTTCGATGGTTTGATTTTCAAAACCGTCGACTTGTACAGGTATTTGTTTCATTACAACCTCCTTAAAAGAGAATAAAAGCGTTAGTCAACCGCTAAGTACAGCGTCGCACCAATATGCGCTGAAATTTTGAACGTTATTCCGAGATCCCAAAGGGCGGGGCATGTCCTGAGGAACCGAAGGAAATCTATCACGCGAAAATTGCCACTTCCACTAGCTTCCATCATAGCCGCTTTTTGTCCCGCAGTCATGAGATCAGCGTCCCGATCGATCAGGACTTTTTGTCCTGCTCTTCGGATGAAGGAGCCAACAGATGTTCAAAATACACCCATAGCTCTTGCAAACTCTCGAACATCCGCTTATCGGGTTCATGAATATTTTCCAGCATGATACGCCAACGGTTCTCTTCCTGGTCCTCCCAAAAACGTAACAGGCAAGCAACATAGCGGGGAGTTGGATCGGGAGCAGACAAAAGATTGACTCCGAGAAAAAGGGGAAGGTGAACAAGTTAAGGAATCACATGAAATCGGGACGTCGCCTGCAATCACACAGACTTTGCATGGCCGAAAGTCGGGTTCTTAACTCCGATTGTGAGCATCATACCCGACAAACGTTTACAGATCGCTTACAATGCGTGTATGTGTTCTTATTTATCCGTTCAGCTATTGGGCGGTGTGAGAATCCGAGTGGATGAACAGGACATTGCCGGGTTTCGTTCGCGCACCGCCGAAGCATTGCTCGTGTATTTGCTCATGCATCCGCGTCGCATTTTTTCGCGGCGGCGTCTGGCCGAGCTTTTTTGGGAGGAACGCAGCGAGACGCAGGCCGCGGCCAATTTGCGCACCGTACTTTTCATCCTGAAAAAGCAATTGAGCGATTTTTTGCTCATCGACCGGCAGACGGTGGCTATCAACACCGACGCGAACATCGAGGTGGACGCTCATCGATTCGCGGAACGGATTCAGGTTCTTTTGAACCAACCATCATGCGATCTTCAAGCATTGAGCGCCACGCTCGCTCTCTATCAGGGCGACTTTTTGGAAGGATTTTATCTAAGCGACTCGCGACATTTTCAAGCATGGGAGGTGGTGGAACGAGAACGTTTGCAACAATTGGCGGCTCGCGGGTTCCAGCGCTGGGCCGAAGAAACCATGCGTCGTGGTCGCTACGAAGAGGCCGCAATTGCGGCCGAACGGCTGATTTACGTCGATCCATATGATGAGGCCGGCTATTGTTTGCACATGGAGGCGTTGCTGCGCCAGGGACGCAACCTGGCGGCTCTGCGCACCTTTCGGAACGGTCGCGCGTTTTTGCGCGAGGAATTGGGCGTGGCCCCAACTCGCGCCATGCTGGCATTGGTCGAACGTATCCAGACCATCGACTGGCCGCGACCCTTCAAGGTCCCTCGGTCTGCCACGCCCTTATTCGGACGCAAAGCCGAATTGCAGGCCCTGCGCAACATGATCCTTGGCGATCGCTCGTTGGTTACAATCCTGGCCGCGGGCGGCATGGGCAAAACGCGACTGGCCATTGCTCTAGCTCAGGAGATCGTTCGGACCGCGGCCGGCCGTTTTCTCGACGGCATCTTCTTTGTCTCCCTGGCGTCTCTCGACGCGCCAGAACAAATCCCCACCACCCTGGCCCAGGCGCTTTCGGCGCCGTTGCACGAGAGAGAGTCCGCCGACAGGCAGGTGTTGGACTATCTGCGAGGCCGTGAGATATTGTTGCTGCTCGACAATTTCGACCATCTCATCACGGCCGACAGCCTGCGATTTTTGCGCGACATGGTGCATCAAGCGCCGGACGCGCGTTTTCTCGTCACCTCGCGACAGCGTCTGGGGCTCGCCGAAGAGACGATTTTTGACCTGCGCGGACTGACAGTTGAAGAGAACGCAAGCGGCGACGCGATCGATCTCTTCCTCCACCACGCCCGCCGCGTGCGTTCCGGCTACGAGCCCGACTCCGCGGACCGAGACGCGATCGCCCGATTTTGTCGCATGGTCGAGGGCATGCCCCTGGCCATCCAACTGGCCGCGGCCTGGATGCGCCATCTTTCCCCCGCGACGATTTTGGATGAAACGAGTCGTAGTCTGGACCTGCTGGTCGCGCCTCGGTCGTATGAAGCGGATCCCCATCGCAGCATTCGCGGGGTGTTTGCGCTTTCCTGGCGGCAGCTTTCTCCATCCGAACAACAAACGCTGGCCCGGCTGGCCGCATTTGCCGGCTCTTTTTCACAACAGGCCGCGCAACAGGTGAGCCAAGCCGCGAGAACCGTCCTCTTCGATCTGGTTGATAAGTCTTTGCTGCGCTCGGCCGCTCGCAACCGATTCGATTTGCACCCCCTCGTGCGGCAATACGCGCATGAGCGACTGGTCGCTATGAACGAACTATCTGACGCGGCGGCCGCGCACGCGCGATACTATGTTCGGCAATTACTTCAGGCGGGCGGAGCGTTGCAGGCCGCCCGCCGCGAGGGCGAAAGCCCGCGGCGCGTTCTGGCTCAGCTTCGAGAGGACATCGCTAACTTGCGCGCGGCCTGGCAATGGCTGATGGCGCATCCCCAGGCCATCCCCGAGGCCGATGTCGTGGGTTTTGTCGATTATTTCGGGCTTTTCCTGGCTTTCGAGAGCTGGTATCAGGAGGCCATCGATCTGTACGACCGGGCGCTGGCCATCTGGCGGCCTTCCTCACTCACCCAGGGCCGTTGGCTGCGAAATCTGGCCAAAGCGCAGTTCGGGTTGGGCCTGACCGAAAAGGCGGAGGCAAATTTCCAACAGGCGCTGGTCCTGCTGGATCGACCTTTTCCGAGCAATGAAAGCCGCATGAAGCTGGGCCTGACGAAAATGTTCGCGCGACAATTGCAACGTCGGGCCTTCGCCCCACGAGAAGATCTTCGCGCGTCTCGAAAAGCCACGCCCCAGGGGGAGGCCATTCAGGTCTACGACGCGTTGAGCCGCATCTTTTATTACAAAGGTGAACGAACAGCCTTCAGCTTCGCCACGCTCAGCGCGCTCACCCTGGCGGAACAGATCAACGACCGCTCGGCCATGGCCCGCGGGTACGCGAACATGTGCATCGGCATGGCTTTCACCCGGCATCACAATTGGGCGCGCTATTATCGGCAACGCGCGCGGCATATCGGCGAACACCTGCAAGACGCGCCCTCACGCGCGTATGTCTTGTTGGTGACAGGGGTTTATGATGGCATGGTGGGCGAATGGGGGCAGGGCCGGGCCGCACTGCAAGAGGCGCAGGACATCTATCAAAAACTGGGTGACCGTCAACAATGGGGCGAGAGTTTCACCGTGAGGGTGGCCATTGATTACGCGCAGGGACGTTTCTCGGCCGCGGCCGAGGCCTGGGGAAACCTGGCGCGCGAGGCTCAAGCCACGGGCAACCGTCTGCATCAGGCCTGGGGATTGACAGGACGTTCGGCCGCGCTGCTGGCCCTGGGCGAAACCAGAGAGGCCAACCGGCTGCTGCGACGAAGCATCGAATTGTTGATGGAGCTCGACTCGCCACAAAACTTGCTGACGGCCCGATCTCTTTGGAGCCTGGCGCTCTTTCGATTGGGGCGACACGCGCTCGCTCTGGACCAGGCCGAAGCCGCCTACGCACTTCTCTCCTCGGTCACGCCCACGTTCACGACCATGGCGGTCTCATACAGCAGCCTAGCCGAAACATATCTGGGTCTCGCGACCCTAACCGACAACGCCGCTTTCGATATAGCTCTGGACCCGACCGTTTTACTGGCCCGCAGCGAGGCCATCACCACGCGCTTTCTCGATTTCAGTGAAGTCGTCACGGCCGGCAAGCCACGCGCGCTCATCTACCGCGGGCTTCATTTTTGGCAAATTGGCCGTGAGAGCGAGGCGCTACACCTGTGGCGTCGGGCCGTCGAACGCGCCTGGTCCCTGGCCATGCCCTATGAAGAGGGACGCGGCTATCTCGAACTGGCTCTTCATTCCCCCCCTTCCGCTTCCGCCTCTCATCTTGCCCGGGCGCAGCGCATTTTGGAGGGTTTGCAAGCTTCTTACGAACTGAGCAGGTTGTCGTTATGGAAAAGCGCTTCGACAATGACTTCAGTTTAATTTCTAGGCGTGCGCTAAGCACCTAAAGGCAGCGATTGCAAGAAGAGCCAAATGGCTTTGAGCTCGTCATCGGTCATGGCTCCGACCGCGTCCAGGGGCATGACCGGGCTGATCTCATGGCCGTCGGGGCTCACGCCCGTGCGCATGGCCGCGATGAATTCTGCTTCGCTCCAATCGGCCACATGGCCGGACGGGGTCAGGTCCGCGGCCGGGGGTGTGCCGGGCGGCATGCCAGGGATGGGCCCGCCTGTAAAATCCTGCCCATGACACCCTGCACAACCCACCGCGAGATATTGTCCGTACGCGACGGTGACGCCGGGTTCGGGCGCTTCGGGCCGAGGTGCGTCGTGATCGATCATCTCCGCGGGGATGAGGGGAAATTTCCCGGCCAGGAACAGGATACGCCCTAATGGCCTGACCGCGTCCTCAGGTGGCACATTATCGACGGGTGGGATGGTTCTCAGATAAGCAATGAGCGCGCCCAGGTCCTCATCGCTGAGATAGTAGAATTCCTGCGCGGGCATGAAGAGCAGAGGCTTACCATCGGGCCCCACGCCGTGACGAATGGCCCGCACCCAATCTTCATCCCGATACAGATTGCCAACCCCGCCCCGGCCCGACGTGAGGTTGCTGGCAGAGATCCGCCCAATGGCGGGATCGTCGATGAACGCGCCGCCCGCCAGATTGGCGCCGTGGCAATCGGTACAGCCGCGGGTGATGGCCAGATGCTCGCCTCGGGCCAGGGTCTCAGCATCCGCGCCAACGGGAACGGTGTTCACCGAAATCACATAGGTTTTGTTGATGCGACTTTCGCTAAGGAAGAAGACCAGCGCGGCGGCTACGATCAACAAACCCGCCAGTCCTGCCAGCGCTATGCCAAGCCATTTCAATATCTTGCTCACGGCTATCCTCCTGAAAAACAGAGATGATGTCGAAAAAACAGAAAACTGTTTCCCTTGCACGCCCATCTTACGATCTTCCCATTCCCGTGTCATGAGGCCCGCGTCCTGACTTTACCAGGACATTTTGTCCCGATTTAGGCTCATGAACGTTTTTGAGATAGAATGAATCTCGATGCATCTCGACGAATCGCTACCTGTCGTTGGCGCGGAAAGCCAAATCCGTGCTGCGTAATGCGTAAGGTCCTCACGTTTCACGTTTTCACGCATCACGCCCGTTGCCGTCTCGCTCAACGTGGGTTCGAGTTTTTTGCAAACGAACGCATTGCCATCTTCGGAACAGGAGCTCACCATGGATCTGCAACTCCAAGGACGCATCGCCGCGGTGGCTGCGGCCAGCAAGGGCCTGGGCAAGGCCGTTGCCCTGGAGCTGTTGAAGGAAGGCGCGCATGTCGCCATTTGCAGCCGGGATCAGGCCCGCATCGAGACCGCGGCCGATGAACTGCAGAAAGCCACTGGTGGCGACGTGCTGCCCATCGTTGCCGACCTCAGCACCCTGGAAGGCTGCCGTCACTTCATCCAGACGACGGTCATGCACTACGGCGGTAGGCTGGACATCCTGGTGACCAACGCGGGCGGCCCGCCCTCGGGTCCGGTCGAATCCTTCGACGACGCGGCCTGGCAGGCGGCCATCGAGCTCAACCTGCTCTCCACCGTACGCATGGTCTCCGAAGCGTTGCCCTACCTCAAGCAATCGGACCAGGGCCGGGTCATTGCCATCACCTCCATCTCGGCCAAGCAACCGCTGAACAACCTGGTTCTCTCTAACGCCACCCGGGCCGGCGTCATCGGCTACATCAAAACCCTGGCCAATGAACTGGGCCACACGGGCGTCACCTTCAACGCGGTCCTGCCCGGCTGGACCCGCACCGCCCGGGTGAGCGAGCTGTTGACAAGGCTGGCCGAGACGCGCGGGACCACGCCCGAGGATGTGGAAGCAGGCATCACCGCGGCCATCCCCGCCCGCCGCATGGGCCGCCCCGACGAATTCGCGGCCGTGGTCGCGTTCCTGGCCTCAGGCCGGGCCAGCTATCTCAACGGCGTCGCCCTCCAGATCGATGGAGGCCTCAGCCAGAGTTTGCTTTGACAATCGATCTCACGCAAAGTCGCTAAGGCGCTAAGGCAAGTTGCAAGTATGCAGGTTTGCAGGTGGCAGGTCGTACCGGGCGCACCTGCTACTTGCCACCTGCTACCTGCCACTTGCGACTCACATCTTCATCCCTTTCAACAAACCGCCGCTCGTATCGCCTTCTGTGGCAACAAAGCCCAATGCCGCATGGCCCTGAACACTGAATACTTCTTGCTTACAGCCCCATGTCCCTGCCAACCGACTTTCTCACCCAACTGCAATCCCTCTACCCGCCCGAGCGCATCAGCCTCAGCCGGGCCGTGCGGGAACAACACGCCCGCGACCAATCCGCCCACGACCCCCACCTACCCGACGTGGTGGTCTGGCCCCTGACCACCGAGGAGGTGAGCCAGACCCTGCGCCTGGCCCACGACGCGCGCGTGCCCGTCACCCCCTGGGGCGCGGGCACCAGCATCGAGGGGAACCCCATCCCCGTCCAGGGCGGGCTGGTCATGGACTTCAGCCGCATGGACCAAATCCTCGCCATCCACGAGCGGGATTTCCAGGTGACGGTGCAGCCGGGCGTGTTGTACAAGGACATGAACAAAATCCTGGCCCGCTACGGCCTCTTCTTCGCACCCGACCCCGGCGCCAATGCCAGCATCGGTGGCATGATCGCGAACAACGCCGCGGGCATCCGCACCGTGAAATACGGCGCCACCCGGGACAACGTTCTGGCCCTGGAGGTCGTCCTGGCCGATGGCCGAGTCATCCGCACCGGCTCCCGTTCGGTGAAGCAAAGCGCGGGCTATGACCTCACCCATCTCTTCGTCGGCTCCGAAGGTACCCTGGGCGTGATCACCGAGGCCACCCTGAAACTGGCGCCCATCCCCGCCCACGTCAGCGCGGCCGTAGCCCGCTTCCCCACGGTGGCCGACGCGGCCGCGGCCGTGTTCGACATCATCGGCTCGGGCCTTGACCCCACCGCGTTGGAGTTGCTGGACGCCACGGCCATGCGCATCCTCAACACCGACCCCGACATCCCCCACTTTCCCGAACAGCCCACCCTTTTCATGGAATTCGCATCCAGCCACGAGGCCGCGCTGCACGACAGCCTGGAACTGGTGCGAGATATCTGTCAGGAGCATGGCGCGGAAGGGTTCGAGACCGGCGTCAGTCGTCAGGAACGGGCCCGCATCTGGCACGCGCGGCACCATCTCTTCGAAGCCCATGTGCGCTACTTCTCGGGCCAGAAATTCCTGGTGGGCGATGCGGCCGTGCCCATCTCCCATTACCCCGAACTCATCGCCCGCACCGCCGCGCTCATGGAGGAGATGGGCGTCGTGGGCAGCCTGCTGGGCCACGCGGGGGATGGCAACATCCATACCATCGTCTTCTACCCGCCCGACGACCTCGAGGCCCGTGACCGGGCGTTAGCCTTCAACGACGCGTTCGTGAGCCTGGCGTTGGAGCTTGAGGGCACCTGCACGGGCGAGCACGGCGTGGGTCTGGGCAAACGCAAATTCATGGCCAAAGAACACGGCCTGGCCATCGAAGTCATGCGTCAGCTCAAACAGACCCTGGACCCCCGCGGCATCCTCAATCCCGGCAAAGTCCTCCCCTGAATTAACACCTTATCAGTGTTACACAGAGCCCACAGAGCTGCTTTGGAGCTTCACAGAGCTTACAGAGATTCATTGATCAGCTTTCCTCTACGCAACACTTTTCGGGTTAGGAAGAAAGCGCCATTTCCGGCGTCAGCGCCTTCAGCCTCGGAATCCGTCGAAAATGCTTGATATTCTTGGTAACCAGAGGCAAATCATGTTCCAAACAACTGGCCGCAATGAACACGTCTTTCACGCCAATGTCCTGATTACGACGAATCAATTCGACATGGAGTGATGCAGCCCGCGCAGCAGTTCGACCATCCAATGGCAAAATGGTCATCACTCCCAACAGGGCGCTTTCCCCGATTTCTCGTTGCGCCCGGGCCACCCCAAACAGCAATTCATATACCGTCACAGAAGCGACAAAACAAGCGCTTTCCTTGACGATCTTCTCAACGACAGAAGCTCCTGGCTCTCGCCCTTTGAGAAAATCGATCAAAACGCCGGTGTCTAAGCAATATCGGGAAGCTGCCATGCTCGCCAGACTTGATCAAGTTCTTCTAATGCAGCGTCAAAATCCTCATCGTCCCGTAAAGCGCCTCGCAAGGCCAAAAAACGATCCACAGGCGTCAGACGCAAAGAATCACCTTCGATAACGGTCTTGACAACCTCGCCTTCTTTCAAATCCAGGCGTTCCATCAACCATTGGGGCAAAGAGATTTCATTCTCTTTTGCACTTTTTACAACGATTGTCATCAGCATCCTCCATACGTCTATTTTACCCTATCGCCGTCCTCTTGCCAAACGTCCCAGTTCCAAGCCCCTCAACCCAACTCACATTCTTGCTCATCTCCATCATTAGCCATTGACCATTCCCCCCATGCCCGAAAAGCCCACCGTCCTCTTCTACGAATCCAACTACTATCGCTTCTACGGCGCGGCGCGGGTGTTGGTATGGTTGATGACCCATCTGCAGCGCATCCACCCTGTGTTCGTGGCTCCGGGCGACGGGATTTTGCCCCAGCGGGCCCGGGAAGCGGGCATCGAGACGGTGATCCTGCCTGCGCCCGGCATTTGGCGGCGGATGGAGAGCAAAAAGGGCGGCATGGGCAAGGTGCAAAAGGCCCTGGCCGCGCCCGCACTTGCCTTTCACATACGCGACCTGGCCCGCCTGGCCCGCGAGCGAAACGCCATCGGCATCCACGCCAACAGCACCCGAGCCGCGGTGCTGGCCGGGCCCGCGGCGAAGCTGGCAGGCGTCCCCATGTGGTGGCATCTGCGGCGGGAACGACGCATGGGCATGAACGAGCGCGCGGCCTACGCCTTCGCCGAATGGGTGATCTGCATCTCGCAAGCCGTGGAAGCAGGGCTGGGCTCCCCGCCCAAAGCCGTGGTCATCCACGATGGTCTGCCCGCAGACCGCATCGATCCCCACGCGTCGGGCGAGGCCCTGAAAGCCCGCCTGGGCTGGCCTGAGGACGCGCTGGTCGTAGGCGCGGTGGGCTCTTTAGCCCCCAACAAACGCCACGATATGTTCATCCGCACGGCCCTGGCCCTGGCGGACAGCTTCCCCCAGGCCCGATTCCTCATCGCCGGGCATCGGCCCCAAGGCGCGCCCGCCAGCTACGAGCGCCGTCTGCACGAGCTGGCCCAGCCCCTGGAAGAGACCGGACGCATGGTATTCCTGGGCTGGGTGGAGAACGTGTCCGAGGTCTTCGCGGCCATAGACGCGTTCGTCTTTCCGTCGGACAACGAAGGCCTGGGCCTGGTGGCTATTGAGGCCATGCAGATGGGCGTGCCCGTCGTGCGCACCGACGCCGCAGGCGCGGAAGACATGATCCGGGATGGCGAGACGGGATTCATCGTGCCCGTGGGCGACCAGGTGGCCCTGACCCAGCGGGTGCGGATGCTGCTGGAAGACCCGGCGTTGCGGGAACGCATCGGCCGCGCGGGCCAGGAAGTCGCCCGGAGCGAGTTCACCGCCCAACGCATGGCCGAAAAGACGGAGGCGCTGATGCTGCGGCGAAAATAGCATTGCGTTGGACTGATTACTGTTCACTGATGACTGATGACTGACCGCCCCATGCTCTCCTCACCCTCCACGCACCCCGCGCCCTGGCGGGAATACGCGGCCTATGCGCTTATCATGCTGGCGCTGGCCGCGCTGCTGGCTTTTCTGCCTCTGAAGCTGGGCGTCGCTCTGCTGGCAGGGTTGGGATTTGCGCTGGCGTTGCTGCGCTGGCCCGTGCTGGGCCTCTACGCCCTGGCTCTGGTCATCCCTTTCAGCGCGGTGACCCGCGTCCCCCTGGGCCCGGCATCCATCGGCCCCACCGACCTGCTGGTGGGAGCCGCTTTCTTCGCCTGGTTCCTGCGTTTCACCGCCGGGTTCCAGCGACGTCGTCCCGCGCCCCTGCTCTGGCTCATCCTCCCCTTCCTGACCATTCTGCTCTACTCCACCCTGGCCGCCCGCAGCCTGACCGCGGCCCTGCCCGAGCTGGTGAAGTGGGCCGAGGTGGCGGTGGTCTACTGGCTGGGCGCACAGCTTCTCACGCCCAAACACCGCCTCCCCCTGCTGCTGACCTTGCTGGCCGCGGGCAGTCTGGAAGCCCTTATCGGCATCCGCCAGTTCGTGTTCCGCATCGG
>DRQW01000102.1 GCA_011371305.1 Anaerolineae bacterium | reverse complement strand
TTCGGTAGGCCGGGAAACCGGTAGACCGGTAGACCGGGAAGGTGAGCAGATTGGCCCGGTTTCCCTGGTTTCCTGGTTTCCAGGTGTACCGGGTTACCGCCCACAATTTTCGTCCGTATCGGCGCGCGGCCGCGCGTGGTGTCTGCTCTCCCTTTCAACGTACCACGATAGCTCCTTTCCCCCAATGAAATATACTACACCTTCCCCAAGGTTGCAACCCAGTTTTGAGAAGGGGGTACGTCCCAAATTCTTGGCAGACACTTGCCGAGTAAACTCGGGCTCTTCAGGCGCTTCGCGTCGGTGGTCGCCCTTCGGCGACCATTGGTTGGCGTGATTCTGGACGGCAGTGGCCGTCTATTGGCCGCAGGACTCAAGGGGCATGACTTCAGTCGGCCGGATGACGCCAACTTCATGGGACACCCTTGAGGAGGAGACCGGATCCATTTCGTTGCCGTACGCGTTGATTCGAAAACGCACGTGGATGATCTCCCCGTCTTGACAAAGAAAATTAGACCAGTTATAATTTTAGAGTCATTCAAAGTTTAGAATTGTTCTTGGAGTTACCATGATTACCCAAACGCTTTCTACATCCCATCACGCGCACGTTCAATCCCGTTACGAGGCCATGTTGGGAGCCTTGCGCAAGGCCAACTACCGCATCACCCCCCAACGCATGGCGGTGTGCCAGTTCCTAGCCGAAACCCGCTCCCACCCCACCCCCAGCGAGATCTACCACGCGGTCAAGGCGCAATTTCCCACCATCAGTCGGGCCACGGTTTATAACACGGTTGCCGTATTGAAGGAGGTGGGAGAGATCATCGAACTGCCCGCGGGCAACGGCGCGGGGGTGCGCTACGAAACCGATATCACTCCCCATGTGAACCTCACCTGCACCCGCTGCGGCCGCATCTACGACGTCTCCCTCGATAATCTCGATCAAGTCATGCAGGAGATCGACCAACAGACCGAATTCAAACTCACCAGCTTCCACATCGAGGGCTACGGCGTGTGTCCTGAATGCCAAAGGGATGCGTAAAAGTTCCATGGAATGGGCCCGCGGCAGATACGGATGAAAACGCCTCGCGCCGGGTTGGCGCGGGAAGCTGATCTCGTATTCCGTATTGCGTATTGCGTGGCGACGATTGGACGGAATACGCAGTACGCAATACGCACCATGGCAGAGTTGCTCAACGTAGGTCTGACGATCTTTTCGCCACCGACGATCATGCTATTTTCAAAGCCGCAATCATGGTAGAAAAACAGCTCGACATCCCCATCCTTTTCCCTGAAGACCCCAAAGCTGCGGAAGAGAGCGCGCAGCTATTGATCGATACATTGCAAAAGCACGATGGCATCGCCGAAGTGGCCGTGGATCTGGCTACGGGCGTGTTGTCGTTGAAATATGACCCCGCCCGGATCGCTGCGGAAGTGGTGGACGGCGTGGCCCGAGACCTGGGCCTCAAGCTCAGCCGCCGCGTCCGCCGCCAGATCGTGGACGTGGATTCCTCCCTCTATCGGGTGGTCAACAACTCCCTGGAAGAGACCCTGAGCAAAACGCCGGGGGTGTTCCGCGTGGCCATCAACCCCGTGGCCCATACCGTGACCATCCGCTATCGCGACCGGGAGGGCCTGGCCACCGTAGTGCAAAAACTGGAAGCGGAAGGATTCCCACCCCTGGAGGAGGAGAAAGCCCGCGCGCCCTTCTGGATACGCAACCAGGGGCTTATCTGGGCCGCGCTGACACTGCTCTTCCTGCTCGCGGGTGTGGCCATCGAACGCTTTGAGCTCGCGCCCGCCGCGCCCTGGCTGCCCATCTTCTTCTTCGTGCTGGCCTATCTCACGGGCGGCCATCAGGGCCTGAAAGAAGCCCTGAAGGACCTGCGGCACGGGCATCTGAACATCGATTTCCTGATGATCACCGCGGCCGTGGGCGCGGCGCTCATCGGTGAATGGGCCGAGGGCGCGACCCTGCTCTTCCTCTTCACCCTGGCCGAGGCCCTGGAAGATTATGCCATGGACCGCACCCGCAGCGCGGTGGAAGCCCTGACCAAATTGCGGCCCAACGAGGCCACGGTGCGCCGCGGGGAGGACGAGGTGCGTGTGCCCGTGGAGGAAGTCCAGGTAGGTGAAGTGGTTATCGTGCGCCCGGGCGAAGAAATCCCCCTGGATGGGGTCGTGCTCCAGGGCGAAACCCTGGTGAACCAGGCTTCCATCACGGGCGAATCGGCCCCGGTGCACAAAGGCCCGGGGGATGACGTCTTCGCGGGGACGATGAATCTGGATGGGGCCATCGATGTACGCGTGACCAAGATGGCCAAGGATTCCACCCTGGCCAAGATCATCGAGATGGTGGCCGAGGCCCAAAGCCAACGCGCGCCCACCCAACGCCTCATCGACCGCTTCGCCCACCCCTACGCGCTGGGCGTGCTGATTTCGGTGGGGCTGGTCATCCTGGCAGGAACTTACGGCTTCGGCATGCCCTTCCAGGATGTCTTCTACAAAGCCATGACCCTGCTGGTCGTGGCCTCGCCCTGCGCGCTGGTCATCAGCACCCCGGCCTCGGTGCTCTCGGGCATCGCCGCGGGCGCGCGCAACGGCATCCTTTTCAAAGGGGGCGTGCATCTGGAAAACACCGCTAAGGTGAACGTGCTGGCCTTCGACAAGACCGGCACCCTCACCTATGGCCGCCCCGTAGTCACCGATGTGATCGCACTGAATGGCCTGGGGGAAAATGAATTGCTGCGGCTGGTGGCAGCCGCTGAGATGCGGTCCGAACATCCCATCGCCCAGGCCATCGTGGAAGAAGCCCGCAAACGCCAACTGGATGTCCCCCAACCTGAGGCGTTCCGGGCCATCCCCGGCAAAGGCGTGCGCGCCCAGATCGCGGGCCGCGAGCTCATCGTGGGCAGCCATCGCATCGTGCGGGAGATGGGCAACGGGCATCGCGAAGCGCCCATCCCCGAGGTCGCGCTTTCTTTGCAGCGAGAGGGCAAGACGACCATCTTTGTTCTGGATGGTGGGGATTTGCTTGGGGTCATCGCGGTGGCCGATCTCCCCCGGGAGGATGCGGCCGAGACCATCGCCGCGCTGCGCAGTCTGGGCATCAAGCGCATCGCCATGCTCACCGGCGATTATGAACCCGTAGCCCAGCACATCGCCCAACAATTGGGCGTGGATGAGGTTTACGCGGAATTGCTGCCGGGCGATAAGGTGGAGATCATCCGTCGCCTGCAAGACCATGGCGCGGTGGGTATGGTGGGTGACGGCATCAACGACGCGCCCGCGCTGGCCCTGGCCGATGTGGGGGTGGCTATGGGCGCCGCGGGCACCGACGTGGCCATGGAAACCGCGGACATCGTGCTCATGGCCGATGACCTGGGCAAGCTGCCCTTCACCTTCCGCCTGGCCCGCCGAGCCCGAGCCATCATCTACCAAAACCTGGCTTTCTCCGTGGCCGTGATCATCGCCCTGGTGATCACCACCTTCACCGTGGGGCTTTCCCTGCCCCTGGCTGTGATCGGCCACGAAGGCAGCACCATCATCGTGGTGCTCAACGGCCTGCGCCTTCTGCGGGCGAAATGACCTCCACCACCACCATCATCCGCCCGACCAGCGCCTTGCGATAGCTCTGACTGATGATGATGGCACCGCCATCCTTCGGGGTGGCGGTTTTTTTCATGCGGATGGTAAGGGTGGCCAGACGGGTCTCGGTCGCCTGATCCGCCAACCGCCGCAGCACCACATCCTCGTTGATGGGCTTGCGTTTGCGATAGGGATGCGCCCGGTCGATGCGCAGCGCGATGCGCCCTTGGCGAAAACCCGAACGGTCCACCCGCAGCCGCCGCAGGGTGAGTTGGCCGGGCAGGCCGTAGATGGGAAAAGTAAGCTGGACGGTCTCCCCTGGCCGGGCCTGTACATGGACCACGTTCTTCTGCGCGATGTTGTTATCGTAGCGCACAGCCCATGCATGCAACGCGGGGTCCTCGGCCGAATGCAGGCGCACCAGGATGCGGCCCTGGTCCGGGCGTTGGGGCGTCCAGGCCAGCGCGGCCACCGCGGACGCGCCCGCCGCGATCTCGCCCAGCGCCACCTCCCCCACCCGCTCCCACATCTCCGGCCAGATGGAGGGGGAATGCACTGCGGTGAACACCTCGGCCCGCACCTGGGTGGCTGGCTCCGGGCCCAGATTCCACGCCCGCACATAGATCCAATTCCTTTCGCCGACCACGGGCGGCTGATGGCTTTCCCCGCCGTCCTTGGCCCGCCGCACCCAGATATCCGGGCTGTTGAACGTCAGCCCCCGGCTGGGGGTCGCACCCCTGTCCGCGTCGTTATCCCGAATGAACACATCCGCGGTCACCCGGGGCAGGGGCACATCCGCGATGCTGTTGTGCTTGCGAATGAACTCGTAGGGGATGGTGCCCAGCCCGGGCCCCAGCGGATTCCTCAGCGCCCACGGCTTCCACGCGTTCCGCAAGATGAAGTACCCACCTCCGGGCGCCTCTTCATCATCCACATAGCCCACCAGGGCCATCGCGTGGGCGCCGATGGGTTGTTCTTCGGGTAAGGGCAGGTTGATCTTGCCAAACCGGCGCGTGGTGCGGCTGTGGAACCAGGAGGGGAGGATGGGGATGGTGATCATGACGGCATGGCGCTGGAGGAGCGCGGCCTTCATGCTTTCGATGTCATCGGGCCGCAGGTGGATGATGCGGCCGATGCGGAAGCGTTCCGCTTCGGCCAGGGCTTTTTTCGGGGGTGGGCCTTGCCCCTCATCCCCTGGCTGGGGTCGGGGATTGTAGGGCCAGGTTCGCTCGGGTGGCGCGCCCACTTCAAGCAGGCATTTCATCCCCAGGGAAGGATAGGTGCCGCTCACCGTGGGTAGCCCATCCCGCTCCTTGCACCACCAGTAGATGAATTGCTCGGAAATATCGATGCGGTTGAGCTTGGGCTTTTTGCCCAGGCGTTTCTGCTGCTGGATTTCCAGGAATTCGCGCACGGCCGCGGCCGCAAAGGCCACGCATGTGCCGCGTGCGCCCTGGTTGCGGATGGGGGGCAATTCGTCGGCATAACTCAGCGCGGGCGGAAGGGGCGCCTCGTAGGGGATGCGCTCGTATGGGATTTCGGCCCGCATGGCCGGGGGCAACTCCAGCGCGCCCCCCGCATATGCCACCGTGTCCAGGGCGTCGTCATCCTCTTCCTCCCCACGCATCTGCACCAACTGACTACGCGCGTACCGCACCACGGGCTCCAGGGCATCTTCTGCCATGCCTAACAATCTCGCCAACCCCTTGCGGGTGGATGGCAGTTCACTCAGGGCCAGGAATTCCTGGATGCTGATGATCCAATGGGCTTTCAGGTCGTCGATCTGTTTCGAAGTGAGCCCCTGGATCCGTTCCAGGGGCGCGGGATTACGGATGGGTTTGGGGGATTCGGGGAATAGCATGGTGGGGGACGGAAAGGTAGGTGGGAGGGAAGTGTTTCTTTGCGGCTCTGCGTCTTGGCGTGAGGTTGAGCCGATGCCAATGCTTCACGGCCAGGTTGGTGGGGGAAGCCGATTCCGTGATGCGTGATGCGTAAGTTCTCACGTTTCACGTATCACGTTTCACGCCCAATGGTGGGCGGTAGCCCGGTATGCCTGGAAACCAGAAAACCAGGGAGATCAGGCCAACTCGCTCCTCCCCCGGTCTACCGGTCTACCGGTTTCCCGGTCTACCAAATCTATTTTCGGAACAGTATAGCATCCAGCGGGAGTCATGAGCAATTCCGAGGGATTCGTTCATGTCCGCGATGGACGATAGGCGCGCGCAACACGGGGCAGGAGAGCGGTGGTCACCTCATAATTGATGGTCTCCGCCCACGCGGCCACTTCCTCCGCGGTGATGGCCTCCTCCCCTTGCCGACCGATGAGCACGGCCTCATCCCCTTCCTGCACCCCTGGGATGTGGCTCACATCCACCACGATGTTATCCATGCTCACCCGTCCGAGGATGGGCGCGCGCTGCCCGCGGATGAGCACCTGGCCCCGGTTGGAAAGCAACCGATGGAGGCCATCGCCATAGCCAATGGGCAGCAGGGCGACGCTGGTGGCCTCGCGCGCGATGAAGGTCCGGCCATAACCCACGCTGCCCCCGGGCGGCAGGGTGCGCACCCGCCCCACATGGCTGACCAGGGTCAGCGCGGGGCGCAAAGCCACCTCCCGGCTCACTTCGGGGGAAGGATAGAGGCCATACAGGGCGATGCCGGGCCGCACCGCGTCGAGATTGGCTTCGGGCAGGTCGAGGATGGCCGCGCTGTTGGCCGCGTGCAGGAGGGGGATGTCGAACCGGTCACGGGCCAGGAACGCGGCATAGCGGAACATGGCGAACTGCCGTCGGGCGAAATCCTTGTCCGCCTCATCCGCGGTAGCAAAATGCGTCCAAAGCCCTTCCAGCTTCAGATGCCGAAGCCGGGCAAGGGCTTCCAGGAACCCCAGCAATTCCTCGGGGAGCACGCCGAAGCGCCCCATCCCCGTATCGACTTTGACGTGGATGGGCAACTGCTTGCCCGCGTCCCGGGCCTGATGGTCCAGCGCGCGGGCAAAAGCCACATCATTGACGGTCATGATCAGGTCGTGCGCGGCCGCGGCCGCGGCCTCCGTGGGCAGATGGTAGCCCATCACCAGGATGGGGGCATCGATCCCGGCCTGGCGCAGTTCGATGCCCTCGCGGATGCGGGCCACGGCCAGGCGGGATGCGCCCGCGGCCAGGGCCGCGCGGGCCACTGGCACCGCGCCATGACCATAAGCATTGGCTTTCACCACCGCCCACAGCGCCACATCCGATCCCACCCGCTTTTTCAGCGCAGCCACATTGTGGGCGATGGCGTCAAGATCGATGATCGCGAAATTGGTGAAAGATGACATAGGTTGGGCTCCAATGAATGTTGACCTGGTGACCGCATGAAGCGCCTACTTCATATCTTCGGGACAAACTTGCTTATAGAACTCGAACTCGCCCTGATCGCTGATCTGGACGATGACCGCGCACTTGATGGGATCCCCCTGGTCGTTAAAGCTCATCTTGCCCGTGATGCCATCGAACTCCTTAATGTTGGCCATGGCATCGCGCACACACTGCCGATCCCGTTCGATCTCGCCCGTGAGCTTGCCGCAGTCCAGGATGGCTTTCTTCACGATATGCATCGCGTCCCAGGTCAGCGCGGCCACATCATCGGGCACATAGCCATACTTTTCCTTGTAGCGATCGATGAACGCCTTGGTCGCGCCTTGGGCGCCCTTGGCCACATAGTGGGTGCTGAAGAAGCTCCCATAGCAGGGCTCGCCGCACAGCCTGATGAGCTCGGCCGAACCCCAGCTATCCGAACCGAGGATGGGTTTCTCCCAGCCCAACTGACGGGCCTGGGGCACAATGAGAGCCACTTCGTTGTAGTATTGGGGCAAGAAAAGCACATCTGCACCGGAATTTTTGATCTTAATGAGCTGGGCGCTGAAGTCGGTGGCCCCGGTGGTGAAGGGCTCAAACGCGACCACCGAACCGGGCCCGTGGATCGCTTCCCAGGCCTGCTTGAAGAACTCGGCCAGGTCCCTGGGATAATCGCTGGCCACATCGTAGAGCACCGCGGCCTGCTCGGCGCCAAACTCTTGGGTGGCGAAATTTGCCAACACCGACCCCTGAAAGGCATCCAGGAAGGGCGTGCGGAAGACCCAGGGGCGATCCCTGGTGGTATTTGGATTGGTGGACCATGGGCTGATCATAGGGGTTTTCAGGTCATTGGCCACCCCGCCCGCGGGCACGGCCTGCTTCGATAATTGCGGCCCGACAATCACCAGCACCTGGTCCTGGGTGATGAGTTTGACGTTCGCCTTGGTTGCCGATTCCGCGTTCGATTCATTATCCTCGATGATCAACGCCACCTTGTATCGCTTTCCACCAACCTCCAGCACCGGATTATCCTTCAGCCACATGGCGGCGGCAAACTTGGTCCCCTCTCCCACCTTGGAGATTGAGCCTGTCAATGGGGCGTTGATGCCGATTTTCACGGTCCCCGCGGTACCGGCTTCATCGCCACCCCCCGGCCCCGCACACGCGGTGAGGATCGCGGCCACGGCACCGACGAAGATGAGGATGAAAACCGTACGCTTCGAGATTTTTCTCCTCCTTTCAGGACGGAAGCGGGCACGAAGCATTTTCGGGAAATTCATTGCATCATCGTTGATCGAACCTATTTAGCGCATACAACAAAACGCCTTTGAATTGTCAAAAGATCTGTGTAACCACGGAAAGTTTAGCATAAACGGCCAAGGTTGTCACATGATAGGCGCTGGAGCGAGACATCTTTTGCAACATCACACCATGCCAATGCCTTTGAAAAAACCCAAAACAACACCGTACCCCCCTTGACAAACCCAATGGAATCGTTTATCATTATTTCAAACTACTTTGCAATACAAAGTACTTTTCAAATTAAGAAAGGAGGACCCCATGAACATCTCCAAAGACGAAGCCCAACTCTCCCTGGAAGCCATCCAACAAGTTCAGAAGGATGTTCGGCGCTCCCTGGCCCGAGGCGGCGGCCCCATCTACATGATGCTCTGGGGCGCGATCTGGTTCCTGGGCTATCTGGGAGAACATTTCCTTCAGCCCGCGCTCGCGGGCAAACTTTGGATGGCCCTGGTCGCGGTGGGTTTTGTGCTTTCCTTTGTCATTGGATGGCGCACCTCGACGAAGATACGCGTGCCCGGCTATGGCCCCCGCATTGCCCTTTTCTGGCTGGCATGGATCTTCTACACGTCCCTCATCATCGCCCTGTTTCACATCCCCACTCAACCGGAACAGATGGGCCTCTTCATTGCCCTTATGGCCATGTTCGGGTATGTGGTCATGGGCCTGTGGATATGGTCCTTCCTGGCCTGGGTGGGCATCCTCGTCACCGTCATCATCGTGCTGGCGTCCACGCTCATGCCCGAATACACCAATCTCATCATGGCCATCCTGGGTGGAGGCACCCTGGGCCTCAGCGGGCTCTACATATATCGCAGCGGGAGGTGACCCATGCCCGAACTCGATCCCATCATCCATCAGCCAGTACGCCTGCAGATCATGGCTGCGCTGACCGCCCTGCCCGAAGACGCCCAGCTCAATTTCGTTACCCTGCGCGAGATGCTGAAGCTCACCGATGGCAATCTCAGCGTCCACCTGCGCAAACTGGAAGATGCAGGCTATATTCGGATCGATAAGACCTTTGAGGGGCGCAAACCCCGCACCTTCATTGCGGCCACGCCCGCGGGCCGGGCTGCATTCGATGCCCATGTCCGGGCATTAAAACAGATCCTGGGCCAATCCGATGGCACCGACACCACGACGCGGTAACAGGCATCAGCTTTCGAGGCAACGACAAGCCAGGATAGGTTTGGACGAAAACCAAACTTTTGGGTGCATCCTTGTCTCTCCAGCGATGACGTGCTAAGATCACGGCTATGCCATCGAAAATACGCCCTCTTGCCCTGGCGGGCTGGGCCCTCCTCCTCTTTGCCGCGACCCTCGTCCTCCTGGCCACGCCCGCCTCGGCCAATCCCTGTACCCAACCCGATAAAACCCAAATCCGCTGGGACAACGTGGATGATTGCGCGATGTTGCAGGACCCCAGCGCAGCCCGTCGTCCGGGCGTCATCACCTACACCGTCCAATATGGCGACACCATGTGGGGCATCGCGCAGCAATTCGGGCTGGATGTGGACACCCTGCGTTACAGCAATCCCGAACTCTATCGCAACCCCGACGTCATCCATCCGGGCCAAGTATTGCGCATCCTTCCCTTCCCAGGGGCCATCCACACCGTCAAGCAAGGCGAGACCCTGGAATCCATCGCCCGCCGATGGCGCGTCTCGCCCGAGGCCATCATCCGCTACAAGCCCAACCGGGTGAAATCGGGCGACAGGCTGAAGCCCGGCCAGGAGCTGGTCATCCCGGGCGGGCGGCTGGACGTAAACATTCCCAAACCCGATCGCTCTCCCGAAACGACCCTGGCCTGGCCCCTACGGGGATGGATCAGCCAGGGTTACTCGGCCAAACATCCCGCCCTGGACATTGCCACCGTGTGGGGCGCGCCCGTCTATGCTGCGGGGGAAGGCCGCGTTGTGCGCGCGGGCTGGCTCTTCACCGGCTACGGCTTCTCCGTCATCATCCGCCATCCCAACGGCCTCGTCACCCTCTACAGCCACATGACCAACCCCGCGGTCAAAACGGGCGATTGGGTGCAGCGAGGGCAGCAGATCGGCCTGGTGGGCTCCACCGGCCGCTCCACCGGCCCCCACGTCCACTTCGAAGTGCGCAAAAACCGCGTTCGCGTCAATCCCCTCCCCTACCTGCCTCCCCTTCCACCCCATTGAAAACCGTAGTGAAAAACACGGATAAGGAGTGACACGGATAGATGAAAAAGGTCTTGCCCATCCGTGTCCTTTCATCCGTGTTTTAACTGTCATTTCCTTGATTACTGTTCAACTATGGAACGTCCTCCCACCGTCGCGGTGATCGACTTCGGCTCCCAGACCGCCCAGCTCATCGCCCGCCGCGTGCGGGATCTGGGCGTGTACAGCGAACTCATCCCCTGGAACGCGCCCGAAGACCAACTCGCGCAGGCCGAAGCCTACATCCTCTCCGGTGGCCCAGCCAGCATCTACGAACCCGACGCGCCCACTCTCCCCCCCATCGTCCTGGAAAGCGGCAAACCCGTGCTGGGCATCTGCTATGGCATGCAGGCCCTGGCCCAGGCCCTGGGCGGGCATGTCGCGCCGGCCACCGCGCGGGAATACGGCCATACCATCGTCGAGCTCACGGGCGACGCGCCTCTGCTCAGCGGCCTGCCCCCCAAGCTGGACGTGTGGATGAGCCACAGTGACCACGTGGACCAACTCCCCCCGGGCTGGACGGCCCTGGGCGCGTCCCACAACGACAACATGGCCATCATCGGCGACATCCCCCGCAAACGCTACGCGGTGCAATTCCATCCCGAAGTCCAACACACCCGCCAGGGCATGGATATCCTGCGCAACTTCCTCTTCGACGTGGCCGGGCTGGAAGCCGACTGGACCCCCACCAACTTCATCGAAAGCATGACCGATGAGATCCGCGAGCGGGTGGGCGATAGCCGGGTGCTTTTGGGCCTCAGCGGCGGCGTGGACTCCTCGGTGGTGGCCGCGCTGGTGCATCGGGCCATTGGCGACCAGCTCACCTGCGTGTTCGTGGACCACGGTATGCTACGCCTGGGCGAGGCCGATGAGGTCATCGACACCTTCCGCCGCGCCCACGGCATCCATCTCGTCGCGGTCAACGCGTCCGAACAATTCCTGGAAGACCTGAAAGGCGTCACCGATCCCGAGGAAAAGCGCAAGCGCATCGGCCATCGCTTTGTGCGGGTGTTCGAAACGGAAGCCGCCCGTCTGGTGGCGGAAACCCCGGGCGCGCCCTACCGCTTCCTGGCCCAAGGCACCCTCTATCCCGACGTCATCGAAAGCGCGGCCACCCATCGCGAGCAAGCCGCGCGCACCATCAAGACCCATCACAACGTGGGCGGCCTGCCCGAGGACATCCAGTTCGAGCTGCTGGAGCCCTTGCGCTTTCTGTTCAAGGATGAAGTGCGCCGCGTGGGCCTGGCCCTGGGGCTGCCCGAACGCATCGTCTGGCGGCATCCCTTCCCCGGCCCGGGCCTGGCCATCCGTATCCTGGGCGAAGTCACCTGGGAGCGGCTGGAAACCCTGCGCCAGGCCGACGCCATCGTCATCCAGGAACTGGAGGCCGCGGGCCTTTATCGGGCGACATCCCAGGCCTTCGCCGTGCTGCTGCCCGTGAAATCGGTGGGCGTCATGGGCGACTACCGCACCTATGGGAACGTGGTGGCCATCCGCGTCGTCACCACCGATGACTTCATGACCGCGGACTGGGCCAGGTTGCCCTACGACCTGCTGGGCCGTATGGCCAATCGCATCGTCAACGAAGTGGAAGGCGTCAATCGCGTCGTCTATGACATCACCTCCAAACCCCCCGCCACCATCGAGTGGGAATAACCGGTTTCATCATGTTTCGACTCCTGCGCTGGGGCTTTATCCTGGCCCTGGCTGTCCTCATCCTCTACCTCGGCCCGTACTACGTCAACTACACCCGGGCCCGGGACGCGATCCCGCCCGGGGTGACCCTGGCCGGGCTGAAAATCGGCGGCGAGACCACCGACGAGGCCATCGCCAACCTACGCGCGGTCTTCGAACGTCCCATCCTGGTCTGGCATGGCGACAACCGGCTTGTGCTGCGGCCCGAGGACATCGACTTCCGGGTGGATGCTGAGGGCATGGTGGCGGAGGCCCAGACCTATGGCCGGGGCAGGTATGCCATCCAGAACTTCCTCGCTTACGTCACCGGACAAACCTTGCCTCCGCGCGACATCCCCCTGCAATACACCTTCGACCGGCAGAAACTCGCGGCCTGGATTCGGGAGCAATCGGAAACCTACGACCACGAACCCCTGCCTCCCACCTACAGCCTCAGCACCCTCGCTTTCTCGCCCGGCAAACCGGGCGTGCGCACCGAGCCGGGCCAGACCGCGATCAACATCCTCCGCGGTTTCACCGATCCTTACGACCGAGAAGCCCACTTCGCGCTCATCACCGAACAGGACGAAAAACCGGGTTTCGAGGCCCTGGAGCAGGCCATGCGCGCCCGCTTTGAGCAATTCCCGGGCGTCTATGCCGCCTACTTCCAATTCCTGCCCACGGGCGAAGAGATCGACATCGACGCGGACACCGTGTTTTCGGGCATGAGCACGGTCAAGATCGGCATCATGCTCCTTACCTACATGGACAACGACCTGCCCCTGCCCGAAAACATCACCAAATGGATTAGCATCACCGTCACCTCGCCCACGGCCAGCAACGCCGCGGCCAACGCGCTCATGTTCCACCTGGGCGACCGTGACCTCATGAGGGGCGTGCGGCGGGTCAATCAATTTTATCAGGATTTTGGGCTGAAGAACACCTACATCCTCACCCCGTACAACAGCGACATCATCCCCGCGCCCTTGCAAACCCCAGCCAACACAAACCCCGAGTACTTCACCAATCCCGACCCGGCCATGCAGACCACCCCGCGCGACATGGGCATTCTCCTGGCCGAGATCGGGCGCTGCGCGGAGGGCAAGGGCGCGCTCCTGGCCGCCTACCCCGACAAACTCTCCCCCGAAAAATGCCAGGACCTCATCGGATGGCTGGAACAAAATCCCCTGGGCTGGTTGATCAAATACGGCGTGCCCGAGGGCACCCGCATCGGCCACAAACATGGCTACGCGCCCGACACCCAGGGCGACGTGGCCATCATCTATGGCCCCGAAGGCCCCTACGTGCTGGATATCTATGTCTATCAATACGGCTGGGTGGTGTGGGACATGAGCAATCCCCTCATGGGCGACATCAGTCGCCTGGTGTGGAATTTCTTCCTCTTCCGGGAGGGGAAGGAGCAGCTCCCGCCACCGGTGTATGAGGAGGACGCGCAACCGGGCACAGATCAATAACCCGGCCGCGTGCTAAAATCCCCGCAGCTTCGTCAGATCGGCCAGGCCGTCGGGCAGGGCCGCGATGCGCTGGACCAAGGCCAGTCGCGCGGCCCGCAGGGTCGGGTCTTCGGCCATGACCAGGACGTTTTCGAAGAAGTTGTTGATGGGGGCTTGCAGGTCGCGCAGGATCTGAACCAGGACCGCGATGTGGCGGTTGGCCGCGAGTTTGGCGGCCGCGGCCTCGTACGCGGCATGGAGTTCGCGGGTGGCGGGCTCCACGTAGGCGTCGGGGTTGAGGTCGTAGGTTGCGTCCAGGTTGCGCACGATGCGCTTGGCCCGGGCATAGGCCGTGAACACGTCCTCCCACCAGGGCTGCTGCACGGCTTCGGCCAGGGTCGCCACCGCGTCCAGCGCCCGCGCGGGGTTCCATGCCTGTTCGGCCAGCACGGCTTCCACCACGTCGTGGGGATAGCCTTCGTCGCGCAGGGCCACATAGAGGCGCTTGGCAATGAAATCCATGACCTCGGCCAGCACGTCGTCGGGGACAGGCACGGGCTGGAGCCGGGCCGCGGCC
>DRQW01000101.1 GCA_011371305.1 Anaerolineae bacterium | reverse complement strand
GGGGATGTGATCTTCGCATCTGTGGATGGACTGAAACGCGTCCAAGTACGCCATTTATCCAATGTATCCGCAACCCACGCAAGTATCGATGTTGTGTTGGACGAGCTCCTTCAGGAAGCAGAAACAGCATTTCAACAAATTGAAGTGGGCGTACGTACCCGAGATGAAATCAATGGTATCATCCGCGTGCGTCAGCCTATAACGGCGGAAGTGCTAGGAGCGATATTTTTTGGCGAGACGCTAGCCGTACAACATGAAGATGAAGCCTTCCTGATTTTGGCGGCCGCGCCCTTATCCCAAAAACCCACCTTCCAACAGGTTTTTGAGGTAATCATTGGTAGCTTCAAACTCAACCAGGTACGCGCGGCGGCAGCTTCACCGACACCAGAAGCAAAGCCCACGCCTACTCTGATTGTTGTTTTAAAGCCAACAGCCACGCCAACCAGGAAACCGTCCTCAAAACCTAAACCTACCTCCACCTCACGGGTTACCCGTCCCTCAGACCCAAATCTGGTATTGGACTTTGAAAACGAGTTGCGCTGGCTTATCGGAGATCAGAAATACGGGACGGCGTATGGAACCCGAGAGAAAGCTGCAGAGGGACAACGAGCCTTGAAGATACAATATGAAAACCTGCCCGGTGCCCGAAATCGAGGGGAACATTTTATTGTGCTTATGCGTCCACAATCGGTAACCATCCCCGGCCAGCCGAACGCCCTCAAAGCCCAAGTGTTCGGCAACAACGACAACGCCTTTTTGAACCTCTGGTTGCGTGATGCGGATGGTGAGGTGTGGCAATTCACCTTTGGACAAATCCATCATACTGGATGGAAAACCCTCTATCTACCTATTGATCCCGAAGGTGAGTGGCCCGTGGACATTGTACAACATAAACGAAATGCCAAACTCGACTATCCCCTCAAATTAGTCGGTCTGGTGGTGGATAATACCCAAACCGAACCAATCTCCGGTGTGATTTACGTCGATGAACTGCGGCTGGCCGAACAAGAAGATCTCCAGATTGCGGAAAAATCTCCAGGTAGTTCTCCAACGAAGCCACCTGTCGCCAGCAAAGAAACACCCACAACATCGGCCGAGGAGCCAATGGCGCCGGTTGCATTGATTGGGCACATCGCTTATTCCATTTGGAATCCGGGACTAAAGGATTACCAGATCCAGCTCGTGAATGCGAACGGGACTAATTCCCATACGTATTATGTCGGTGCGACCCAACCCGATTTCTGCCTTCACCCGCGCGGCCGAATGGTTGCGGATGGGACCAAAGCCGGATTGGAAGGCATCATGGTCATCGAAAATGGTCAGGCACGGGAAGTATTTCCCAACACCACCGACACACTCCCCGCATGTTCACCCGAAGGGCAACGCGTGGTCTTTGAAAGCCGCCGGGAAGGCGGTCCCCACATTTGGATTCACCCAGACATCAACATCCACGACGACCTTGCTTCAACCCGTTTTACTTTTGGTGAGTATCCTTCGTGGAGTTCCAAATGGCAAATCATCTGGAAAGGTTGCGATTATTGGGCTGGTAGTGGAGGCAATTGTGGTATATGGGTTGTACCTGATGGTTGGGGAAGCCCTCTCAGGTTGTCTAGCGATGCCAGCGACACCGCGCCCGATGTCGCACCCGATGGACAAACCGTGGTTTTCATGTCTCACAGGACGGGTACGTGGCAGGTGTATTCAGTACCGGCTTATGGTGGTGAGCTTCGCCAACTCACAACCCAAGGGGATAATGGCCTGCCTACCTGGTCACCTGATGGCCGAGATATCGCTTTTGTTTCGAATCGTGATGGCGGCTGGGGTCTTTGGGTGATGCATGCCGATGGTAGCTATCAACGAAAAATCATCACCCTCGAAGCTGGCTTTGGCGCCGGGCCGATCGATTGGACGCGACAGCGAATCAGTTGGGGCCCGTAACCCGACTGATGGGATTGCGCACAAACAAAACATCACCCCCAGACGGGTAGTCATGACGCGACGCGTTGAAAGGGTACAAAGTTTCTTGCGAAAACCCCCCATTTTGGTGTAGCATAACTTCCAATCGGCATCTCCGCAACCTTCATCGCGTCGCAAGGAGTGTCTTATGCTCACCCTCATTGAAAAGATCATCTTCGCCGTCCTGGTGCTTGCCACCCTCTACAACGGTTATTGGGCGTTTTACAAGGTGTATCTCGTTATCCGCCGAGGCCAGGGGGAACCTGGGGATGAGGACATCAAACGACGAGCCTGGAACGCGTTCGTCAACTGGGTGACCCTGCGGCCCGTGTGGAAAACCCGACCTATCTCCAGCTTGTTCCATGCTTTCGTAGCCTGGGCCTTCATGTTCTATTTTCTGGTGAATTTCGGGGACGTGGTGCAGGGCTATTTCCCCGTTAAGTTCTTGGGGAACGGTTTCATCGGGAACGCCTATCGTTTCATCGCGGATGTCATCAGCGTGCTGGGGCTCATCGGCATGACCTATTTCCTGGTGCGACGATTCCTGGCCCATGATCCCCACCTCGAGTTTCATGACAACATCAAACTCCATGAGAAGGTGTTGAAGGGCGGGCTGAAGAAGGATTCTCTCATCGTGGGCTTTTTCATTCTCTTCCATGTGGGCTTTCGTTTTCTGGGAGAAAGCTTCACCATCGCCCTGGAAGGTCACAGGGATCCTTATCAGCCCTTCGCCTCTGCCGTGAGTGGGTTGTGGATGGGATTGTCGGAGTCAACCCTGGTTTTCTGGCAGCACGCGTCCTGGTGGATCGCCCTGGGGTTGATCCTAGCCTTCATCCCCTACTTCCCCAAGAGCAAGCACTTCCACCTGATTATGGCGGGAGTGAACTTCTTGGTCAAGCCGGAACGCCCGGCCCTGGGCGCGCTGGAGCCCATTGATTTCGAGGATGAGAGTATCGAGCAGTTCGGCGCGGCCAAACTCACCGACCTCACCTGGAAGGGCATCCTGGACCCCTATGCTTGCATCATGTGTAACCGCTGTCAGGATGTCTGTCCCGCCTATACCACGGGCAAGGAGCTTTCACCCTCCGCCCTGGAGATCAATAAGCGCTATTACATCAATGACCATGCCGATTTACTGGCTTCGGGCGGTGAAGAGGAGCTGAATTTGCTGGATTACGCGATCAGTGAGTCCGCGGTGTGGGCCTGCACCACTTGCGGCGCGTGCGTGGAGATCTGCCCCGTGGGCAACGAGCCCATGTTCGATATCCTCCACATCCGACGCAATCAGGTGCTCATGGAGAGCGATTTCCCCCATGAATTGCAGACCGCGTTCACGGGCATGGAGCGATCCGGCAATCCCTGGAAGTTGAGTGCCTCCGACCGCTTGAACTGGGCCAAAGATCTGGACGTGCCCGTGCCCACGGTGGAAGAAAATCCCGATTTCGAGTACCTGTGGTGGGTGGGTTGTGCGCCCTCTTACGACATGCGTGCGCAGGCCACAGCCAAGGCCCTGGCCCGCATCCTGAACGAGGCTGGCGTCAATTTCGCCGTGTTGGGCGACCGCGAATCCTGCACGGGCGATTCCGCCCGCCGGGCCGGTAACGAGTATCTCTTCTTCGAACTGGCGACGCAGAACGTGGAGACGCTGAACGAGGTGGGCGCGAAGAAAATCATCACCACCTGCCCCCATTGTCTGCACACCCTGGGCGCCGAGTACCCCGCGTTCGGCGGCCATTACGAAGTGGTCCATCACTCTCAGTTCATCGATGATCTCCTCAAATCGGGTCGGCTCCGCCCCAAGCGGGAACTGGATGCCACGGTGACCTTCCACGATCCCTGCTATCTGGGCCGTCACAACGGCATCTACGACGAGCCGCGCGAGCTGCTCTCCTTTGTGGTCAGCGAGACCGTGGAGATGGAGCGCAGCCGCAGCCAGTCCTTCTGCTGCGGCGCGGGCGGCGCGCAGATGTGGAAAGAGGAGGAACACGGCGAGCGGGCGGTGAACGTCACCCGCTATCAGGAAGCCGCGGAAACAGGCGCATCCTGCATCGCGGTGGGCTGCCCCTTCTGCCTGACTATGCTTACCGATGCCTCCAAGCAGGATGAGAACGGCCTTCAGGTCAAGGATATCGCCGAGCTGGTGGCGGAGACGCTGTCTTGAAAGGAGAAATTTCGTCCTTTGTGAAAGGATTATCAGGTCGACGCTGGCCGTGGGAGCAACCGTTGTGATGCGTAATGCGTGAGGTCAGTCCTACGCATCACGGATTACGCATCACGTTTCACAACTCGGCCACCTGCGCCAAGGTAATGATCCAGAAGCACCGACTTCAGTCTCAGAACATTTCCCATGGACAACCTCACTATCATCATCGATTCCATCCGCCAGGACCTGGACGCCCGCAACGAAGCCCGGGACGAGGCCCTGAAGCGCTCGCGCGATATCATCCGCCTCTGTTCCCTCAGCATCCGCGCCTGTCATCGGCATGAGTTCAACAAGGCCTGGGAGCTGTTGGCGCAGGTGGACGCGCTGGCCGCGGAGATGACCGCGGATCTGGCTGACTATCCCGACCTTTATTACGCGGGCTACACCCGGGACGCGCTGAAGGAGGTCGTTGAGGCCCATCTCGTCTACGCGCTCATCCATCATGATTCGCTACCCACGCCCGAGGAGCTGAACGTGCCATCCAGCGTGTATGTGGGCGGGCTGGCCGAGGCCGCGACCGAGCTGCGCCGCTTCATCCTCGACCTCATCCGCCAAGACCGGTTGGATGAGGCCGAGGGCTATTTCGCGATGATGGACGAGATCTACAGCACCCTGGTGACCATCGATTTCCCCGACGCCCTGACGGGCGGGCTGCGCCGTCAGACCGACGTCGTGCGGGGGGTGACGGAGCGCACCCGCGGCGATCTGACGGTGGCTGTGCGTCAACGCAGACTGGAACAGGCCCTGCAACGGGTCGAACGCATGTTGGAGCAGGATAATGCGGAAAGATGAAATCATTTCGGCCAGTGAGATCGGTCACTGGGTCTATTGCAATCGGGCCTGGTATCTGGCCCGAACGGGCGCAGAAAACCACAATGTGCGGGCGCTGAGCCGGGGACAGCGGGCGCATGAAGCGCACAGCCGCACGCTGGTCCGGGCCCGCGCCCTGCACTGGCTGGCCATCCTCTTCCTCATGCTGGCCATGCTCCTCATTTTTGTTGCGATTCTGTTGGGAACGAGCGTTTTCTGAAACCTCCGGCTGAAGGGAAACCTCCGTAGGGAGTGAGGGGTTGGAAGAGCGCGAATCCCAAGATGACCACGCATGACGCAGGAAATTCGGCGATTCGGCAAGTCCCGTTGCACACTATCCAGTTGGCCTGGTATAATAGCCACAAAAGCCTTCGAGGGTACGAGATATGAACCGATTGCTAGAACGCATTACTGTCGATCCCGACATTTTAGGGGGCAAGCCGATCATTCGCGGCACCCGCCTGTCGGTCGAGTTCATTCTGGATTTGCTGGCTTCCGGGATGATGGAAGACGAGATCATCCAGGAATATCCTCATCTGGAAAGAGACGACATTCGTGCCTGCCTGCAGTACGCCGCGCGTTCGCTTCACAATGAAGTGATTGTATCCCTTGAAGCCGCTGCATGACGTGTCGAGAGATCAAACTGCTTACTGATGAGAATGTCGCTCGGAGCGTCGTGCTCTGGCTACGAGAACAGGGGCTGGATGTGCTGGATGTCAAAGAGATGGGATGGTTTGGGGCCTCTGATCACGCCATTCTGGAACGGGCTTATCAGGAGGGACGATTTGTGTTGACGCATGATGCGGACTTTGGCGCGCTGGCAATTCATCAACAGCAACCATTTTATGGCATCCTGTATTTGCGTTTGAAAAGTTTGAGACCAGAACATGTCATTCGTGTCTGCGAAAGATTGCTACAACGGGACATGGCTTGGGAGCCTCGTTCAATCTGGGTTATCGACGAAACGCGGGTACGGGTTCGACGGATGAAATAATAACGGCGGTTGGCCGTTCAATTTGCAGAACACTTTTACGTGTCCCTTATTTGCGTCTTTCTGATTATGATGAGACCATGCTTCTAACTGGTTTGCTTTTACTTATCGCAGGCGTGCTTCTGTTCCTCGTCGCCCGAAAACAGCGGGAGGAAAGCGGCGTGCCCGCGGGGGAGATCATCTACGCGGATACCAGCCGATGGCGGCGCAACGACCGGCCCCTCTTCTCCAACCGGTATCGCCTCACCGGCAAACCCGACTATCTCGTGCGCCAGGGGCGGGAGATCATCCCCGTGGAAGTGAAATCAACCCAACTGCGCGGACGCGAGCCTTACGAGTCCCACGTGATGCAACTGGCCGCGTACTGTCTGCTGGTGGAGGATGTGTTGGGCGTGCGGCCCAGCCACGGTATCCTCAAATACGCGGACGTAGCCCTGCGCATCGACTACACCGAGGACCTGCGCACTGAATTACTGGCAACGCTGAAGGATATCCGCTGGGCCCGGCGTCATGGCGACATCCCCCGCAGCCACAACGACCCCAATCGCTGCCGTTTCTGCGGCTACCGCGACGCATGTGATCAGGCGCTGGATTGAATGGATTCTGGAAACGCGGATAACGCAGATCGCACAGATGAACGCAGATTAAAAGATCGACAATCATCTGGGTTGCGAAGCATCTGTGCTTGTGTCGAGTGTGCTGTGAGAGATATGGGCTTCGTTTACTGTTGTTACGTCATGCCCGTTTCAGCCACGAAATGGTATAATGACTTGCCTCATAATCCCCAATCTCTCAACCTCCTGATCTCCTTTTCCCACCATGCCCAAATTCCAGACCCTCAAAGGCTTCAAAGACGTTCTCCCCGAAGAATTTCCCTACTGGCGCTTCGTGCTGGGCAAGGCCGTGGAACTGGCCGACCGCTACGGCTACCAGCAGATCGACACGCCCGTGCTGGAGGAAACCCGCCTCTTCCTGCGCGGCCTGCAGGAGGGCACAGCCATCATTCTGGACAAGGAGCTGTACAGCTTCGAGGACCTGGACGGCACGCACATCAGCCTGCGGCCCGAGTTCACCGCGGGCATCATGCGCGCGTACGTACAGCACGGCATGCACACCCGGCCCAAACCGGTCAAGCTCTTCGCCATCGGGCCGCTCTTCCGGCACGAGAAGCCTCAGGCCGGGCGTTTCCGCCAGCATACCCAATTCAACGTGGAGCTACTGGGCGAGGAAGACCCCGCGGCTGACCTGGAGATTATGCAGCTGGCCTATAATTTGTACAAGGAACTGGGCTTCCAGAACATCAGCTTCCAGATCAACTCCATCGGCTGTCCCGTCTGCCGCCCGCCTTACATCGAAAAACTGGTGGACTATTTCGAAGCCCATTACGATGAGCTGCCCGAGGTGGACAAGCGTCGTCTGAAGGTGAATCCCTTGCGGGTGCTGGACACTAAGGAGGAGGCCACCCTGGCCCTGCTGACGGACGCGCCCAAGAGCGTGGAACACCTGTGCGAGGACTGCGCGGCCCATTTCAACACGCTGCAGGGGTATCTCCAGGCGCTGGATATGCCCTACCAGGTGAATTTCCGCCTGGTGCGGGGCTTTGATTACTACGTGCGCACCGTGTTCGAGGTGTGGGCGGAGGAGCTGGGCGCGCAGAACGCGCTCTGCGGCGGCGGACGCTACGACGGGCTGGTGGAGTCGGTGGGGGGGCCGCGTACGCCCGGCGTGGGCGTGGGTATCGGCATCGAGCGCATCGTGCTCAGCCTCAAGGCCCAGGGCATCCAACCGCCTGAACTGCCCCGACCCGTGGTCATGGCCCTGCATCGTGGCCCCGAGGCCAAGCTGGCCGCGCTGAAGCTGACCGACGCGCTGCGGGCCGCGGGCGTCCCCGCGGTCATGGCTTTTGGCGACCGCAGTCTCAAGTCCCAGCTTAAGAGTGCGAACAAGGCGGGCGTGCGCTATGCGGCCATCATCGCCGAAGACGAACTCGCGCGGGGCGTGGCCACCGTGCGGGATATGGACTCGGGCGAGCAGGTGGAGGTGGGGTTGGATGAGATGGTGGGATGGGTAAAGAGTCGATGATGGCTGGAGGATATAGATGACAAGTTCTGTGAGTGCATACGAAGCCCAAACCCATTTCGATGAACTCCTGGAACGCGTCGCCAGGGGCGAACGCATCATCATTACGAAGCATCATATTCCTATGGCTGTCATCCAGCCTGTTCCTCCCGCGCCTGCTATCTCTCCCGAACAAACGATTGCCGAGATTAAAGCTTTGCGTCGTCAATACCGCCTGGGAGGGCTTGAGATCCGCGCATTGAAAGAGGAGGGTTGGGCGTGACGCGTGATGAGGTTGGTGAACTGGAATACTTCCATCAGTATGGCCTGGAGCGGGATCCTAGGACTATGATGCCCTTCAATGCTTCCGTGGTATAATGGGGAAAACCACTAGGCGAGGATTGATGATGCAGACAGCCTTGGATTCTCCGAAAGTGTATCAACTGGCCCGCGAATTGGCTGAATATACGGGCGAAAGTGTACCCGAGGTTGTGGCTCGCGCGCTGCGGGAGCAATTGGCGCGCGAAAAAGAGCGCCCGCAGAAAGCAAGTGCGTTGGCGAAACAATTGTTGGAAATCGGGAGTGAATGCGCTTCTTTATCCGTCCTGGATAATCGCACACCGGATTGGGGGAGTATTGATCCGAGAGAGAATCGTGGGGGGAAAGGTAGCTGAAAGCCCCTTCCATTCGCCATCACCCCATGACTAAATCCGAACTCAAGCGCGATCTCCTTGTCCTGCTGCTGATCTTCCTGCTGCCGCTGCTCTTCTTCGGCCCGGTGGTGTTCGGCGGCAAGACCCTGCTGCCCGCGGATAACATCTATCAGTACCAGCCCTGGTTGGCCTACGCCCAGGATATGGGGGTACAGGTCCCGCACAACGCGCTGCTTTCGGACCTGGTGCTGGAGAATTACGAGTGGAAATTGTTGATCCGGGAGGCGATTCAGTCCCGGGTCCTCCCCTTGTGGAATCCCTATCTCTTTACGGGGCAGCCCTTTTTGGCCGCGGGCCAGCATTCCGCGCTCTTTCCCCTGAGCATTGTTTACTACATCTTCCCCCTGTGGGTGGCGTATGGGATTTACACCTGGCTGGCCCTGGCCCTGGCCGGGATGGGCGCGTATGTGTTCGCCCGCATCCTGCGCATCGGCCGGGCGGGCGCGCTGTTCTCCGCCATCGCCTACATGTTCTCGGGCTTCTTCATCGCGTCCGTGGTCTTCCCCATGATGATCGGGGGCGCGGCCCTGCTGCCCCTGTTCCTGGCCCTCATCGAGATGGTGGTGCGCAAGCAGGAGGAAAAGGGCAACACGCCTTTCCTGCCCGTGGCCTATATCGTGGTGGGCGCAGGGGTGCTGGGGATGCAGGTGCTGGCCGGGCATATCGAGATCACTTACTATTTCCTGCTGGTGGGGGCCATGTACAGCGCCTGGCGGTTGTTCGGCGTGTGGCGGCGTCTGGGCGTGTGGCGGCCCGTATTGCGTATCGCCGGATGGCTGCTGTTCATGGTGGCCACAGGCCTGATGCTGGGCGCGATCCAGTTCATCCCCCTCTACGAACTGGTCACCCGCAACTTCCGTGAAGGCTCGGTCAGTTATGACCAGGTGGTGAACTGGGCCTGGCCCAATCGCCATATCATCACCTTCCTCATCCCCGACTTCTACGGCAATCCCGCACATCACGTCATCCGCGATTGGTGGACAGGGCAGGTGTACACCGTTTGGAAAAATGCGCACGGCCAGGATGTGAACACCGTGTTCTGGGGGATCAAGAATTATGTGGAGGGCGCGAATTATCTGGGGATTCTGACGCTGGTCTTTGCCGCGACCGCGGTGCTGGACGTGGTGGGACGGCTGCGGGGCGGGCCGGTGCGCCAGCCCAAGGACAAGCCGGGCTGGGTGCGGCCGCCTACGGGCCGATTCTACGTGGTGGGTTTCGCCCTGCTGGCCCTGCTCTCCCTGGCTTTCGCCTTCGGAACGCCCCTCTACGCCATTCTCTTCTACGGTCTGCCCGGCTACAACCAGCTTCATTCCGCGTTCCGCTGGGTGTTCCCCTACACCATGGCCATGGCCATGCTGGCCGGATTCGGGGTGGAGCGGCTGCAACTGGCCATCGAGGGGGGGCATCTGACCCGCCTGGGCGGGCCGCGGCGTTTCAGGCGGCTTACCTTCCCCGACCTGGCCCGGCTGGCGGGATGGCTGCTGGTGGTCGGGGGTGGTTTGACGCTGGTCGTCCTGCTCATCAGCCGCTTCGTTCCCGG